>NZ_JBEYBS010000009.1:0-266068 GCF_040632375.1 Streptomyces sp. NPDC019396 | reverse complement strand
GTGTGGAGTTGACCGGTACTAATAGGCCGAGGGCTTGTCCTCAGTTGCTCGCGTCCACTGTGTTAGTTCTGAAGTAACGAACACACCCCACACACGTGTGTGATGGGTCGGTTGTGTTTGATTGTTTCATAGAGTTTCGGTGGTCATAGCGTTAGGGAAACGCCCGGTTACATTTCGAACCCGGAAGCTAAGCCTTTCAGCGCCGATGGTACTGCAGGGGGGACCCTGTGGGAGAGTAGGACACCGCCGAACAATTTTTAGCCTCAACCCCCAGGCCTTGCCTGGGGGTTGAGGCATTTCTGCGTTCCATGCCTTCTTCTGGCACAGGTGCCGGTCAGGTCAGGCACGGGGCTCGCCGCCCGCTCAACATGCCGTGCAGCGGGAGTATGAGGCGCGTGGTGGCCGGTGGGACTGCTGGTTCTGAGCGTCCCACAGCTCCGTGTATGATTCTGCTTGTTGCCGCGCGGAAGACCGCAGAAGCAACAGGCCCCTATAGCTCAGTCGGTAGAGCGTCTCCATGGTAAGGAGAAGGTCAACGGTTCGATTCCGTTTGGGGGCTCCACCAGACAGAAGGCCCCCCGCCTCACGGCGGGGGGCCTTCTGCGTTACCCCGGCTTCCAGCCGGCCGGCCTCAGTTTTTCTGCGGCTCGGGGATGCGCATCACGAGGATCGCCATGTCGTCCGACGCCGGTTCCGCGGCGAAACGTTCGACAGCACGCAGGATGCGCGCCGCCACCGCTCCCGCCGTGAGACCGGTACATGTCGTCAGCACGTCCAAGAGGCCGTCGTCGCCGAGCATGCGGGTGCCCTCCCGTCGTTCCGTAACGCCGTCGGTCACGCACAGCAGGACATCGCCCGGCTCCAGGGTGACGGTCTGCTCGTACAGCTCCAGATCATCCATCACACCCAGCAGCGGCTGTGGTTCCGCGGCAGGCTCCACGGTGCCGTCCTGGCGTAGCCGCAGCGGGAGCGGATGGCCGGCGCAGACGACCTTGAGGGTGGCCGAGCCGTCCTCCTGAGGCCGCAGCTCGCCGTACAGCAGGGTGAGGAAGCGACTGCGAGCGCCTTCGTCGAGGATCGCAGCGTTCAGTCGTTCGAGCACCGCGGGGCCGCCGAAGCCCTCGCGGGCGAGGAGACGTAGGGCGTGGCGGGCCAGACCGGTGACGGCGGCGGCCTCCGGGCCCGTACCGCAGACGTCGCCGATCGCGAAGCCGTAGACACCGTCGCGGATGGGGAAGAGGTCGTAGAAGTCGCCGCCCACTTCGTTGCCTTCGCCCGCGGCGCGGTAGATGACCTCGACCTCGACGCCGGGCACCTCGGGGCGGGACGGAGGAAGGAGGCTGCGCTGGAGCGACTGGCTGATCGCCGTGCGCTCTGAGTAGAGGCGGGCGTTGTCGAGTGCCAGTGCCGCACGGCGCGAGAGGTCTTCGGCCAGTTCGAGGATCTCCTGGCGGAAGTGGTCGTCGGACGGCTTGCCGAGGGTCAGCATGCCGATGACGCGGTTGCGTGCGACCAGGGGCAGGACGACCGTTTCGCCGCCGACCGCGGAGGCCGTGGCCAGGGTCGCACCGATCCCGGTGGTCGACGACAAGGAGGCGGTCTCCACGCTCAGTTCGCGCATCGAGGTACGCAGCGCGGCCTGGTGGGCGGCGTCGGCCGGAGCGTTCCATACGCGGGCACCGGGAGTGGGTTCCGGAATCGGCGGGGGGAGCTTGGAGAGGAGGGCCTTGAGGCCGTCGATGCGTTCCTCGTCCTCGTGGAGCACGTAGGAGAGGTACGGTTCCGACGACTGGTCCGCGAGGGTGTAGACGGCGCACCAGGTGGCCAGCGTGGGCACCGTCATCTGTGCCATGAGCGCCAGCGTCTGATCGCGGTCGAGTGTGCCGGCCAGCAGGTCGGATGCCTCGACCAGGAAGCTGAGCGAGCCCCGGCGCAGCCTCTCCAGCTCGCCGAGCCGGGCGGACTCGACTGCGAGCGCGATGCGGTCGGCGGCGAACTGGAGGCGCAGGGCTTCTTCGTTGGAGTAGCGGCTCTCGGCTTCCGTGGCGACTCCGAGGGAGCCGGTGAGCCGGCCTTCGACCTTCAGCGGGACGGTGACCACGGAGCGCATTCCGGTGCCGTCGAGGAGGGGCACGGCGCCGGGGACGGCGCTCAGGTCCTCGTGGACGGCGGGCATCCTGGCGGAGCCGTAGCGGCCGGTGCCCGCTTCGACCGGGACGCGGGCGAAGCGCTGGCGGGCGGAGGGAAGGCCGGTGGTGGCCCGTACTTCGAGCTCTGTCTCGTCGTCGGTGGCCAGCAGCAGGAAGGCGGAGTCGCCGTCGAGCATGTCGCGGGCGCGCTCGACGGTGCGCTGGAGGAGCCCGTCGAGGTCGTCGGGGGCGGGAGAGCCGATGAACACCTCGAAGGGGTCGGCGTTGCGGGTCTCCGTGCCCGAGCCGTCGTTGGGGGATACGCGTGCCGGTGACTGGATGACCGCGCGTTCGTAGTCGCGGACGAGGAGGCAGACGGTGGAGGCCTCGCCATGGGTGTCGCGGATGCGGAGGTGGGAGGCGTACACCGCGATGACCCGGCCGTCGGTGTCCCGGATGCCGTAGCTGCCTTCCCAGCGAGACAGTTGGAGTGCCTCGGCGATTCCGGTGCCGATTCCGGGGGTGTGGGGCCAGGCGGCGAGGTCGCCGAGGGGCTTGCCGACCACCTGGTCGGCCAGGTATCCGAAGAGGTGCTCGGCGTCGTCGTTCCAGGAGCTGATCGCGCCGACGCGGTCGATCTGTACGACGGCCACCCTGACTCGCTCGTCGGCGACCGGGAGGAGGTCGACGGGGAGCACGGGACCGGCCGAGCGGGTGCCGACGGGGCGCTGTGGCAGATCGAGCTGGAACCAGACCTGCTTGGTCGAGGCCGAGTACTCGACGCCCCAGCGTGTCGCGAGTGCGGCGCAGAGCAGCAGACCGCGGCCGTTCTCGCGATCCGGGTGGGCGACGGCTCTGCCACCGCCCTGGATCGGGATCTCCCGCTCGGGATAGCGGTCGCCCACCTCGACCCGCACCCCGTCCGGGGTGCGCAGGCAGAGCACATCGGCGGCGGTGCCGGCATGGATGACCGCGTTGGTGACGAGTTCGCTTGTGAGGACCACCGCGTCGTCGACGACTTCGGCGTATCCCCAGCCCTGGAGCGTGTCCCGGACGAAGGCGCGGGCTGTGGCGACCGACCGTCCGACGGGGTCGAAGCTGGCAGCCGCCCGCGCAGTGATCACAGAACTCTTCATACGCGTCTCGACGCCCGGCTCTGCCATGGTTGGTGCCTGCCCCTCCCGGTGCCCGGTCATTGTCCTCGCGCCTCACCACCCCTGCCGGGCGACCGGGGCGGTTGGACAGCCGGATGCCAGGTTACTTACCTTCGCTGTCCGAGCGGATGCCGGTCGCGGCCGTTTCCGCCCTCCGGGTGTGGGGACGCTATGCGAAGCTGCCGAACTGTTATGGCCTGGTTCTGCTGCGGTGAAACACTGGGACGATTCCTTGAGACAGCCCGAGCATGACGTAACCCCTGTGGGAGGGACACGGTGGAGTCTGGTGCAGCGGCGCGGGGCACGAGCACGCGCGCACAAGGCGGACAGTCCCGGAAAAGCCAGCCACGGGGCGGCACGACAGCGGTGGACGCCGCGGCTCTGAACCGGCTTCTCGCGGCTCTGGTCGCGATGCGGGACGGCAATTTCCGCAAGCGGCTGACGGTCTCGGGCGATGACGTCATGGCCGAGATCGCGGCGGTCTTCAACGAGGTCGCCGACCGGAATCTGCACCTCACCGGGGAACTCGCGCGGGTCCGGCGTGTCGTGGGACGTGAGGGAAAACTCACGGAGCGGCTCGAGCCCGGTGCCTGCGAGGGCTCCTGGGCCGCGGCGATCGAGGCGTCCAACGCGCTCGTCGACGATCTGGCCCGGCCGGTGTCCGAGGTCAGCAGGGTGCTGTCGGCGGTTGCCGACGGTGATCTGGAGCAGCGCATGGAGCTGCGCTCGCATGCCGCCGACGGCTCCGACGGTGCGGTGCGGCCCCTGCGCGGTGAGTTCCTGAAGGTCGCCCGGACCGTCAACAGCCTGGTGGACCAGCTCTCGGCGTTCACCGACGAGGTGACGCGGGTCGCACTTGAGGTCGGCACCGAGGGCAAGCTCGGCGGTCAGGCCCAGGTGCGAGGTATGTCCGGTTCGTGGAAGGACCTCACGGATTCGGTGAACACGATGGCGTACCGGCTGACGGCCCAGGTGCGTGATATCGCTCTCGTCACCACCGCGGTCGCCAAGGGCGATCTGTCGCGGAAGGTCACCGTGCATGTGGCCGGTGAGATGCTCCAGCTGAAGAACACCGTCAACACGATGGTGGACCAGCTGTCCTCGTTCTCGTCCGAAGTGACGCGAGTCGCGCGCGAGGTGGGCACGGAGGGCGAGCTCGGCGGCCAGGCGGCCGTGCCGGGAGTCGCAGGTGTGTGGAAGGACCTCACCGACTCCGTCAACACCATGGCGGGCAACCTCACCTCCCAGGTGCGCGGCATCGCGGAAGTCACCACCGCGGTCGCGAACGGTGATCTGTCCCAGAAGGTCACGGTGAGCGCGCGTGGCGAGGTGGCGCAGCTGGCGGAGACCATCAACCAGATGACCGAGACGCTTCGTACCTTCGCGGACGAGGTGACCCGGGTGGCCAGCGAGGTCGGCGCCGAGGGACTGCTTGGGGGTCAGGCGCAGGTGCCGGGTGCCGCGGGTACGTGGAAGGACCTGACCGACTCGGTGAACACGGCGTTCCGTAACCTCACCGGTCAGGTGCGGGATATCGCTCAGGTGACGACGGCGGTCGCGAACGGTGATCTGTCCCAGAAGGTCACGGTCGATGTGGCCGGGGAGATGCTGGAGCTGAAGAACACCGTCAACACGATGGTGGCGCAGCTCCAGTCGTTCGGTTCCGAGGTGACCCGGGTGGCCCGGGAAGTCGGTGTCGAGGGGCGTCTCGGGGGTCAGGCGCAGGTGCCGGGTGCCGCGGGTACGTGGAAGGACCTGACCGACTCGGTGAACACGGCGTTCCGTAACCTCACTGGTCAGGTGCGGGATATCGCTCAGGTGACGACGGCGGTCGCGAACGGTGATCTGACGCAGAAGGTCACGGTCGATGTGGCCGGGGAGATGCTGGAGCTGAAGAACACCGTCAACACGATGGTGGCGCAGCTCTCGTCGTTCGCCGACCAGGTCACGGGGATGGCGCGTGACGTGGGCACGGAGGGCCGGCTCGGTGGCCAGGCCCGGGTGCCTGGTGTGTCCGGCACCTGGAAGGAGCTCACGGACTCCGTCAACTTCATGGCGGGGAACCTGACCTCACAGGTGCGGCAGATCGCCCAGGTGACGACGGCGGTGGCGCGCGGTGATCTGTCGCAGAAGATCGATGTGGACGCGCGGGGCGAGATCCTCGAGCTGAAGAACACCATCAACACGATGGTGGACCAGCTGTCGTCGTTCGCCGACCAGGTGACCCGGGTGGCCCGTGAGGTGGGCACGGACGGACGCCTCGGCGGCCAGGCGCAGGTGCAGGGTGTCGCGGGCGTGTGGCGTGATCTGACCGACTCCGTGAACGGCATGGCGGGGAACCTCACGGCGCAGGTCCGCAATATCGCCCAGGTCGCCACGGCGGTGGCGCGCGGTGATCTGTCGCAGAAGATCGATGTGGACGCGCGGGGCGAGATCCTCGAGCTGAAGAACACGCTCAACACGATGGTGGACCAGCTGTCGTCGTTCGCCGAGCAGGTGACCCGGGTGGCCCGTGAGGTGGGTACCGAGGGCATCCTCGGCGGCCAGGCCGAGGTCCAGGGCGTCTCGGGTACCTGGAAGGACCTCACCCAGTCCGTCAACTTCATGGCGAACAACCTCACCTCGCAGGTGCGTAACATCGCCGAGGTGACGAAGGCGGTCGCCAAGGGCGATCTGTCGAAGAAGATCACCGTCGACGCCAAGGGTGAGATCCTCGAGCTGGTGACGACCGTCAACACGATGGTGGACCAGCTGTCCAACTTCGCCGACGAGGTGACCCGGGTGGCCCGTGAGGTGGGCACTGAGGGCATCCTCGGCGGGCAGGCGCGGGTGCGTGGTGCCACCGGTATCTGGAAGGACCTCAGCGACAACGTCAACACCATGGCGGCCAATCTGACCAGCCAGGTGCGCAACATCTCCCGGGTGTCGTCCGCGGTCGCCCACGGTGATCTGACGAAGAAGGTCACCGTCGAGGCGCGCGGTGAGGTCGCCGAGCTCGCCGACACGGTCAACACCATGGTGACCACGCTGTCGTCGTTCGCCGACGAGGTGACTCGTGTGGCCCGTGAGGTGGGTACGGAGGGCGAGCTGGGCGGCCAGGCCCGGGTGCCCGGCGTGTCCGGTACATGGAAGGACCTCACCGAGTCGGTGAACTCGATGGCCTCCAACCTGACCGGTCAGGTGCGTCAGATCGCCGCTGTCACCACCGCCATCGCCAAGGGTGACCTCACCAAGAAGATCGACATCGATGCGCGGGGCGAGATCCTCGAGCTGAAGAACACCATCAACACGATGGTCGACCAGCTGTCGTCGTTCGCCGGAGAGGTCACCAGGGTGGCCCGTGAGGTGGGCACGGACGGAATGCTGGGCGGTCAGGCGCGCGTGCGGGACGTCGACGGCACCTGGCGCGACCTCACCGAGTCGGTGAACGAGATGGCGGGCAACCTGACCAGGCAGGTGCGGGCGATCGCGGCCGTCGCCACCGCAGTGACCCGGGGCGACCTCAACCTCAAGATCGACGTGGATGCGGCCGGTGAGATCCAGGTCCTCCAGGACAACATCAACACGATGATCGCGAACCTGCGCGACACCACCCTGGCCAACGAGGAGCAGGACTGGCTCAAGGGCAACCTGGCCCGAATCTCCGGTCTGATGCAGGGCCGCCGGGATCTCGACGATGTCGCCTCGCTCATCATGAGCGAGCTGACACCGGTGGTCACGGCGCAGCACGGCGCGTTCTTCGTGGCGATGCCGACAAGCGGCGGGGACCTCGGCTCGCACGTCGACGGCAGCTCGTACGAGCTGGTGATGCGGGGGAGTTACGGCTACACAGGCGCGATGCCCACGTCGTTCCGGCCGGGGGAGACCCTGATCGGTACGGCGGCGGAGGAGAAGCGAACCATCCAGATCAGCGTGCCGCCGGGCTATCTGAAGATCTCGTCGGGGCTGGGTGAGGCTCCGCCCGCGTACGTGATCGTGCTGCCGGTGCTCTTCGAGGGGATGGTGCTCGGAGTGATCGAGCTGGCGTCGTTCCAGCCGTTCACCCAGATCCAGCGGGACTTCCTCAATCAGCTCGCCGAGATGATCGCGACGAGCGTCAACACCATCAGCGTCAATACCAAGACCGAGCTGCTGCTCAAGCAGTCGCAGGAACTGACGGAGCAACTGCGTGAACGTTCGGCGGAGCTGGAGAACCGGCAGCGGGCGCTCCAGTCCTCCAATGCCGAACTGGAGGAGAAGGCCGAGCTCCTCGCCCAGCAGAACCGCGACATCGAGGTGAAGAACACCGAGATCGAGGAAGCACGGCAGGTGCTGGAGGAGCGGGCCGAGCAGCTCGCCGTCTCCATGCGCTACAAGTCGGAGTTCCTGGCCAACATGTCACATGAGCTGCGCACCCCGCTGAACTCGCTGCTTATCCTCGCCAAGCTGCTGGCCGACAACGCCGAGACCAACCTCACTCCGAAGCAGGTGGAGTTCGCCGAGACCATCCACGGCGCGGGCTCCGATCTGTTGCAGCTCATCAACGACATCCTCGACCTGTCGAAGGTCGAGGCGGGCAAGATGGACGTCAGCCCGACCCGGATCGCCCTGGTGCAGCTGGTCGACTATGTGGAGGCCACCTTCCGGCCGCTCACGGCCGAGAAGGCTCTCGACTTCTCGGTACGGGTGTCGCCCGAGCTCCCGGCCACGCTGCACACCGACGAGCAGCGGTTGCTCCAGGTGCTGCGCAACCTGCTGTCGAACGCGGTGAAGTTCACCGACACGGGGGCGGTCGAGCTGGTGATCCGGCCGGCGAACAGTGATGTGCCCCAGTCCATCCGTGAGCAGCTTCTGGAGGCGGGGTCGCTGCGTGACGCGGACGCCGACCTCATTGCCTTCTCGGTGTCCGACACCGGTATCGGGATCGCCGCCAGCAAGATGCGGGTGATTTTCGAGGCGTTCAAGCAGGCGGACGGCACGACCAGCCGCAAGTACGGCGGTACGGGCCTCGGTCTGTCCATCAGCCGGGAGATCGCCAGGCTGCTCGGTGGCGAGATCCATGCTGCGAGCGAGCCCGGCCGCGGCTCCACCTTCACCCTGTACCTGCCCCTGCACGCGAGTGAACTGCCGCCGCAGGGTTATGTGCAGCTCGCGCCCGGCACCGACGCCCCGCAGGCGGTGGGTGACGACCCGGACGCGCTCGAAGCGGGTGGAGCGGCCCCGCAGCAGGGTGTTCAGCCCGCCGCGGGCGGCGACGCGCAGCCGGGCCCCGCGATGCTTTTCCGGCGCCGGCGCAAGGCGCTGGGTGGTGCGGATCTGAGGACAGCGCTCCCGGGGCAGCCGGGGGCGGCGGAGGAGTCGTGGAACGGCCAGCATCAGCAGGACGGTGTGCAGGAGCCGCGGCGTACCTTCGAGTTCCACAGCGAGAAGGTGCTCATCGTCGACGACGACATCCGCAATGTCTTCGCGCTGACGAGCGTTCTGGAACAGAACGGTCTCTCCGTGCTCTATGCGGAGAACGGGCGGGAAGGCATTGAAGTACTGGAACAGCATGACAATGTGGCAGTCGTACTGATGGACATCATGATGCCGGAGATGGACGGCTACGCGACGACGACGGCGATCCGGAGGATGCCCCAGTTCGCCGGTCTCCCCATCATCGCCCTCACCGCGAAGGCGATGAAGGGGGACCGGGAGAAGGCCATCGAATCGGGCGCTTCCGACTATGTCACCAAGCCGGTCGACCCCGACCATCTGCTCACGGTCATGGAGCAGTGGATGCGCGGGAAGTGACGGTGGCTGGGCTGCGACAGCCCGCTGCCGGGTCGCGGCCCGTGGGGGCTCACCTCCGGGCCGCTGACTGACTGTCGCCGGTGGGGTGTGAGGGCGCGGGATTCGGGGAACCTTCTGGTCTCCTGCGGCGTTTCTGCTACGTACACAGTGACATCGCGGTGACAGGGTGTGGCGATGGGCGGGGTGCGGCTACCATGACCGGCACAAGGGCGGGCGGCGTAAGGGAGTCGTCCCCTGGGGCGGCGCCCGGTGCTTACCCTGGCTTTTCGAGCTGGGGTGACCCCAGCCGGGGCGAGGAGGGCGAGGCATGGTGCAGAAGGCCAAGATCCTCCTGGTCGATGACCGGCCGGAGAATCTGCTGGCGCTGGAGGCCATCCTCTCTGCGCTCGATCAGACACTGGTTCGGGCATCGTCAGGAGAAGAGGCGCTCAAAGCGCTTCTGACGGATGACTTCGCGGTCATCCTCCTGGATGTCCAGATGCCGGGAATGGACGGATTCGAGACCGCGGCGCACATCAAGCGGCGGGAGCGGACCCGTGACATCCCCATCATCTTCCTGACCGCGATCAACCATGGCCCGCACCACACCTTCCGCGGTTATGCCGCGGGCGCGGTGGACTACATCTCCAAGCCGTTCGACCCGTGGGTGCTCCGCGCCAAGGTCTCCGTGTTCGTGGACCTCTACATGAAGAACTGCCAGCTGCGTGAGCAGGCCGCGCTGCTCCGGCTCCAGCTGGAAGGCGGTCATGTCGGTGCGGGGGACAGTAAGGAGCCCGCAGGGCTGCTCGCCGAACTCTCCGCACGTCTCGCGGCCGTTGAAGAGCAGGCGGAAGCCCTGTCGAAGCAACTCGACGACGAATCGGCGGATGCCGCCGCCCTCGCCACCGCCGCCCATCTCGAACGCAAGCTCACCGGGCTGCGCAGGGCATTGGACGCCCTGGAGCCGGGCACCGGAAGCGGCGCGCCCACGCTCCCCTCGCAGAACTGACCCGCCCTGGCGGGCGCTCTGCGCGTAGTTCGTCCACATTCCGTTTGAGTGGGCGTCAGTTTCCGTACGCGGCGAGGGCGACACGAAAGGGTGAAGCGGTGGGCACGCGTGTCCATCGCCGGTCACACCGGTAACCTCACCATCATGGCCTCTCGTACGTCCGGCAAGGGTTCCCAGGGCACGGCGGGCACCGCGAAGCCGCGTGCCGGCCGTACCGCCGCTGCCGCGAAGGCGGCACCCGCCAAGAAGGCACCGGTGAAGAAGACCGCTGCCAAGAAGCCGGCGCCCGCGAAGAAGGCAGCGGCCAGGAGGGCCGCGCCCGCACCCGCCCCGAATCCCACCGGGGGCGTCGTCTGGCTCCTGCGCGCCGTGTGGATGGGACTCGCGCACGGTGTCGGCGCGATGCTGCGCGGCATAGGGCGCGGGGCCAAGGGGCTCGATCCGGCGCACCGCAAGGACGGCCTCGCCCTCCTGATGCTCGGTCTCGGCCTGGTCGTCGCCGCGGGCACCTGGTCCCATCTGCGCGGTCCCGTCGGGGATCTCGTCGAGATGCTCGTCACGGGCGCCTTCGGGCGGCTCGATCTACTCGTGCCGATACTGCTCACCGCGATCGCCGTGCGGCTGATCCTCTACCCCGAGAAGCCGGAGGCCAACGGCCGCATCGTCATCGGCTTGTCCGCGCTGGTCGTCGGGGTGCTCGGCCAGGTCCACATCGCCTGCGGCTCGCCGGGGCGCGGCGAGGGCGCGGAAGCGATCCAGGACGCGGGCGGGCTGATCGGCTGGGGCGTCTCCCAGCCGCTGGTCTTCGCCATGGGCGAGGTGCTCGCCGTGCCGATGCTGGTGCTGCTGACCGTCTTCGGGCTGCTGGTCGTCACCGCGACCCCGGTCAACGCGATCCCGCGGCGGCTGCGCGCGCTCGGTGTGAAGCTCGGACTCCTCGACCCGCCGTACGAGGCGGGCGCGGCGGACGAGCGTGTGGACGAGGAGTGGCAGGACGGCCCGGCCGCCCGCCCCGCGCGCCGTCGGCGACCGGCGGCCGGGGTGGCAGCCGGGGACGTGTACGACGCCGAGCAGGCCGAGGAGGCCGCGCTGTCGCGGCGCCGGCAGTCGCGCGGCTCCCCGGCGCGGGCCGGCACGGGACGCCCCATGGACGCGATCGACGTGGCCGCCGCTGCCGCCGCCGCCCTCGACGGCGCCGTGCTGGGCGGGCTGCCGCCGTCCCCCGTCGTGGCCGACCTGACCCGGGACCTCAGCGCTGAGCGGGAGCGTGCCACCGGGCCCGTCCCCGGGGCCCGTACCGAGCGGCCGCCCGCCCCCCGCGAGGCGGTACCGGACCTGACCAAGCCGGCTCCCGAGGAGTCGGCGCCCCTGCCGTCGCGGGCCGAGCAGCTCCAGCTGTCCGGTGACATCACCTATGGGCTGCCCTCGCTGGACCTGCTGGAGCGCGGCGGGCCGGGCAAGACCCGCAGCGCCGCCAACGACGCGATCGTCGCCTCGCTGACGAACGTCTTCGCGGAGTTCAAGGTCGATGCCGCGGTCACCGGCTTCACCCGCGGCCCGACGGTCACCCGCTATGAGGTCGAGCTGGGCCCGGCGGTCAAGGTCGAGCGGATCACCGCGCTGACCAAGAACATCGCGTATGCCGTGGCCAGCCCCGACGTACGGATCATCTCGCCGATCCCGGGCAAGTCGGCGGTCGGCATCGAGATCCCCAACACCGACCGCGAGATGGTCAATCTCGGCGACGTGCTGCGTCTCGCCGACGCGGCGGGTGACGACCACCCCATGCTGGTGGCGCTCGGCAAGGATGTGGAGGGCGGCTATGTCATGGCCAACCTCGCCAAGATGCCGCACGTCCTGGTCGCCGGTGCCACCGGTTCGGGCAAGTCCTCCTGCATCAACTGTCTGATCACCTCGGTGATGATCAGGGCCACCCCGGAGGACGTACGGATGGTCCTCGTCGACCCCAAGCGGGTCGAGCTGACCGCGTACGAGGGCATCCCGCACCTGATCACGCCGATCATCACCAACCCCAAGCGGGCCGCCGAGGCACTCCAGTGGGTGGTGCGTGAGATGGATCTGCGCTACGACGACCTCGCGGTCTACGGCTTCCGGCACATCGACGACTTCAACCAGGCGGTGCGGCTCGGTAAGGTCACACCTCCCGCGGGCAGCGAGCGCGAGCTCCAGCCGTATCCCTATCTCCTGGTGATCGTGGACGAGCTCGCGGATCTGATGATGGTGGCTCCTCGCGACGTGGAAGACGCCATCGTCCGTATCACCCAGCTGGCGCGCGCTGCGGGAATCCATCTGGTACTGGCCACCCAGCGGCCGTCCGTCGACGTGGTCACGGGCCTCATCAAGGCCAATGTGCCCTCCCGGCTCGCCTTCGCGACCTCCTCCCTTGCCGATAGCCGGGTCATCCTCGACCAGCCGGGGGCCGAGAAGCTGATCGGCAAGGGCGACGGTTTGTTCCTCCCGATGGGCGCAAGCAAGCCGACCCGTATGCAGGGCGCCTTCGTGACCGAGGGCGAGGTCGCCGCGGTCGTCCGGCACTGCAAGGACCAGATGGCCCCGGTCTTCCGGGACGACGTCGTGGTCGGCACGAAGCAGAAGAAGGAGATCGACGAGGACATCGGCGACGACCTCGACCTGCTCTGCCAGGCGGCCGAGCTGGTGGTGTCCACCCAGTTCGGCTCGACCTCGATGCTCCAGCGCAAGCTGCGGGTCGGTTTCGCGAAGGCGGGCCGGCTGATGGACCTCATGGAGTCCCGGAACATCGTGGGTCCCAGCGAGGGCTCGAAGGCGCGCGACGTACTCGTAAAACCCGAGGAACTGGATGGAGTGCTGGCGGTGATACGGGGGGAGTCTCACCCGTAGGGAAAAGTGAGGCAACCGTTTCACTTGGTCATACGTCAAGTTGGAGAGAGGGCCGGGAGCGCTGGCTCCACCCTCCCGCTGTCCGGCCATTCTGATGGCGTACAAACGGCATCCGCCCGGTTGCCCCACCCTTTCGTACCACCCCTAGACTGAACCTCCAGCAGGTGGTTACACGCTCGAAAGGCGCACTCGTGTCCATCGGCAACTCCCCCGAAGACGACCGGCCTTCGATCGAGGAGGACCGACCTTTGATCGAAGATGATCGGCCTTCGATCGGTCGAGCGCTGCAAGACGCCCGCAGCGCGGCAGGCCTGACCGTTGACGAGGTCAGTACCTCCACCCGTGTCCGCGTCCCCATCGTGCAGGCGATCGAGCAGGATGACTTCTCCCGCTGCGGTGGTGATGTGTACGCGCGTGGCCACATCGGGACCCTCGCCCGCGCCGTTGGACTGGATCCGGCCCCGCTCGTGGCGCAGTACGACGCCGGACACGGCGGCCGGCCGTCGCCGACGCCCGCCGCGCCGCTCTTCGAGGCGGAACGTATCCGCCCAGAGCCCAGGCGCCCGAACTGGACCGCGGCGATGGTCGCGGCGATCGTCGCCGTCATCGGTTTCGCCGCCTTCACGCTGTTCAGTGGCAATGACACGGCCAAGACCACCAAGAACGTCGCCGAGGGCGCTGCCCCGGCCAAGACCAGCCCGAAGCCGCCGGCCAGCCAGCAGCCCGCACAGCCGCTGCCTCAGCAGTCCCAGCCGGCCAAGCCCGACCCCTCGGACAGCGCGATCGCCGCGGTCCCGCAGGACAAGGTCACGGTCAAGGTGTCCGCCGTCGGTGACAAGAGCTGGATCTCCGCGAAGTCCGCCAGCGGCAAGCTGCTCTTCGACGGGCTGCTCGAGGAAGGGCAGTCCCAGACCTTCCAGGACGGGGAGCGGCTGGATCTGATCCTGGGCAACGCCGGGGCGATCGAGCTCTTCGTGAACGGCAAGAAAGTCGAAGACAAGTTCGAGCCGGGTCAGGTCGAGCGGCTCTCCTACACCAAGGGTGACCCCGAGGCGGGCTGAGCCGCCTGCTCCCGGGCCGGCTGGGCCGTCCGAGGTCGGTCTGTGTGGTGGGTAGGTCCGGTCGGCTGGTCGGGGAAGCCGATATCCGCTGGTCAGGGAGCCTGAAGCCGGCCTTTCCCCGGCGCCGTGCCCCCCGGCAGCCTCGCGGATCAGGCGTGGGCTCGGACAAAGTAGTCTTGAGCTCATGCCCGAACGCCGTACCGTCGCCCTTGTCACTCTTGGCTGCGCCCGTAACGAGGTGGACTCGGAGGAGCTCGCAGGCCGCCTGGCAGCGGACGGCTGGGAGCTCGTCGAAGAAGCCGCCGACGCCGATGTCGCCGTCGTCAACACCTGCGGCTTCGTCGAGGCCGCCAAGAAGGACTCCGTCGACGCCCTCCTGGAAGCCAACGATCTGAAGGACCACGGCCGCACCCAGGCCGTCGTGGCCGTCGGATGCATGGCCGAGCGCTACGGCAAGGAACTCGCCGAAGCGCTGCCCGAAGCGGACGGCGTGCTGGGCTTCGACGACTACTCCGACATCTCCGACCGGCTCCAGACCATCCTCAGCGGCGGCATCCACGCCTCGCACACCCCGCGCGACCGGCGCAAGCTGCTGCCGATCAGCCCGGCGGAGCGGCAGACGGCCGCAGTCGCACTGCCGGGGCACGCCCAGGCACCGGAGCCCGAGAGCGTACCGGCGGACCTGCCGGAGGGTCTCGCTCCCGCCTCCGGCCCCCGCGCACCGCTGCGCCGGCGTCTGGACACCAACCCCGTCGCCTCCGTGAAGCTCGCGTCCGGCTGTGACCGGCGCTGCTCCTTCTGCGCCATCCCGTCCTTCCGCGGCTCCTTCATCTCCCGGCGCCCCAGCGACGTCCTCGGCGAGACTCGCTGGCTCGCCGAGCAGGGCGTGAAGGAGATCATGCTGGTCTCCGAGAACAACACCTCCTACGGCAAGGACCTCGGGGACATCCGGCTGCTGGAGACGCTGCTGCCGGAACTCGCGGCCGTCGACGGCATCGAGCGGGTCCGCGTCAGCTATCTCCAGCCCGCCGAGATGCGCCCCGGCCTGATCGACGTGCTCACGTCGACGGAGAAGGTCGCGCCCTACTTCGACCTGTCCTTCCAGCACAGCGCGCCCGGTGTGCTGCGTGCGATGCGGCGGTTCGGGGACACCGAGCGGTTCCTCGAACTGCTCGAGACGATCCGCTCCAAGGCACCGGCGGCCGGGGTGCGCTCGAACTTCATCGTGGGCTTCCCCGGCGAGACCGAGGCCGACTTCGCGGAGCTGGAGCGCTTCCTCACGGACGCACGGCTCGACGCCATCGGCGTCTTCGGCTACTCGGACGAGGAGGGCACCGAGGCCGCCACGTACGACAGCAAGCTCGACCAGGACACCGTGGACGAGCGCCTCGCGCATCTGTCCCGGCTCGCCGAGGAGCTCACCGCCCAGCGCGCGGACGAGCGGATCGGGGAGACCCTGGAGGTACTGGTCGAGTCCGTGTTCGACGCGGTCGGGAGCGAGGATCCGGACGATGTCCTGGACGAGGACGAGTACGCAGCCGTGGGCCGCGCCGCGCACCAGGCTCCGGAGACCGACGGCCAGGTGATCTTCACGGCCGCTGAGGGCCTTGTGCCCGGTCGTATGGTCGAGGCGAAGGTGGTGGGCACCGAGGGCGTCGACCTGGTGGCCGAGGTCGTGTCGGAGCGGTGTGAGGAGGCAGCCAGATGACGGGAGTCCCGGCGTCCGCGGCGGGTGGGACCGGCAGGCCGGCGCCCGGCGGCAAGCTGGGGGCCGCTGCCGTCAACCAGGCCAGCCTGTGGAACATCGCCAACATCCTCACCATGGTGAGGCTGCTGCTGGTGCCCGGATTCGTGATCCTGCTGCTCCAGAACGGCGGGTACGACCCCGCCTGGCGCGCCTGGGCCTGGGCGGCGTTCGCCGTCGCCATGATCACCGACCTTTTCGACGGCCATCTCGCCCGCACCTACAACCTGGTCACGGACTTCGGCAAGATCGCCGATCCGATCGCCGACAAGGCGATCATGGCGGCGGGGCTGATCTGCCTCTCGGGGCTCGGGGACCTGCCCTGGTGGGTCACGGGAGTGATCCTCTTCCGTGAGCTCGGGATCACCCTGATGCGCTTCTGGGTGATCCGTCACGGGGTGATTCCCGCCAGTCGCGGCGGAAAGATGAAGACGCTGGCGCAGGGCACCGCGGTCGGGATGTACGTCCTCGCGCTGACCGGGCCGCTGGCCACCCTGCGCTGGTGGGTGATGGCCGTGGCGGTCGTGCTGACGGTGGTCACCGGGCTCGACTACGTACGGCAGGCCGTGGTCCTGCGGCGCAGGGGTCTCGCGGCCGAGCGTGAGGCGGCGCGCGCCGCCGACCGGAAGGGCGCCTCGGAGACCACGCGATGAACGCCGTCCCCGCCGCGATGGAGGCCGTCCCCGACGGCGTCGCCGCCCGGGTGCTGGCGCTGCTCGCGGAGCGCGGGGAGACCCTGGCTGTCGCCGAGTCCCTGACGGGCGGTCTCGTGGCCGCCGAGCTGACCGCCGTCCCGGGGGCTTCGAAGTCCTTCCGCGGATCCGTCACGGCATACGCGACGGCCGTGAAGCGTGACCTCCTGGGAGTCGACGCCGCGCTGCTGGCCCTGAGCGGCGCGGTCGACCCGGACGTGGCAGCCCAGATGGCCGCAGGGGTGAAGGCCGGGCTGGACGCCGGCTGGGGCATCGCGACCACGGGCGTCGCCGGGCCGGAGCCGCAGGACGGACGGCCCGTGGGGACGGTCTTCGTGGCGGTCGCGAGGCCGGATGGGACGCGGAAAGCCGTCTCACTGCGATTGAACGGCGACCGTGCGGAAATCCGTAGAGAGAGTGTACGGAGCGTGCTCGAGCTGCTCGCCGGAGAACTCTCGCCGAACGGGCGGGCACAGGATACGGAACAGAACGGGGGGACTTGATGTTTGCAGCCCTGAGTGAACACGTCATCGCTCCCCGCACGGCCGCAGCGCGAGGCGGTACGGTGGGGCGTGAAGGATGCGGCTACGCGGTCCGAGGAGGGAGCCACCGATGATTCTGCTCCGTCGCCTGCTGGGTGACGTGCTGCGTCGGCAGCGCCAGCGCCAGGGCCGTACTCTGCGCGAAGTCTCCTCGTCCGCCCGAGTATCGCTCGGCTATCTCTCCGAGGTGGAGCGGGGGCAGAAGGAGGCTTCCTCCGAACTGCTCTCCGCGATCTGCGACGCGCTTGACGTACGGATGTCCGAGCTCATGCGGGAAGTGAGCGACGAGCTGTCACTCGCCGAGCTGGCCGAGTCGGCAGCGGCGAGCGAGCCGGTGCCCGCGCCGGTACGCCCGATGCTCAATTCCGTTTCCGTGACGTCGGTGGCGGGTGTGCCGACGGAGCGGGTGACGATCAAGGCGCCCGCGGAGGCGGTGGACGTCGTCGCCGCCTGAGGCGGTGGCGGGCAGTCGTCAGCACCTGGATCTCCACGTGTGAGCCCCGGTCGAGTGGGTACTCGGCCGGGGCTCCATTGTTTCAGTGAAGAGCTCACCGGAGCTTCACTGGATGACCGTTTCGATCCGCTTTTCCCTCGTTTGTGTCATGGTGGGAAGCGGTGCCGTCTCGTTCTCGTGGGAGGTCGCATATGTCTGTGGTGAAGGGCGCGCTGTCCGGACAGGACCGCAAGGTCACGGGAGAAGCGCTCCAGGGTGCACTGGTGGATCTGATCGATCTGGCCCTGGTGGCGAAGCAGGTCCACTGGAACGTGGTGGGACCGCGCTTCCGCTCGGTGCACCTCCAGCTGGACGAGGTCGTCGCCACCGCGCGGCAGCACTCGGACACCGTGGCGGAGCGTGCCTCGGCGATCGGGGTGTCACCCGACGGCCGGGCCGGCACGGTGGCGTCCTCGAGCGTCATCGGCAAGGTGCCGGAGGGCTACATCCAGGATGCCGACGTCGTCAGCATCATGGTCAAGGCCTTGGGTGCCGTGATCATCAAGATGCGGGAGCGCATCGAGGTCACCGACGAGCCCGACCCGGTGAGCCAGGACATCCTCATCCAGCTCACCGCCGACCTGGAAAAGCACGCCTGGATGTTCCAGGCGGAGAGCGCCTAGTGGCGCGGGGGCCCACGGCGCCGGCGGCGGCTGCGCCGGCCGTGGCGAGTGCGGCCCCGTCCGCACCGGATGCCACCGGCGAGATGCCGGTGGCATCCGGTGAGCGGGCATCGGCCGCGACGGGAAGCGCCGAAAGCGCGGACAGCAGAGGCGTGCGCGGGCGCATAGCCCGTGGTGAGCACCCCCGGGGCGCCTGGCACATAGGCTGCGAGCGCGCCCGGTGTGCAACCGGTGCGCCCTCCCGCCGACTGATCGGTCCGGTCTAGCGTCGACCGGAGGAGGCGGCCATGGTAAGGCGATGGGTCCTGCTGCCGGCGCTCGCACTGGGCGCGCTGTGGTGGTGGGCCGTTCTGCGGCTGGCGTTGGTGCCGGAGCATGCGGGACTCGTCGAGGGGGCAGTGGCGGCAGGCGGGTGGGGGCTCAGCCTGTTGCCGGTGCATGTGGCGTCGCGAGCCGGGGATGCCGAGGGGGCTGGGGGAACACGGCTACCACGGCATCGCGACGCCCCCGTTCGGCCGGAGGATCTGACCCGTCGTGAACGATGACGCGTCGGAGGCGAGATAGAGGACCGCATGCGCGATGTCCTCGGGCTCGCCGACCCGGCCGAGCGGTGACAGCCGCACCATGGCGGCCTCCGCCTTCTGTTGAAGGGTCTCGTCATGTCGGTCCGTCATGGGGCTGCGGACCCAGCCTGGGGCGACTGTGTTCACTCGAATGGAGTAATTTCCGAGTTCGGCTGCCAGGGTCCTGGTGAGCTGTACAACGGCCGCCTTGGCCGCCCCGTAGCACAGCAGTCCGGGATTCCCGGCGTCCACCGCACCCGACGCCATGGTGATCAGTGACCCCGCGATGCCCGCGTCGATCATCCCGCGGGCCGCTGCCTGGCAGGCGTAGAGCACGCCCTTGAAGTTGACCGCGAGGACGCGGTCGAGATCCTCGTCGGTGGTCTCCAGGACGCTGCTGGAGTGCATGATCCCGGCGATGGCGGCCATGATGTGCAGCGGACCTGCGGCATGAACCGCCGCGTGCAGCGCGGAGCGGTCGCTGACGTCGACGACATGGGCCTGGGCGTGGACCTGGTCCTGTGCCTGAGTCTGGATCTGCGCCGTGTCCGTGACGTTCGTGGCGGTCGCGATGAGGCTCAGAGTCTTGTGAAGGCCTTTCTCGTCCGTATCGGCGCAGTGCACGGCGGCACCTGCCTGGGCGAGAAGGACGGCGGTCGCGCGGCCGATGCCACTCGCCGCGCCCGTGACGAACGCGGTGCGGCCGGTGAGGTCGTACGCCGTGAGGGCCATGTCGGTGAACGTACGACCGAATCTGACGGATCGTCAACTAGTGTGGAAGTCCGACGCGTACAACCCTCAGCCGATGGCCCCCGCCGTCCCCACGGGGCCGGACTGGCAGCAGGGGCACCAGTAGGTCACCCGCTCGTCCAGTCCCGCCTTGCGGATCAGGGTGCCGCAGCGCAGACACGGGCGCCCCGCGCGGCCGTAAACGAACAAGCGCTGTTCCGTGCGGCGCTCCCCAGGCGTGGTGCGTCGGTCGAAGTGGTTCTTGTTCGCTTCCAGGAGCCGGTGAGCCGTGGCGACGAGGCGCTCCGGCACACCGGAGGGCAGCTCACCGACCGGGAGCCAGGGCGTGGCGCGGGCCAGGAAGGCCAGCTCCGACTTGTAGACGTTGCCGATCCCGGCCAGGTTGCGCTGGTCCAGCAGAGCCTCGCCGAGGGGGCGGTCCGAGTCCGCGAGGAGATTGCGCACGGCGGCGCCGGGATCCCAGTCCGGCCCGAGGAGATCGGGACCGAGATGCCCCACGACCCGCTCCTCGTCCTGGGTGCGCAGCAACTCAAGGACCGGCAGCCGATAGCCCACCGCGGTGTGCTCGCTGTTTCCGAGCACCGCCCTGATCTGGTGCCCCGGCCCGCCGCGCCAGCGTTCCCCCGCTGCGAACACCCTCCAGGAGCCGTCCATCCGCAGATGCGAGTGCAGGGTGAACCCCCCGTCGATACGGGCAAGCAGATGCTTGCCGCGCGGGGTGACGTCCAGCACCTCCCGGCCGGTGAGGTCGATGGTGGCGAACCGCGGCACCCGTAGGTCGAAGACGGTGAGCACGCGCCCGGCCAGGGCGTCGTTCAGCTTTCGGGCGGTCAGCCAGACGGTGTCTCCTTCGGGCATGCACCCATGATGCGCGACGCATGCGCCGTCTCAGGGCCGCAGCCGCAGCCCGCGTGGGGTGGCGTGGAAACCGGACTCCTCGAACGGCCGCGCCAGGGGTGAGGTCAGGGCCGCGGCGCCGTTGACCCGCTCGACCGTGACCGTACCGAGTGTGCCCGCCCGCGCTGCCTCGGCGAGGGCTTCGGCCGCCGTGCGCAGCGCCGGGCTGTCCGGCTCGGTGGCCCAGGACAGCAGAGTCTTGCCGCCGCGCTCCATGTAGAGCGTGAGCTCGCCGTCGACCAGCACCACCAGGGAGCCCGCCTTGCGCCCGGGTTTGTGACCCGCGCCGGTGGGGGGCTCGGGCCAGGGCAGGGCCGCCCCGTAGGCGTTCGCCGGGTCGGCCGCCGCCAGCACGACCGCTCGCGGTGCGGTGTGGGCATCGGCACGGTCGTGTGCGGTGGCCGCCGCACGCAGCCGGTCCACGGCCCCGTCCATCGCGAACTGGGCAGCCCCCAGGCCCTCGACGACATAGCCCCGCCTGGCCTGCCCGCCGTCCTCGAAGGCGGACAGGATCCGGTATGTCGCCGAGAACCCGCCCTCGACCCCTTCGGCCGCGACCGCGCCCCGGGTGACCACACCGTGGCGGTCGAGCAGAGTGCGGGCCAGGGCATGGGCACGGTGGGTGGGATCAGGCTCGGGCGCCGGGAGCAGCGACCAGCGTCCGGAGACGGTCGGCGGTCCTGTGCGCGACGCGGGGCGCGCGGACGCCGTCAGCGAGCCGTAGCGCCCGCGCGGGACCGTGCGCTTGGCGCGGTGCGCCGTGGACCCGGCGGTGCGGCCCGATCCCAGCAGCGCACGCAGCGGGGCCAGGGTGTCGTTGGTGAGCCGCCCCGACCAGGACAGGTCCCAAAGAGTGTCGGCGAGTTGGGGGTCGGTGGCGTCGGGGTGGGTGGTGGCACGGACCTGGTCGGCGATCTGCCGGAAGAACAGCCCGTAACCACCGGAGAGGGCGGCGAGCACGGACTCGTGAAGCGCCGTCAGCTCCAGCGGATGTGGCGGCGGGAGCAGCAGTGGGGCCGCGTCCGCGAGGTAGAGGGAGACCCAGCCGTCCTTGCCGGGCAGGGAGCCCGCTCCGGCCCACACGGCTTCGCCGGTCGTGGTCAGTTCGTCGAGCAGGGCGGGGGAGTAGCCCATCACCCTGGACGGCAGGATCAGCTTCTCCAGCGCCGAGGCCGGCACCGGGGCGCCCTGGAGCTGCTCGATGGCGCGGGCCAGCCCATCGACCCCGCGCAGGCTGTTGCTCCCCAGGTGCTGCCACTGGGGCAGGAACGTCGCGAGCGCCGCCGGCGGAACCGGCTCCAGCTCCTGGCGCAGCGCCGCGAGCGAGCGGCGACGCAGCCGCCGCAGCACGGTGGCTTCGCACCACTCCTGGCCGATCCCCGAGGGGTGGAACTCGCCCTGCACCACCCGCCCGCCGGCGGCCAGGCGCTGGAGCGCTCCGTCGGTGACCGCCGCACCCAGACCGAATCGCGCCGCGGCCTGGGACGAGGTGAACGGGCCACGGGTGCGGGCGAAACGGGCGAGCAGATCACCCAGCGGGTCTTTGACGGGCTCGGTGAAAGCCTCGGGTACGCCCACGGGAAGCGCCGTACCCAGGGCATCCCGCAGCCTTCCGGCGTCCTCGATGGCCGCCCAGTGGTCGGCGCCCGCGATCCGGACCAGGATGGCGCGCCGCGCGGAGGCGAGCTCCTCCGCCCAGCCCGGGCCGGCGCCCCGCTCCGCCAGCTCGGCCGCCGTCAGCGGTCCCAGCACACGCAACGCGTCGGCGACGCCCTCCGCGTCCTTGATCCTTCGCTCGTCCGTAAGCCTCTGGAGCTCCTGCTCCAGCTCACTCAGGACGTCGGCGTCGAGCAGCTCGCGCAGCTCCGCCTGGCCGAGCAGCTCGGCCAGCAGACGGGAGTCCAGGGAGAGCGCGGCGGCTCGCCGCTCGGCGAGCGGCGAGTCGCCCTCGTAGAGGAACTGCGCCACGTAGCCGAAGAGCAGCGACCGTGCGAACGGGGACGGCTCGGGGGTGGTGACCTCGACCAGCCGGACCCTGCGGGACTCGATGTCGCCCATCAGCTCCGTCAGGCCCGGGACGTCGAACACGTCCTGGAGGCACTCGCGGACGGCTTCCAGGACGATCGGGAACGAGCCGAATTCGCTGGCCACCTGAAGCAGCTGGGCCGCGCGCTGACGCTGCTGCCACAGGGGGGTGCGCTTACCGGGGCTGCGGCGCGGGAGCAGAAGGGCGCGGGCCGCGCACTCCCGGAACCGTGACGCGAACAGCGCGGAACCGCCCACCTGGTCGGTGACGATCTGGCTGATCTCGCCCCTGTCGAAGACGGTGTCGGCCGCGCCGACCGGCGCCTGGTCGCTGTCATAGGACGTGTCCAGGTGTACCGGGTCCTGGTCGAGCAGATCCAGACCCATCAGATCGGCGTCGGGCAGGCGCAGCACGATCCCGTCGTCCGCGTGCATCACCTGCGCGTCCATGCCGTACCGCTCGGCCAGCCGGGCACCGAGCGCCAGCGCCCACGGGGCGTGGACCTGGGCGCCGAAGGGGGAATGGACCACGACCCGCCAGTCGCCCAGCTCGTCCCGGAACCGCTCCACGAGGATCGTGCGGTCGTCGGGGACATGGCCGCAGGCACGGCGTTGCTCATCCAGATAGGCGAGCACATTGCCGGCGGCCCAATCGTCGAGTCCGGCCGTCAGCAGCCGCAGCCGCGCGTCCTCTTCGGAGAGCGAACCGATCTCCCGCAGGAACGCGCCGACCGCACGTCCCAGCTCGAGCGGGCGGCCCAGCTGGTCGCCCTTCCAGAACGGCAGCCGTCCGGGGACACCGGGAGCGGGGGAGACCAGCACCCGGTCACGGGTGATGTCCTCGATCCGCCAGGACGTGGTGCCGAGAGTGAAGACATCGCCGACCCGGGACTCGTACACCATCTCCTCGTCGAGCTCGCCGACGCGCCCGCCGCCCTTCTTGGGGTCGGCCCCGGCGAGGAACACCCCGAACAGCCCGCGGTCGGGGATGGTGCCGCCCGAGGTGACGGCGAGGCGCTGGGCACCGGGACGCCCCGTGACCGTCCCGGCGACCCGGTCCCACACCACCCGCGGACGCAGCTCCGCGAAGGCGTCCGACGGATAGCGGCCCGCGAGCATGTCCAGCACCGCCGTGAACGCCGACTCCGGAAGCGAGGCGAACGGCGCGGCCCGCCGCACCACGGCCAGGAGCTCGTCGGCCTGCCAGCTGTCCAGCGCCACCATCGCGACAAGCTGCTGCGCCAGCACGTCCAGCGGATTGGCGGGGATCCGCAAGGCCTCGATCGAGCCGCCGCGCATCCGCTCGGTCACCACGGCCGCCTGCACCAGGTCACCGCGGTACTTGGGGAACACCACACCGGTGGAGACCGCGCCCACCTGGTGTCCTGCCCGGCCGACCCGCTGGAGACCGGAGGCGACGGACGGAGGGGACTCGACCTGGACGACCAGATCCACCGCGCCCATGTCGATGCCCAGCTCGAGACTGGAGGTCGCGACGACCGCGGGCAGCCGGCCCGCCTTGAGGTCCTCCTCGACCAGCGCGCGCTGTTCCTTGGAGACAGAGCCGTGGTGGGCACGGGCGAGCAGCGGTGGTGCGCCCCGGGCGGCACCCGACTGCGCCATGATCTCGGCGGGCGGCGCACCTTCGGGCAGGGCCTCGCCCATGGCGCGTTCGTAGGCGATCTCGTTGAGCCTGTTGCACAACCGCTCGGCCAGGCGGCGGGAATTGGCGAAGACGATGGTCGAGCGGTGCGCCTGGACCAGGTCGGCGATGCGCTCCTCGACATGGGGCCAGATCGACGGCTTCTCACCGGCGGCGTCCGGCTCCGATGCGGGAGAGCCGCCGAGCTCGCCGAGATCCTCGACGGGGACGACCACGGAGAGGTCGAACTCCTTGCCGGACGGCGGCTGGACGATCTCCACCTTGCGCTGCGGCGACAGATAGCGCGCCACCTCGTCCACCGGCCGGACCGTCGCGGACAGGCCGATCCGCCGAGCGGGGCGCGGCAGCACCTCGTCGAGCCGCTCCAGGGACAGGGCGAGATGGGCACCCCGCTTGGTCCCCGCCACCGCGTGCACCTCGTCCACGATCACCGTCTCGATACCTGCCAGTGCCTCACGCGTGGACGAGGTCAGCATCAGGAACAGCGACTCGGGCGTGGTGATCAGGATGTCCGGGGGCCGGGTGGCGAGCGCCCTGCGCTCGGCCGCCGGTGTGTCCCCGGAACGGATGCCGACCCGCACCTCCGGCTCGGGCTGCCCGAGCCGGACGGCCTCCTGGCGGATACCGGTCAGCGGGCTGCGCAGGTTGCGTTCGACATCCACCGCGAGCGCCTTCAGCGGTGACACGTACAGCACACGGCAGCGCTTCCTGGCGTCCGCCGGCGGCGGGGCGGACGTCAGAGCGTCGAGCGCGGCGAGGAAGGCGGCGAGGGTCTTGCCGGAGCCCGTCGGGGCGACGACCAGCACGTCCGAGCCCCGGCCGATCGCCTGCCACGCCCCCTCCTGGGCCGCGGTGGGCGCGCTGAACGCACCCGTGAACCAGCCGCGGGTCGCGGGGGCGAAGCTGTCGAGCGCAGTGCCGGCCATGCCCCCCATCGTGCACCGCCCCACTGACAAACCCCCGGAGCTGCGAGAATGTCCGTATGGCCGAAGGCGAGTGGGCGCGGTACTGGCAGCCGGAGCGGCTTCCGGGTATCGATCTGCTCCGCGCCCGGTACGTACGTCACACTTTTCCCCGCCACAGCCACGAGGGCTATGTGTTCGGGACCATCACCCGCGGAGTCGAGGACGTCGGGCTCCCGGGCGGTGTCGTGCACGCCGGGCCCGGCATGGTCGTGATCATCAATCCGGAGGTTCCGCACACCGCCAGAGCCGGCGTGGCCGAGGGCTGGGTGTACTCGACGCTCTATCCGTCATCGCGGGTGGTCGCCGAGATCGCCGAGGAGACCACGACGATCACCGGAACCCCTGGCTTCGCCGAGACCGATGTGGTCGACCCCCAGGCGGCCCGGCTGATCCGCGAGGTCCATCGCGCGGCGGAGGAGGGCAACGCACTCGCCGCCGACAGCGTGCTGCGGATCATGGTGGCGCGGCTGCTGCGCGACTACGGGAGCAGCATCCCGCCGCGCACGCCGCTGACGGCGGGCGCGCGCAACGCGGCACGCGCCCGTGCGGTGCTGGAAGAGCGCATGGACGGCCCGCCCACGCTCCAGGCCCTGGCCGCCGAGCTCGGCACCAGCCCGTTCGCCCTGCTGCGTGCCTTCCGCGACCGCTACGGCATGCCGCCGCACACCTGGCTCACCGACGCCCGGGTCCGCCGGGCCCGGCACCTGCTGGACGCGGGCGCGGCTCCGGCGCAAGCCGCCGTCGCGGTCGGGTTCGCCGATCAGCCGCACCTGAACCGGCACTTCACCCGGATCGTGGGGGTGCCGCCCGGTGCCTACCAGCGGGGACGCCGGGTCGAAGGACCGTGGTGAGGCGCGAAGCGCGTGGCGCAAGAACGTACAAGACCGGAAACCGACCGGCCCCGTAGCGTCCACGACGTGCCAGAACAGACAGCATCCGCAGAGATACCCGCCGACGGACTGATGACCGGCGGACCCAGCGCTCCGGCGAAGGCCGATTCCGCCGTCGTACGGGACGCCCTCGGTGTGGGCGTCGCCGTCGGCCTGTCGGGTTTCGCCTTCGGCGTCACCGCGGCGGGAGCCGGGCTCGAGCTCGCACAGATCTGCGCCCTCAGCCTGCTCGTTTTCACCGGTGCCTCCCAGTTCGCCCTGGTCGGCGCACTCGCCGCGGGCGGCAATCCGCTCACCGCCGCCGCGGGCGCCTTCTTCCTGGGCACCCGCAACGCCTTCTACGGCCTCAGGCTCTCTCAGCTTCTGGCCCTGCCGCGCTTCGTACGCCCCTTCGCCGCCCACTGGGTCATCGACGAGACCACGGCCGTCTCCCTGGCACAGCCGACCCGGCGGGCCGCACGGCTGGGCTTCACCGCCACGGGACTCACGCTCTATGTGCTGTGGAACCTCACCACGTTCCTCGGGGCACTGGGGGCGGAGGCCATCGGGGACACCAGCGCCTGGGGGCTGGACGCAGCGGGGCCCGCTGTGTTCCTCGCCCTGCTCGCCCCCATGCTCCGCACCACAACCGAGCGGGCGGTCGCCGGACTGGCCGTCGTGCTCGGGCTCGGACTGCTGCCCGTGCTCCCCGCCGGAGTGCCGGTGCTGGTCGCCGCACTCGCGGCACCGACCGTTCTCTGGCTCCAGGGTCGTGGACTCGTCAACCGGAAGGAGACCGACCGATGAGCGTCTGGATCGCGATCGCGGCGACGGCCATCGGCTGCTACCTGGTCAAGCTGGCCGGACTGCTGGTGCCCGCCGGAACGCTTGAGCGTCCCCTTGTGCAGCGGCTCTCCGGGCTGCTCCCGGTGGCGCTGCTGGCCGCCCTCACCGCGCAGCAGACGTTCAGCAGCGGCAGCGCCCTGGCGATCGACGCCAGGGCGGCCGGTCTGGGAGCGGCGGCGATCGCCCTGGTGCTGCGCGCGCCGTTCCTCGTCGTCGTTGCGGCTGCCGTGCTGGTCACCGCCGGTGTCCGCGCGATCGGCGGCTGACCGCGGCCCGTCCCGGCCGTCTCAGCGCACAGGACGCCCGTGTGCCCTCAGCGTGCGCAGCGCCTCGACCGTGGTGATGGGGCGTCCCTCAAGGGCGGTGCAGGGAGCCCAGACGCCGCGGCGGACGGGCCAGCCGCCGTCGGCCTCCTGCCGGCCGGCGAGGTGGTCGAGCGAGCGCTCCATCTCCTCGTCCGTGAACCAGCGCCGGGCCAGGGAACCGGGCACACGCGCGTAGTCGTACGGATAGTGGCGCTCGTCCGGGGCGTACCCGGCGGAAACCGTGCAGGCATCCGGCCGTGCCGGATCGAGCACCACGAGCCGCTGTCCGCGCACGAGACGGCCCAGGCGATCGGCGGCGGCCTCGGCGCGGGACCGGTCCGGGGCGCCGTCGAGGAAGGCGATCGCCGCCTGGATCTCGTACGGATGTGACTTGTCCAGCACGTCCACCGCCGCCCAGCAGAAGTCGGTCGCCCGGAACAGCCAGGCATGCCACACCTGATTGCGGTGCAGCAGCCCGACCACCGGGCCGGTCGCCAGCAGCTCGCTCGTGGGCTCGTCGGTGACCGGCACATACGGGGCGGTGGGATAGCCGCGCTGTGAGGGATGGACCACGGGCAGTGCACCGTCCCTGGTGGCCACGCTCGTGAGGTAGCCGCACAGCCGCTCGGCTCGTAGTCCGCCGCAGCGGCCGATGGAGTCCAGGACGCGCAGCGCGTGTGCTGTGTGCAGCGGCTGGCTGACGGGTCCGCGGAGATCGGGGTCCAGGGCATGCCCGTACCCGCCGTCCTCGTTGAGGTACGCGGTCAGCGCGGCCTCCACCGGATCCGCGCCCGCGCCCAGGAAGTGGTACGCGAACCGCCGCTGCTCGAGCACGCGGGCCGTCAGCCAGATGAAACGCTCGGCCCGTGCGAGGGGAGTTCCAGCCATGCTCCGACCGTAGGGCGCGAACGGCCTCACGTACGGCGGACGGGCGAGGCTGCACCCTCAGGAGCGGGATACTGGGCGCATGCGGTTGACGATTTTCTGGGAGCGGATGGAAGAGCACTTCGGTGCGGCGTATGCCGACTCCTTCGCACGCGACCATGTGATGACCGAGCTCGGCGGGCGGACCGTGCACGAGGCACTGGACGCGGGCTGGGAGACGAAGGACGTCTGGCGCGGGGTGTGCGCGGCCGTGGGGATACCGGCCGACAAGCGGTGAGCCGCCGGGTTTTCCACAGGCGGTGGTCGGGTTGACACATGGGTAGGCGAGACTTACCCCGTGGCATCGACTGACGAGACCGTCCGGGACGAAGAGCCGCCGACCGCCTCGCCAGGCGACGCGGGCAGCACGGACCCCGGCAGCAGCACAACGGAAAACAGCGAAGCGACGGCCGACGGCGGCTCCGCTCCCGCAGCAGCCGGCCCTGGCGCGCCCATAGGGACCGGTGGCACCGCGGCCGATCCCGGCGCAGGCGTGGGAGCGGTGCCCGCGGGCGCCGGCGCCGCCGGCTCGGTCCGGATGCCCCGCTGGCTGCCCCGGGCCATGGTGCTGGCCCTCGCGCTCTATGCCTGTTTCCAGTTCGGCAGCTGGGCGTTCCACCAGCTCGTCGGACTGCTGATCAACATCCTGATCGCGTTCTTCCTGGCGCTGGCGATCGAGCCGGCGGTGGGCCGCATGGCGGCGCGCGGGATGCGGCGCGGCCTCGCCACCTTCCTGGTGTTCCTCGCGGTGATGCTGGCCGGCACCGGATTCGTCGTGCTGCTCGGTTCGATGCTCGCGGGCCAGATAGTCGACATGGTCGAGGACTTCCCCAAGTACCTCGACCAGGTGATCAACTGGATCAACCAGAACTTCCACACCGAGCTGTCCCGGGTCGCGATCCAGGACAGTCTGCTGCGTTCGGACTGGTTGAAGAAGTACGTCCAGAACAGCGCGAGCGGGGTGCTCGACGTCTCGGCGACCGTCCTCGGCGGGCTGTTCAGACTCCTGACGATCTTCCTGTTCTCCTTCTACATCGCGGCGGACGGCCCGCGGTTGCGGCGGGCGCTGTGCTCCGTGCTGCCTCCGTCAAAGCAGACCGAGGTGCTGCGCGCCTGGGAGATCGCCGTCGACAAGACGGGCGGCTATCTCTACTCGCGGGGCCTGATGGCCCTGATCTCCGGTGTGGCGCACTACATCCTGCTGGCGCTGCTCGGAGTGCCCTACGCTCCGGCGCTGGCCGTCTGGGTGGGGCTGGTCTCGCAGTTCATACCCACGATCGGTACGTATCTGGCAGGAGCCCTGCCGATGCTGATCGCGTTCACGGTCAACCCCTGGTACGCGCTGTGGGTGCTCGGCTTCGTCCTCGTCTACCAGCAGTTCGAGAACTACGTACTCCAGCCCAAGCTCACCGCCAGGACCGTGGACATCCACCCCGCGGTGGCCTTCGGCTCGGTGATCGCGGGCACGGCCCTGCTGGGCGCGGTCGGCGCGCTGATCGCGATCCCCGCGGTCGCGACGCTCCAGGCCTTCCTCGGCGCCTATGTGAAGCGCTACGAGGTCACGGACGACCCGCGAGTGCACGGCCACCGCCGTCACGGTGAGGCGGTGGTGGCCCGGCTCCAGCGCGCGCTGACGGCCAGACGCGAGCAGGCCCCCGCGCCGAGGGACGGCGAGGCGGCGCCCTGAGCCGGCGGGGTCGTCAGGTCAGGGGGACAACTGGTCGCGACCGCCGCGGGCACCGGAGCCGGGCCGAGAGGGAGCAGGCGCGGGGTTGTGGAGCACGGGCCGGGACCAGGGTGCGTCGACGCCGTCAGACTCCGGCCGCAGCCCCAGCTCACGGAGCTGGTTCACCGCCATCATGGCGGTGAACACCGCATTGGGGTTGGCGCCCCCGATGCCCAGAGCGGCGACGGCCTCCCCGTAGCGGCTGGTGAACGCACTTGGTTGGATCCGTGTGTTCTCGCCGGCCAGCCGGAGTGCGGCCGCCTGGAGGGCGGTGGCCTGCTCCAGCAGCCCCTCCAGGTGGGCGACCGCCTCAGGACCACGGCGCACGGCGAAGGTGTGCCCGTCGGTGAGGAGTGTGGCTGCCTTCTCCTCGAAGAGGGCGGCGACCGCGCCGAGCACGGTCTGGATCTTGACCTGGTCGGCATCGGCCATCGCACCGCAGGCCCCGTTGCCCTCGTCGGACAGGTGCAGGACTCCGCAGTCGCTCAGGTGCACGATCACGTGCCCGGCGCAGTGGCCCTGGCTGCGCAGGACACGGACAGCGCCGTCGGCGAAGATCCAGCCGGTGAATCGAAGTGAGCCGATCCGGATCCGCTCCAGCGGGCGCTCCTCGTAGGTCCGGGTCGTCGCACAGAAGGGCCTCATGGGCTGGCATATCTCCACCACCCTGTCGGCCAGAGCGGACGGCGCGGGCAGCGGTGCCAACCCGGCGATACGGCCGAAGGAGCGCACCCAGTACGCCGCCGGGTCGCGCATCTGGTCCACGTCAAGGGCGGGGACGTAGTGCTCGGCCGGCACACCCAGCTCGTCGGCCAGATCGTTGTTGCCGACATGGTCAGGGTGTCCGTGTGTGGTCAGCAGCAGCGCCCGGGACCAGGGCCCCACCCGGCCGGCCGCCGCCCACAGCGCCGTGCGGAAGGCCTCCGTGACGCCGGTGTCGACCATCACCAGGGTGTCGCCGGCCCGGTGTACGAGGACGTTGGCGACGTCTGGTCGACGCTGTTCGAGCTGCAGCTCCTGGCCGAGGACCAGCACGGTCCTGTCGTCGATCTCGATCAGGTCACCGAGCGCGGTCATGGGTCCTCCCGCGGTGGCGTGCCGAACCCGCCCTGCCGACGAGCGTACGCCGCACCATGCGCGGTGTCCCGGGAAGCCTGTGGCCAGGACTTCCCCCGCTGCTCTGCACTCAGCTCAGGCGCTGTGACTGAGCGTTCAGGTGGCCGGCCTGAGCATGCGGACCGCCGGGCGTGGGGATCAGGCCTTTCGCCATTCGTCAGTGACGCAGCCGAGCTCGTAATGCCACCATCCGTCCTCCTGCCCGTGGTCCAAGACCGCCTTGATGCCGGTGAAGTCGGCGCCGGCCGGAGCATTCAGGGCCACCATGGGGAAGTCCTCGCTGAAGACCTCGCCTCCGAGCCCGAACTGCGCGAAACGCTGCTGCACCGCCCGGGGGCTGCGTCCCAGCGGGCCGCTGGGGACGGGGACGACGCGAATCGTGCAGTTGCCGGAGGTGCTGACCCGCTCGGCAGCCCAGTGCAGCCCGTCCGCGTCGGTCCGGAACCGGATAACGTCGCCCTCGGCCACGCCGTCCTGGAGGAAAGGGACGTTCTGCACTCGGGCCGTGTCCTCGCTGAGTCTGGTCGCCCACAGGCCCTCGGTGTCTTGCGGGAACCACCCTTCGCGCGGAACGAACCGGAACCAGATCTTGATCTGCTCGACTGAGCTACCCATGACGAGCATCATGCGGCACCGGCGCGGACCCAGTGCACCGGCCCCGCAGGGGGTCGGGCACGCTTGACATGAAAATCGAACATCCATTCTGATGGGGGTCCGGCCTGGAATCCTGGGGTTTTTGCCAGGTTTTCCACAGGCTGGACGGACGTCGGGGCGCATTGTCAGTGGCAGGGGATAGCGTCTTTGACGTGAAGCGATCGACTCAAGCACCCCGGGTGGAACCCATGGCAGGAACCGACCGCGAGAAGGCGCTCGACGCCGCACTCGCACAGATTGAACGGCAATTCGGCAAGGGCGCCGTGATGCGCATGGGCGAGCGGTCGATGGAGCCCATCGAGGTCATCCCGACCGGCTCGACCGCGCTGGACGTCGCGCTCGGCGTCGGTGGCCTGCCCCGCGGCCGTGTGGTGGAGGTCTACGGTCCGGAGTCCTCCGGTAAGACGACCCTGACCCTGCATGCCGTGGCCAATGCCCAGAAGGCCGGTGGCCAGGTCGCCTTCGTGGACGCCGAGCACGCGCTCGACCCCGAGTACGCGAAGAAGCTCGGTGTCGACATCGACAATCTGATCCTCTCCCAGCCCGACAACGGTGAGCAGGCGCTCGAGATCGTCGACATGCTGGTCCGGTCCGGGGCTCTCGACCTCATCGTGATCGACTCCGTCGCCGCCCTCGTGCCGCGCGCCGAGATCGAGGGCGAGATGGGTGACTCGCACGTGGGTCTCCAGGCCCGGCTGATGAGCCAGGCGCTGCGGAAGATCACCAGTGCGCTCAATCAGTCGAAGACCACCGCGATCTTCATCAACCAGCTGCGCGAGAAGATCGGCGTGATGTTCGGCTCGCCGGAGACCACGACCGGTGGCCGCGCGCTCAAGTTCTACGCGTCGGTGCGTATCGACATCCGCCGTATCGAGACCCTGAAGGACGGCACCGAGGCGGTGGGCAACCGCACCCGCTGCAAGGTCGTGAAGAACAAGGTCGCGCCTCCCTTCAAGCAGGCCGAGTTCGACATCCTCTACGGCCAGGGCATCAGCCGTGAGGGCGGGCTGATCGACATGGGTGTGGAGCACGGCTTCGTCCGCAAGGCAGGCGCCTGGTACACCTACGAGGGCGACCAGCTCGGCCAGGGCAAGGAGAACGCGCGGAACTTCCTGAAGGACAACCCCGACCTGGCCGACGAGATCGAGAAGAAGATCAAGGAGAAGCTGGGCGTCGGTGTCAGCAAGGAGGCGGCCCCGTCGGTGGAGCCGGGCGCGGACGCGGCGGGCACTGCTGCCGATGAGCCCGTGAAGACGGTGCCCGCGCCGGCGGCTAAGGCGACCAAGGCCACCAAGGCGGCCGCCGCGTCGAAGAGCTGAGTCGTCCGTGACCCGGCGCACCGAATGGCCGGGCGACAGCCCCGACTCGTCGAGGGCCGAGAAGGAGTTGTCGCCCCAGGACCCGGCTGAGCGGGCGCGGGCGATCTGCCTGCGCCTGCTCACCGGGACCCCGCGTACGCGGAAGCAGCTCCGCGACGCGCTCCACAAGAGGGACATCCCGGAAGAGGTCGCTGATGAGGTCCTGTCCCGCTTCGAGGACGTCGGTCTGATCGACGACGCGGTTTTCGCGGACGCCTGGGTGGAGTCCCGGCACCATGGGCGCGGACTGGCCCGCCGCGCCCTTGCGCGTGAACTGCGCACGAAAGGCGTCGAATCGGCGCTGGTCGACCAGGCGGTCGCCCGGCTCGATCCGGATCAGGAGGAGACGACCGCCCGCGAGCTGGTCGCCCGCAAGCTGCGCGCCACCCGTGGTCTCGACCGCGACCGCAGGCTGCGGCGCCTCGCGGGAATGCTCGCGCGCAAGGGCTACCCGGAAGGCATGGCCCTGCGGGTGGTCCGCCAGGCACTGGAGGAAGAGGGCGAGGAGGTCGAAGGTTTGGACGACGGCCTCTACTGACCGGCGTCCGGCAGACCTCCCCGGCCCACCAGGGCCAGGTACGGCCCCACGGGGGGTGGCCGTACCGGCCCTGCGGTGGCGCACAAGGCCTGGCAGCACGCGGCTGGTGGCTACGCTCCCGGTGCCCGCACCGGGAGGCCCGCCGCACGCCACGCCTGGAAGCCGCCCACCAGATCCGTCGCCCGGCCCAGTCCGAGCCGCTGGAGCGAGTCCGCGGCGAGCGAGGATGCGTATCCCTCGTTGCAGATCACGATGACATGCAGATCGTGGCTGGTGGCTTCGGGCGCGCGATGGCTGCCCAAGGGGTCGAGCCGCCACTCCAACTCGTTGCGTTCGACCACCAGCGCGCCGGGAATCAGCCCGTCCCGGTCGCGCAATGCGGCATAGCGGGTGTCGACCAGCAGCGCCCCGTTCGCCGCCGCGTCGAATGCCTCATGAGGCCCGACCCGCTCCAGGCCCACGCGTATCCGCTCCAGCAAGGCGTCGATCCCCACGGGACCTGCGCTGTGCCCGCCTGCCGCCTCGCTCACTGCCAGTCCTCCGGGCGCTCGACCCGCTCGAGCCGGAGCACCGCCCCCGACCGGCTGAAACGCCGGAGCACCGGCAGAGGCGGGTAGTACGCATGAACGGAGACCGCATGCGCGGTCTCCGACGTGTTCAGCACCTCGTGCACATGGTGCCGCCCGAACGACCGCCCGTGGCCGGGTCCGAGCCGTCGCACACGGTCCTGTCCTTCGGCCAGCTCCAGGGTCGTCCAGCCGCTCGCGGGGAGACGTACCGCCAACGCGTGCTCAGTGAGCTCTCCCGCCGCCGTGGCGAAGGCGCCGGTCGATTCATCGTGGTCGTGCCAACCCGTACCGCTGCCGGGAGGCCATCCGATCAGCCACGCCTCGCTGCCCCCGGGGCCGTCGAGGCGCACCCAGGTGCGCCCCTCCGGGTCCAGCGGAAGGGAGGCGATCAGCTCCGCGTCGGCGGCGGCACGCCGGACGAAGTCCAGCAGCTCGGCGGCGGTGGGTGCGGCGGCGGGTGCGGCCGTTGCCGCGGATGCCGCGGTGGTGGATGGGGGAGCAGAGCGAGACACGGCACCGTCCTGGGAGTTCGCGGAAATGCGCGCAGCCCGGTGCAGCACACGGAGCGGACACGGCCGCGCGAAAGGAGAGAGGGGCGAATTCAGCAGGACGGACGACACACGCAGCCCGCATAGCGGAGCAGGTCCATATGGACCCTCCGCCACAGGCGCACATCGGTGTCGGTCACGCTCCGGAGTACACCATGGGTGCTCGCACCGGTCAATTGACGTCCGCAGTCCGGTCACCCAGGCCGGAAGCGCTCCCCGCGCGCACCCGTGAGCGCTCCGGTGCACCGCCGCGCGCCGCGTCGGCCGCCGCGTGGAGCACATCGGGCCGCACCCCGCCGAAGGCTGCCACGAGGTGGCCGTCCGGCCGCACCAGGAGCACGGTGTGCGCGGACGCGCCCGGATAGCTCTCCGCGACCAGCAGCTCTCCCCGCACCGGAAGCTCGTCGACGGCGGAGTCCAGTCGCGGCATCACCCCCGCGCTCATCCAGTGCCGCCGTTCCCACACCCCGGTCCCGGGCGCCACCAGCAGCACCAGCATCCGGCCCTGCCCCAGCCGGTCCCTCAGCCATGCGGTCGTGCCGTCCGGTGTCGTGACCCGGGTGTCGGCAACCGGGGCTCCGAATGCCGTACCGACCGAGGTGTGCGCTTCGGTGTGCGCGGGTGCGAGAGGGGAGTTGGGGTACGCGGGCGGTGCACCCAGCGCCCCGAGACCCAGATGCGCGTCCGTCAGCAGGACGTCGTGCCCACGCGCCGCACCCGGCAGATACGTCCGTAGTCCGCCGCTTCCCCGCAGTATCGGCAGCGACTGGTCGGCGGCCCGCAACCGGGCGGCGACCGCGGTGCGGCGCTCCGCCTGGTAGCTGTCGAGCAGCGTCTCCGACGCACCGTGGTGCCAGGCGAGCGCGAGCTTCCAGGCCAGGTTGTCGATGTCGCGCAGCCCTTCGTCGAACCCCTGGGTGCCGACCGCGCCCAGCAGATGGGCCGCGTCCCCGGCGAGGAAGGAGCGGCCCACGCGCCAGCTCCGGGCCAGACGGTGGTGCAGGGTGTAGACGCCGGTGTCGATGAGGTCGTACTGCGGGGGGCCGTCGCACCAGCCGGACAGGGTGTCGCGCACCCGCGACACGAGCGCTTCCGGGGTCACCAGCTCGCCCCGGGCAGGCAGTAGCCAGTCCAGTCGCCACACCCCGTCAGGCAGCGGCCTTGCCGTGACCTCCTCGCCGCCCGAGCGCCATGGCGGCAGCCGGTGCAGCACGGCCTCGCCGGGCCAGGGCAGCTCGGCGCGCAGCACGGCGACGGCATGGCGTTCCACGGACGTACGCCCCGGGAACCGGACGCCGAGGAGCTTGCGCACCGTCGACCTGGCTCCGTCGCAGCCCACCAGATAACTCCCGCGCCACCACGTCGTCCCGGGGCCGCGGGCGTGCGCGGTGACGCCGGTACCGTCCTGCTCCAGGCTGTCGAGCCTGCTGTCCGTGGCGACCGTGATGAGTCCGGATTCCGCGATGGAGTCGCGCAGACCCCGCAACAGGGCGTGCTGGGGAATGTGCACCGACTCGGGCAGCTCGTCTCCACCGAGCTCCAGCACCCGCAACTCCTGCTTGCGCCGCCGGGACCGCCAGCCGGTCCAGCGGATGCCCTCGTCACGGATCGTGGCGCAGCCGAGTCGCTCCAGCAGCGCCGCGGTGTCGGCGCGCAGCACGACCGTGCGCGCGGGACGCGGCTCGTCCTTCCCCGCGCCCTCGTCGAGTACGACCGAGGGCACACCCTGCGCGGCCAGCGCCAGAGACAGCGCGAGCCCGACCGGGCCCGCGCCGACGACGATCACCGGGTCCACGGCGCGGCTCCTGTGGCCTGCGGGGACATAGGGAACAAGAGGGAGGGACTGGCCGAAGCCCGGTGCGCGATCACAGAACGTATGCAACCCACTGCTGGTGTCCCCGTCAAGCGACCACAACACACGGGGGCACGGCGAGGGGCGGTGACCTTCCGGTCACCGCCCCTTGTGTATCCAGTGCCTGACGGCCGATCAGACCGCGCTGCCACCGTCGTTGTTGATCTTGGTCGGCCCGATGGTTTCCAAGCCACCGCCGGGGCCCGCGTGCACCACCGCGCCGGTGCTCTTCTTGCCGCGTCGCAGCTTTCGCTCCAGCCAGCCCGCGGCCGAGGTGAGGGCGAAGTTCAGGGCGATGAAGATGATGGCGACGATGGTGAAGCAGGCGATGGTGTTGGCGCCGTAGTTGGCGCTCATCGGCCGGACCGACGACAGCAGTTCGGCGAAGCTGAGCATCGCACCGCCGAGTGCGGTGTCCTTCACGATCACCACGAGCTGGCTGACGATCGCGGGGAGCATGGCCGTCACCGACTGAGGCAGCAGCACGTTCGTCATCGTCTGGCCCTTGCGCATGCCGATCGCCTTGGCCGCGTCCGTCTGCCCCCTGGGCAGGGACTGGATGCCTGCCCGGACGATCTCCGCGAGGACCGAGGCGTTGTAGAGCACCAGCCCGGTCACCACCGCGTACAGCGGACGGTCGTCCGGGTTGATGTCGGTGAAGTCGGAGTACGCCTGGTTGGCGAAGAGCATCAGGATCAGCACCGGAATGGCGCGGAAGAACTCCACGACCGTGCCGGCGGCGCCCCTGACCCACGAGTGGTCGGAGAGCCGGGCGATACCGAAGACCGCGCCGAGCGGGAGGGCGATGACCAACGCGAGCGATGCCGCGATGAGGGTGTTCTGGAGGCCCGGCAGGATGAACGCGGTGTACGGCTGGGAGCTCGTGAAGAACGGCTCCCACTTGATCCAGTCGAGCTCACCCTTGGAGTTCAGACCGTCGTACACCCACCACCCGACCGCGCCGAGCAGGGCGGTGAAGAGGATGCTGTAGAGGACGTTGCGCACCTTGGCACGGGGGCCAGGGGTGTCGTAGAGAAGGGAACTCATCGCTTTACCGCCACCTTCTTGCTCACCCAGCCGAGGATCAGTCCGGTCGGCAGCGTCAGGCAGATGAAACCGAGCGCGAAGATCGTGACGATCGGGAGCAGGGCGGCGTAGGTCTCGATCCACTCCTTCATCAGGTACGCGGCTTCGGCCACGCCGATCACGGAGGCGACGGTGGTGTTCTTGGTCAGTGCGATCAGCACGTTGGCCAGCGGATTGATGACCGACCGGAAGGCCTGCGGAAGGATGATGAGCCGCAGCACCTGGGTGAAGCTCAGTCCAAGGGCTCGCGCGGCCTCCGCCTGCCCCACGGGTACCGTGTTGATACCGGACCGCAGCGCCTCGCACACGAAGGCCGCGGTGTAGGCGATCAGGCCCAGCACCGAAAGCCGGAAGTTGATCTCGTCGGTGATGTCTGCGCCCAGGGCCACGCCGAGGGTCGAGTAGAGCCCCAGCGAGGCGAAGAGGATGACGACGGTGAGCGGGATGTTGCGCACGAGATTCACGTACGCGGTGCCGACGGCCCGCATCAGCGGCACCGGGCTGACCCGCATGCCGGCCAGCAGCGTTCCCCAGATCAGGGCGCCTATCGCCGAGTAGACGGTGAGCTTCACCGTCACCCAGAAGGCGCCCAGCAGGGCGTCCATATCAAGAAAGTCGAACACGATCTCCCGCGCTTCCGCGTCTGCGTGTGGGAAGGACTCGGCGCGCCGCCGCCGTCAGCGGCGGCGCGCCCGGTCAGCCAGGCGTTACTTGACGATGTTGCCGATCTTCGGGGCTTCCTCGTTCTTGTAGCCGGCCGGGCCGAAGTTCGCGTCCACTGCCTTCTTCCAGGAGCCGTCCGAGACCATCTTCTCGAGCGCCTTGTTGATCTTGTCCTTGAGCTCGGTGTCGCCCTTCTTCACGCCGATGCCGTAGTTCTCGTTGCTCATCTTGAAGCCGGCGAGCTTGAACTTGCCCTTGAAGGCGTCCTGCGCGGCGTAGCCCGCGAGGATCGAGTCATCGGTGGTGAGCGCGTCGATGACCTTGCTCTGAAGACCGGTCAGGCACTCGGAGTAGCCGCCGTACGTCTGGAGCTGAGCCTTCGGAGCCAGCTTGTCCTTGACGTTCTGCGCCGAGGTCGAGCCGGCCACCGAGCAGAGCTTCTTGTTGTTCAGGTCCTCGGGGGACTTGATCGAGTCGTCGTCGGCGCGGACCAGGATGTCCTGGTGGGCCAGCAGGTAGGGGCCGGCGAAGTCGACCTTCGCCAGACGCTTGTCGTTGATCGAGTAGGAGGCGGCGATGAACTTGACGTCGCCGCGCTGGATCGCGGTCTCACGGTCGGCGCTCTTGGTCTCCTTGAAGACGATGTCGCCCTCTTCGTAGCCCAGCTCCTTGGCGACGTACTTGGCGACCTCGACGTCGAAGCCGGTGTACTTGCCGTCCGGGGTCTTCAGACCGATACCCGGCTGGTCGATCTTGATACCGATCGTGATCTTGCCGCCCTTGTCGCTGCCGCCGCCGGCGGAGTCCTTCTTGCCGCCGCCGCAGGCGGTGGTCGCGAGGGCGAGCGAGAGGACGACGGCCGAGGCGGCGGTGACCTTGCGAAGGTTCATGGTGACTTCCCTTGACTTGAAGCGATCTTGAAGCGATGCGGTGCCCGGTGATCGGCTGAATCGAGTGATCGAAAGGCTGATCACGGAGGCGGTGAAGCCGCTCAGTGGTGCAGGATCTTCGACAGGAAGTCCCTGGCGCGGTCGCTGCGCGGGTTGTTGAAGAACTCCTCGGGCGAGGCCTCTTCGACGATCTTGCCGTCTGCCATGAACACCACACGGTTCGCGGCCGACCGTGCGAAGCCCATCTCGTGCGTGACGACGACCATGGTCATTCCGTCCCGCGCCAGCTGCTGCATGACCTCGAGCACCTCGTTGATCATCTCGGGGTCGAGGGCGGAGGTGGGCTCGTCGAAGAGCATCACCTTCGGGCCCATCGCCAACGCCCGGGCGATCGCGACGCGTTGCTGCTGACCTCCGGAGAGCTGCGCCGGGTACTTGTCGGCCTGGGTGCCCACGCCCACTCGGTCGAGCAGGGAGCGTGCCTTCTGTTCGGCGACCTTCTTCACCGTCTTGCGGACCTTCGTCTGGCCCAGCATGACGTTCTCCAGCACGGTCTTGTGTGCGAAGAGGTTGAACGACTGGAAGACCATGCCCACGTCGGCGCGCAACCGGGCGAGATCCTTGCCCTCCTGGGGCAGCGGCTTCCCATCGATGGTGATGGCGCCGGAATCGATCGTCTCCAGCCGGTTGATGGTGCGGCACAGCGTGGACTTGCCGGACCCGGAGGGCCCGATCACCACGACGACCTCGCCGCGCGAGATCGTCAGGTCGATGTCCTGGAGCACATGCAGCGCGCCGAAGTGCTTATTGACGTTGCTCAGTACGACCAGGTCGGTCGCCGTGGGTGCGGCATCCTCCACGCCCTTGGTCACTGACACTCCGCTCATCGGCTTCTTGCTCCGTCCTCCTCGGTTGGAGAGGACCCTAAGCACGCGGTGCGACCAGCGTCAGTACATCTGAGCTGAAATTGAGCATAACGATACGGCATCGGTCGGACACCCAGGGTGAACGGGATCATGGGTGGCGTACCGGGTGGATAACGGAAACCGCGGAACAAGGGGACGCCCCTTGACTCACCGGGCGGTGATCAGCGTTCATGCGGTGTACACACGCCAGAGCCAGGACCTGATCCGGACGTCGCGGCTGTCGCGGGACCGGGGGGCCCGGCCATCAATCCGGAGGGAGGCCAGTGAGACTTCTGCTGGTCGAGGACGACGACCATGTGGCCGCCGCTCTCTCCGCGGTACTGGCCAGACACGGCTTCTCCGTCACCCACGCCCGCAGCGGCGAGGAGGCGCTCCGGGCCGTGCTGCCCGTGACCGATGGGGACAGGCCGCCCTTCGGCGTGATCCTGCTCGATCTCGGACTGCCCGACCAGGACGGCTACCAGGTCTGCGGAAAGCTCAGGAAGCTCACGGCCACCCCGGTCATCATGGTCACCGCGCGTTCGGACGTTCGCTCGCGGATCCACGGGCTCAACCTCGGCGCCGACGACTACGTCGTCAAGCCCTACGACACGGGCGAGCTGCTCGCGCGCATCCATGCCGTCAGCCGGCGCAACGTGCCCGGCGACGACGCGGCTCCGTCCACCGGCAGCGCTCTCACGCTCGGTCCCGTCACCGTCGAGCTCCCCACCCGCCGGGTCAGCGTCGACGGTGAGGTCGTCCAGCTCACCCGCAAGGAGTTCGACCTCCTCGCGCTGCTCGCCCAGCGCCCCGGTGTGGTCTTCCGGCGCGAGCAGATCATCAGCGAGGTGTGGCACACGAGTTGGGAGGGCACCGGGCGCACCCTCGAGGTGCATGTCGCCTCGCTGCGCTCCAAGCTCCGGATGCCCGCTCTGATCGAGACCGTGCGCGGCGTGGGGTACCGCCTGGTCGCGCCCGCCGCGTAGAGGCCACAGCTTCCCTTGCGTACTCGTCTTCTTCCCCTCCTCATCGTCCTCATGGCGGCGGTGCTGCTCGCCCTCGGCTTTCCGCTCGCCGTGAGCCTCGCCGCGGCCGAACAGCAGAACGTCGTCGTCGACCGCCTGGACGACACCGCACGCTTCGCCGCCCAGGCGCAGTTCGTCACCGACGGGGTCTCCCGGCAGGACGAGCGCAGGCAACGGCTCGTGGAGGAGCTCAACCGCTATCACGACGTCTACGGAATGCGGACCGGCGTCTTCTACCGCAGCGAGGCCGCGATGGCCCGCGCTCCCGAGTACTGGGAGATACCCGACGAGGGCGAAGGCCGCCGGGCCTTCAAGGAGGCGCTGCTCGGGCGGCGCAGCCATGACCCGCCTCAGGTGTGGCCCTGGCAGGCAGGAGCCAGACTCGTCGTCGCCTCACCGGTGGTGAGGGAGGGCGACGTCGTGGCGGTCGTCGTCACCGACTCTCCCACCGGGCAACTGCGTTCCCGGATCCTGGCCGGATGGCTGGTGATCGCAGCCGGGGAGTCCGCGGCGATGCTCGTCGCCGTCGGGGCGGCCGTGCGGCTGACCGGCTGGGTGCTGCGGCCGGTACGTGTGCTGGACGCCGCCACCCACGACATCGCCACGGGCAGGATGAACTCACGTGTCGCGGCTTCCGGTGGCCCTCCTGAACTGCGTCGGCTGGCCCGCTCGTTCAACGAGATGGCGGACAACGTCGAAGAGGTCCTGGAACAGCAGCGCGCCTTCGTCGCCGACGCCTCCCACCAGCTGCGCAATCCGCTCGCGGCGCTGCTGCTGCGTATCGAGCTGCTCGCACTCGAACTGCCCGAGGGCAACGAGGAGATCGCCTCCGTACGCACCGAGGGCAAGCGGCTGGCCCAGGTACTCGACGATCTGCTCGACCTCGCGCTGGCCGAGCACGCGTCGGCGGATCTGCGGCTGACCGACATCGGCGAGCTCGCGGCCGAACGGGTCGCGGCCTGGCGCCCGCTCGCCGAGGAGAAGGGTGTACGGCTCGTCGGCCACGGCACCGCGGTGACGGCCTGGAGCGACCCCATCGCGCTTTCCAGCGCGCTCGACGCGGTGATCGACAACGCGCTGAAGTTCACTCCCGAAGACGAGGAGGTCACCGTCGCGGTCTCAGCGGACGGGGAGACCTCCACCATCGTGATCACCGATCGAGGACCTGGACTGACCGACGAGGAGCTGGGACGGGTCGGCGACCGCTTCTGGCGCAGCAACCGCCACCAGAACGTGAAGGGCTCGGGCCTCGGCCTCTCCATCACCCGCGCGCTCCTCGCGGCCGCCGGCGGATCGATCGCGTATGCGCACAGCGAGCCGCACGGCCTGCGGGTCACGCTCACGGTGCCGCGTACGCCGCCCGCAGGCCCCGAGTACGACGGGGCACTCCGGTCGTAGCGGGGCTCCCAGCGCCCGGAGCATCCGGCCCGCGGCTATTCGCTGGCCTCCGCGGGCCGCGCGCTGCTTGGATGCGGCCATGCACACCGCTCTTCCCGCCGGTTACGAGATATCCGCCGATCCTGCCCGACTCGATCCCGCGCTGATCCACCGATGGCTGTCACAGGACGCGTACTGGGCCCTCGGCCGAAGCCGGGAGAAGCAGGACGCGGCCATCGCCGGCTCTCTCAACTTCGGCCTCTACGACAGTGCCTCCGGTGCACAGGTCGGCTATGCCCGCGTGGTCACCGACCGGGCCACGTTCGCCTGGCTGTGCGATGTCTACATCGCACCAGATGCCCGCGGTAAGGGCCTGGGCACCGCCCTGGTCGCCGCCGTCCGCGAGCATCTCGCACCGTACGGGCTGCGGCGGGTCCTCCTGGCGACCGCCGACGCACACGAGGTGTACGCGAAGATCGGCTTCGAACCCCTGGCGAAGCCGGAGAAGTGGATGGCGCTCGGCGAGCAGTGAGCCGCGTCGGTTCCGTTGGTACGGCGGCTCGGCCGACAGCCGCCGGTACCGCGGCTGCGGCGGGCTACGGCTTGGTCGAGCTGTAGTACCGCCGGGCACCTTCGTGCAGCGGCAGTGGGTCCGTGTAGATCGCCGTCCGGAAGTCGACCAGCTGCGCGGGGTGCACCTCGTGCCCGATACGGTCCCGGCTGTTGATCACGGTGCGGGTGATGCGCTCGGTCAGCTCCGGGTCCGCGTCCGTGGTGGTGACCAGCAGATTCGTCACGGCGACGGTCTGCACCTGGACGGATCCGCCGAGCATGTGCGGATAGGCGTCGGCGGGAATCACGGCAGAGCGGTAGTAGCGCGTGACCGAGCTCGTCTCGAGGAGCTGGTCGACCAGCTTGTCGCCGAGGGGGACCAACCGGATCGGAAGGTGCTCGGACAGCGTCTGCACCGCGCTGGTGGGCAGCCCGCCCGACCAGAAGAATGCGTCGAGCCGTCTCCCCTTCAGCAGGTCCGGCATGGTGTCGATGCCCGCCGACACTGGCTTGATGTCCTTCGCCGGGTCGAGTTTCGCCGCCCTCAGCACCCGCTCGGCGATCAGCCGCACGCCGGAGCCCGGCTGCCCGACGCCGACCTTCATGCCGTGCAGGTCGGCGGGGGTCTTGACGGGTGAGCCCTCGGGCACCACCAGCTGGACGTAGTCGTCGTAAAGCCGCGCGCAGGCGCGCAGCCGGTCAGCGCCGGGCCTGGCGTCCCGCTGGTACGTCGCCACGGCGTCGGCGGTGGCGATGGTGTAGTCGGCCTCGCCCGCGGCCACCCGGGCGAGGTTCTGCTGCGAGCCCTCGCTGGTCCGCAGGTCTATGTCGACTCCTGGCAGATCGCGGGCCAGCGCGCCCTTGAGCAGCTCGCCGTACCGCTGGTACACGCCGGTCTTCACACCTGTACTGAAGGTGAGCCGACCGCTCGGGGCGCTCTCACCGAACGGCAGCAGCCACCACAGCAGCAGCCCGCACACCACGGCGAGCACCGCGGACCCCTGAAGGGCACGGCGTCTGGTGGGGCGGGGGAGAGCTCGGGGCATGGCCGCGATCCTGCCAGCTCACCGCCCATGATGGCCAGGCCGGACGGCGCCGGGCAGGGACCCGGGGGGCCGATGCCAGGCCGGATGTCCGCTCAGCCGCCCCCCGTGCCGCTCTGGGCCAGCACTGGGTCAGCGCGTCGTCACAGGATGTCCTCGATGGTGATCGGGAGTTTGCGGATCCTCCGGCCCGTGGCGTTGTGGACGGCGTTGGCGATCGCGGCGGCCACGCCCACCTGACCGATCTCCCCGACCCCCTTGACCCCCAGCGGATTGACGACGGGGTCATCCACCTCGATCAGCTCGACATCCACGTCGGGGGCGTCCGCGTTGACCGCGACGAGGTATTCGCCGAGGCTCGAGTTCGCCCAACGGCCCGTGTCCGGGTCCATGTGGTTGGCCTCCAGCAGTGCCTGCCCCAGCCCCCACAGCGTCCCGCCCATGAGCTGGCCCGTGGCGGTCTTCGGGTTGAGCACCCGGCCGGGGGCGAACGCCCCGGTCATCCGGCGCACACGGATCAGACCGAGCTCTGGATCGACGGCCACCTCGGCGAACTGGGCGCCGAACGTGAGCATGGCGTACTCCGCGTCGGCGGCCCCGGGAGGGCTCCAGGACCCGGTGGCCTCCGCGTCCGGCAGGAAGTGGCGCTGGAGCAGCGAGACGTAGGACTCCGCCGCCGTCCCCGCGGTCATCACCCCGTCCCGGACGACGACATCGACCGGATTCGCGCCATGCAGGGGCGAGCCCCTGTCGCCGACGGCGCGGGCGATCATCTGGTTGCGCAGGGCGGTGGCCGCGCTGTGCACCGCGGCGCTGATCATCGCGGCGCCCGCGGAGCCGACAGCGGCGGCGATGCTCGGCAGATCGGTGTCACCGTGCTCGAAACGGCACCGTTCGCATGGCATCCCGAGAGCATCGGCGGCCACCTGGGTCATGACCGTGGTCACACCCGTGCCGAACTCGGGCGTGGCCGCCTGCACGACGGCGGTGCCGTCGGCGTACAGCCGGGCGCGGGCACGCTGCGGGCTCCCCGGCGGGGCGACGGGATACGCGGCACTGGCCATACCGCTGCCGATCAGCCAGTGCCCCTCGCGCCGCGTCCTCGGGTCGGTGCCGCGCTCACCCCAGCCGAAGCGGGCGGCGCCCCGTTCGTAGCACTCCCTGAGGCCGCTGCTGGACCAGGGCAGGCCGGAGTTGGGGTCGTGGTCGGTGCGGTTGCGCAGACGCAGCTCGACGGGGTCGAGGCCGAGTTCCCCGGCGAGCTCGTCCATCGCGCATTCGAGGGCGAACATCCCCGACGCCTCACCCGGAGCGCGCATGAAGGTGGGCGTCATCGTGTTGCCGCGGATCAGACGGTAGATCCCCTGGTAGTGGGGGCAGGCGTAGAGCTGGGACGAGACGCCGAGCGAGGGTTCGGCCCAGTCGTCGAAGCGCGAGGTCACCGAGATCTTGTGGTGGCGTATCGCGGTCAGCCGGCCGTCCCGGGTGGCGCCGACGGCGAGCTGCTGCTCCTGTTCCTCGCGATGGCCGACCGAGGTGAACATCTGCTCACGCGTGAGGGCCAGCTTCACCGGCCGCCCCACCTCGCGGGCGGCCATCGCGGCCAGCGCGCAGTGGTTGTGCACCATGGCCTTGGAGCCGAAGCTGCCGCCCACGTACTGGCTGATGACACGGATCCGGGACAGCGGGATACCGAGCAGCCGGGCCACGGTCATCTGGGTGGCGTTGACCCCCTGGGTCGCGTCGTGGAGCACCAGCTCGTCGCCCTGCCATTGCGCGGTCGTGGCAGAGGGCTCGATCGGGTTGTGGTTGTTCGCGGCGAAGGTGTAGGTGGCCTCCACACGGACGTCGGCGTGGTCGAGCCCCGCCTGGATGTTCCCGCGCTCGATCCGCCCGGGCATGAATCCGCCGAAGATCGACTCCGGTTCGTAGGCGGAATCCCGGCCCTGACCGATCGTGGTGACCGAGGGCGTTTCGGCATAGGTGACCCTGACCAGGCTCGCCGCGTGCTGGGCCCGCTCGTAGGTGTCGGCGACGACGAGTGCGACCTGCTGGCCCGCGTAGTGGACGATGTCGTCCTGCATCGGGAAGAAGGTCTGTCCCGGTGCGGCCGTCCCGGCCAGTGAAGGGATGAGCGGAGGCAGGGTCGCGACCCTCGGCAGGTTCTGGTGGGTCAGGACGGCGAGTACGCCGTCCTCGGAGAGAGCGGTGCTCGTGTCGATGGCCGTGATGCGTCCGCAGGCGATACGGGCGCCGACGACGTAGGCGTACGTCAGACCCGGGATCGGGATCTCGGCGGAATACCGCGCCGCTCCCGTGACCTTGGCGCGGCCGTCCACGCGGTCGAAGGACTGCCCGACCGCCTCCCGCGACGGGCCTGCCGTGGGTGCCATGGGTGCCGCGGTCATGCTGGGCTCCCGCCTGAGAGGGTTTCCAGCGCGCGGACGATCGCGCGCTGGGCGAGTGCGATCTTGAAGGCGTCCATCGCGGTGGGTCTGGCGTCGGCCAGCTCCACCCGTGCCGCCTGGACGAAGTTCGCCCGCTCCGCGACGGCCCCGATGAGGAAGTCCTCGGCGCGCCGCGCCCGCCAGGGTTTGGTGGCCACTCCGCCGAGGGCGATCCTTATGTCCGCCACGGTGTGGTCCACGAGCGAGAGCGCCACCGCGACCGACGCCAGGGCGAATTCGTAGGACTCACGGTCGCGCACCTTCAGATAGAGGGAGTTCCGGGCGACCGGTGCGGCCGGGACCTCGATCGCGGTGATCAGCTCGCCATGTGCCGTCGGGTGCTCGCGATGCGGGGTGTGGCCGGGCAGCAGGTAGAAGCCGTCGATCGCGTACACGTGCTCGTCCTGCACGCTCTCGGGGCCCTGCGTCCGTACGCGGGCGTCGAGTGCCATGAGGGCCACCGCCACATCGGACGGGTGCGTGGCGATGCAGTGGTCGCTGGTGCCGAGCACGGCATGGCCGCGGCTGAATCCACCGATCGCGGGGCAACCCGTGCCCGGTTCCCGCTTGTTGCAGGGCGACTCGGCGTCCCTGAAGTACGAACACCGCACGCGTTGCATCAGATTGCCGCCCATGGACGCCATGTGACGCAGCTGCGCCGAGGCGCCCAGTTCCAGCGCCTGCGCGATCACCGGGTAGCGCTCGCGTATGACCGGAGCCTCGGCGACCTCGCTCATCCTGGCGAGGGCACCGATGCGAAGACCGCCGTCGGGGGTGCTTTCGACGCCGGTGAGCGGGAGGGCGTTGATGTCGACGAGACGTCTGGGGGAGAGGACGTTCTGCCGGAGCAGATCGACCTCGGTGGTGCCTCCCGCGAGGAAGTCGCTGGTGGGGTCGGAGCTCACGGCGGCCACCGCACTGGCCGCGTCGGAGGCGCGGGAGTAGGAGATGGACCGCACGGCGGGGCTCCCTGGGTTGGCTGCTTGATCGTTGTCAGCGGGGTCCGGACTCCTGGTCCGGGCGCTCCTGGTCCGGATGCGCGGTCCGGCGTGCCTGATCCGCTTGCTGTGCCTGATCGCTGCCGTCGCGCACGGCGCGGATTGCGGCCCGGATCCGGGGGTACGCCGCGCAGCGGCAGATGTTGCCGCTCATCCACTCGCCGATCTCGGCGTCGTCATGGGCGTGGCCCTCGGCGAGCAGTGCCACGGCCGACATGATCTGGCCTGGGGTGCAGTAGCCGCACTGGAACGCGTCCTCCGCGATGAACGCCTGCTGCATGGCGTGCAGTTCGTCCTTGTCCGCGAGGCCCTCGACGGTCGTGATCTCATGACCCTCGCAGGTCACCGCCAGCGTCAGGCAGGCGAGCACGCGCCGCCCGTCCACCCATACCGTGCAGGCACCGCAGGTGCCCTGGTCGCAGCCCTTCTTCGCGCCGGTCAGTTGCAGATGCTCGCGAAGGGCGTCGAGCAGGCTCACGCGCGGCTCCATCTCCAGCGTGCGCTCGGTGCCGTTGACGCCGAGCACGACCTCGCACGGCCCGGGGCCGCGCTCGTCCAGAGTTCGGCCACGTTGGGTGATGGGGGTCCCACGTACAGGCATGTCGTCCCTCCCGTGCTCCCCTTGGAGGCTTCCTTTCCATGCTTATACCGGTACAAAGTGGCTGCAACCGGGGTCTTTTGTTGTGCGGGTGGGCGAGGAGTGAGCGCAGGGCCGAGGGTGCCCGCGGCACCGCCTACTCTTGATGCATGACCAGCAGTGACCGGAGCCAGGCAGTGGACGTCAAGCGCAGCTACGAGATCCGCACCTACGGGTGTCAGATGAACGTCCATGATTCCGAGCGGCTGTCGGGTTTGCTGGAGGAAGCGGGATACGTCCGGGCGCCCGAGGGTGCCGGCGACGGCGAGGCCGACGTCATCGTGTTCAACACCTGCGCGGTCCGGGAGAACGCCGACAACAGGCTGTACGGCAATCTCGGGCGGCTCGCCCCGATGAAGACGTCCCGCCCCGGGATGCAGATCGCCGTCGGCGGCTGCCTGGCCCAGAAGGACCGCGACACCATCGTCAAGAAGGCGCCGTGGGTCGACGTCGTCTTCGGCACGCACAACATCGGCAAGCTGCCGGTGCTGCTGGAGCGCGCCAGGGTCATGGACGAGGCGCAGGTCGAGATCGCCGAATCGCTCGAGGCGTTCCCCTCCACGCTGCCCACGCGCCGCGAGAGTGCCTATGCCGCATGGGTCTCCATTTCCGTGGGGTGCAACAACACGTGCACGTTCTGTATCGTCCCCGCGTTGCGCGGCAAGGAGAAGGACCGGCGTCCCGGCGACATCCTGGCCGAGGTGGAGGCGCTGGTAGCCGAGGGCGTCTCGGAGATCACCCTGCTCGGGCAGAACGTCAACGCCTACGGCTCCGACATCGGCGACCGTGAGGCGTTCTCCAAGCTGCTGCGGGCCTGCGGCGCCATCGAGGGTCTTGAGCGGGTCCGCTTCACCTCGCCGCACCCCCGCGACTTCACGGACGACGTGATCGCGGCCATGGCGGAGACCCCGAATGCGATGCCACAGCTCCACATGCCGCTCCAGTCGGGCTCCGACACGGTGCTCAAGGCGATGCGCCGCTCGTACCGGCAGGAGAGGTTCCTCGGGATCATCGAGAAGGTCCGTGCCGCGATTCCGCACGCCGCGATCTCGACCGACATCATCGTGGGCTTCCCCGGCGAGACCGAAGAGGACTTCGAGCAGACCCTGCACGTCGTGCGCGAGGCACGCTTCGCGCAGGCCTTCACCTTCCAGTACTCCAAGCGGCCCGGGACTCCTGCCGCCGAGATGGAGGGCCAGATCCCGAAGCAGGTCGTCCAGGCCCGCTACGAGAGGCTGGTCGCGCTCCAGGAGGAGATCTCCTGGGAGGAGAACAAGAAGCAGGTCGGCCGGACGCTCGAGGTCATGGTCGCGGAGGGCGAGGGCCGCAAGGACGGCGCCACCCACAGGCTGTCCGGGCGGGCGGCGGACAACCGACTCGTCCACTTCACCAAGCCCGGGACCGAGGTGCGGCCCGGTGACGTGGTCACGGTCGAGATCACCTACGCGGCCCCGCACCACCTGCTCGCCGAGGGCCCGACGACCGCGGTGCGCCGCACCCGGGCGGGCGACGCCTGGGAGAAGCGCAACGCCACCCCGGCCCAGCCCGCGGGTGTGATGCTGGGCATCCCGACGATCGGCGCCCCGGCGCCGCTTCCGGCCGTGACGGGCGGCTGCTCGGTCGGCTGACGAGGGCGCCGGGGCAGGTACTAGGCTGCGGATCATGCTGGTCGCCGCTGCCGTCTGCCCCTGTCCTCCGCTCCTGGTGCCCGAGGTGGCCGCTGGTGCCGCACCCGAGCTGGACGCGGCGCGGGTCGCGTGCGCGCAGGCGCTCGACGGTCTCGCGGCTGCCCGCCCGGACCGGCTGGTGGTGATCGGCCCGGCCGGTCCCGGCGAGGCCGGAGTGTACCCACAGGGCGCTTCGGGCTCCTTCAGCGGCTATGGCGTCGCTGGGGATCTGCGGCTCGGCAAGCACGGCGAGACCACAGCCGCCCCCGAGACGCACGCTCGGCGGCTTCCCGCGTCGCTGGCCGTCGCCGCGTGGCTGCTCGACCGGGCAGGCTGGGACGCGGCCCCGGTGGAGGGGCTCGCGATCGATCCGCTGCTGCCCCCGGAGCGGTGTGGCGAGACCGGCCGTGAGCTGGCTGCCGGCCCGTCGCGCACCGCTTTGCTGATCACGGGTGACGGAAGTGCATGCCGGACCCTGAAGGCTCCCGGCTATCTGGACGAACGGGCCGCCGCGTTCGATGCCGCTGCCGCCCGGGCTCTGGGTGCGGCGGACTCGGCGGCACTGATGGCGATCGATGCCTCCCTCGCGAGTGAGCTCAAGGCCGTCGGCCGTGCTCCCTGGCAGGTGCTTGCGGGCGCGGCCGAGAGCACGCGGCCTGAAGGGCGGCTGCTGTACGAGGACGCTCCCTATGGCGTGGGCTACTTCGTGGCCACGTGGTCGTACGCGTCGAAGGCGCGGTAACGCACGGCCCGACCCGCCCGGTACCCCTCGTTCACTCCGGCCCGCCCGGGTTCGCCCGGTTCGCCACAGCGGACGGCCGCGGAGCAGGTCTCGCTCCGCGGCCGTCCGGGTCGCTCTGCTGCTCACGCCGAACTCTTTCGGGCCTTCCCCCTCCGCCCGCCCGTCCATGCCCGCAGGAGAGCCCGCGTGCTGCCGCGTCTTCAGGGAGCGGGCGGCATGGTGCCCGGGTCCTTGGGGCCCGCGACGCCATCCTTGTGGGCTAGGCGGTCCAGTGCCTCCTTGGCCTTGCCTGTGCCCGACTCGATCTTGTCGTGGTACTTGCCCTTGGTCCGGTGGTCGACCTTCGCCGCGGCCCTCTCCAGGCCGTGCTCAAGCTTGTCGATCTTGTCCTCGTGCTGGTGCGCGAAGTCGGAGACCTTGTCCTTGGCCGGGGCGAGCTTGGCCTTCAGCGTGTCCAGGATGCCCATGGGTCACCTTCGCTCGTGGGGTCTACTTCCGGGCGCTCTCACCGGCCTCGTTGTCGGCGGCCTCGTCGGCTGACTGCTGCTTGGGGATCTCCACGCTCTCCCCGGTGGCGGGCGTCTGGGCCTGTCCCGGAGCCTCCTCCGGAGCCGCTGTGGCCTCGGACGACACCTCCGTCGACTCCGACGAACTCTCGGGCCCGGTAGCGGATGCGGATTCGGCTACCGGAGTGCCGGCCGTACCCTCCTTGGTTGACGCCTCGGCAGTCCCCTTACCGGTCCGGCGAAACCGTGCAAAAACGCCCATATCTACTCCCTAGGATACTCGTGTGGGCGAAATCCCGCGCTGCCCGGGGCGTCCCATCGCGCCCCTCGGGAGCGCCGGTTCGTAAAACCGGCGTGCGAGACCTCGCAACGGAAACGACCAGGCCGAAGGTGCCGTCACGTAACTCGTTCGGGGACGTGCGGCGAGGTTTGCGAGACTGGGCCGGTGAGAAGTGCAGCTCCCGCACCGCGGGTCATCGCCGTCGTCGGTCCCACCGCGGCCGGAAAGTCCGATCTGGGCGTCCATCTGGCTCAGCAGCTCGACGGCGAGGTCATCAACGCCGACTCGATGCAGCTCTACCGGGGAATGGACATCGGCACCGCCAAGCTGGACCTCCGGGAGCGGGACGCCGTCCCGCACCACCTTCTCGACATCTGGGACGTGACCGAGACGGCCAGCGTCGCCGAGTACCAGCGGCTGGCCCGTACGGAGATCGACCGGCTGCTCGCGGACGGCCGTACGCCCGTGCTCGTCGGAGGTTCCGGGCTGTACGTCCGGGGAGCCATCGACGCCCTCGAATTCCCCGGCACCGACTCCGTCGTACGGGCCCGGCTCGAAGCCGAGCTGGAAGAGCGCGGCCCGGGCGCACTGCACGCGCGGCTGGCCGCCGCCGACCCGGACGCCGCACGAGCGATCCTGCCCGGCAACGGGCGCCGGATCGTCCGGGCGCTGGAGGTCATCGAGATCACCGGCAAACCCTTCACCGCCAACCTTCCTGGGCACGAGTCCGTGTACGACACCGTCCAGATCGGGGTGGACGTCGGACGCCCGGAACTCGATGAGCGCATCACCACGCGAGTGGACCGTATGTGGGACGCCGGGCTCGTCGACGAGGTGCGCGCCCTGGAGGCGCAGGGGCTCCGGGAGGGGCGCACGGCGTCCCGCGCACTCGGCTACCAGCAGGTGCTCGCCGCACTGGCCGGAGACTGCACCGACGACGAGGCGCGTGCCGAGACCGTGCGTGCCACCAAGCGCTTCGCGCGCCGTCAGGACTCGTGGTTCCGCCGCGACCCGCGTGTCCACTGGCTGAGCGGCGCCGTCGCGGACCGCGGGGAACTCGTGGACCGTGCACTCGCGTTGGTCGAACGAGCGGTCACAGCCTGATCACGTGATGGCATCGGGACGCGCTGCCCGTCATTCCGATGCCCGGGCTCGTGCCATCATCAAGCATCGATCCACCAGTGGAGTCCGAGTTGGGAGGGCGCGTGGCGATGGAGGCCGGCCCTCGCGAAAGTGATCAGGGGATCCGGGAAACCCAGGAAGGCGCGGCGCGCCTGAGTCCGGACGGTCCTGAAGACGCCCTGGACCTGGACCCCGTCCTCGAGCCCGGCCTGGACCCCTCCATCGACGACTCGTCGGTCGGGCTCGTGGTGGGCGCCGAGGTCGAGGTCGAGCTTCGTCCGCAGCGCAGACTGCGGATCTGGCAGCTCGCGCCCATCGTGGGGCTCGCCGCGGTCGGCTCCCTCATGTTCGCGTTCCCGCTCGCCTTCGGTTCGGGCGACGGTGGCGCGGTCGTGGCCATGCTCGGCCTGCTGATCAGCGGCTGCGCGGCGGGCTGGGGGCTGACGGCGGCCCGCCGGGTCGGCTACACCTGGCCGGGGCTCCCGGTGCGCGGCTCCGGTGAGCGGCCCGACTGGCGGGTGATCACGCTGTACACCGCCGCCACCGTTGCCTTGGTGGTGCTCGCGGTGTGGCGGGTGGCCAGACTCCGCTGACCGGCCGGGTCCGGTCACGTGGGCCGGGCCGCCGTACGGCCGGCCGCCCCACGCCGTGACATGCCCGGACCGTACGATTGACCTCGTGACCTCAGCTCAGACCACCCCGAGCACGGCGTCGCCCGCCTTCCTCAAGGGCCACGGCGCAGAGAACGACTTCGTGATCGTCCCCGATCCCGATGGCGTCATCGACCTGTCCCCGGCCGCCGTCGCCCGGCTGTGCGACCGCCGGGCCGGGATCGGCGCGGACGGGGTGCTGCGGGTCGTGCGGTGCGCCAACCATTCCGAGGCACAGCCGATGGCCGACCGGGCCGAGTGGTTCATGGACTACCGCAACGGCGACGGATCGGTCGCCGAGATGTGCGGCAACGGCGTGCGGGTCTTCGCCCGCTATCTGGAGCACGCCGGTCTGGTCAGCGCGGGAGACGTCCCGATCGCCACCCGCTCCGGCATCAAGCAGGTCCATATCGCCAAGGCGACGCCCGGCAGCAGCGCCCCGGGTGCCATCACGGTCGCGATGGGCCGGGCCCGCTTCCCGGAGGACGAGGCCACGGTCACCGTGGACGGCCGCAGCTGGCCCGCACGCAATGTGAACATGGGCAATCCGCACGCGGTGGTGTTCGTCGAGGACCTCGACCACGCGGGCGAGCTCCGCTCCGCCCCGGCGTACGCGCCCCCGTCCGTCTATCCGGACGGGGTGAACGTCGAGTTCGTCGAGGACCGCGGTCCCCGTCATGTGGCGATGCGGGTCCATGAGCGCGGTGCGGGTGAGACCCGCGCCTGCGGTACCGGGGCCTGCGCGGTCGCCGTGGCCGCGGCACGGCGCGACGGCGACGACCCGGCCGCGACCGGTGCGCCCGTCACGTACACCGTCGACCTGCTCGGCGGCACCCTGACGATCACGGAGCGCCCGGACGGCGAGATCGAGATGACCGGCCCCGCGGTGATCGTGGCCGAGGGCCGGATCGCTCCGGCCCTGCTGACCGGCGACTGACCGCCTCACCGCATCGCCCGAGCCGTGCCGTCTGCGTCACCGCGGACCGCTCCGTGGGCGAGGCGGGCAGCACAAACGGCCGTCGCACCGAGCTTCGCTCGAATGGGTGATCCGTTTCACGCTGAGCGAGAGCGGGACTCCGCCACGTGGTGGGCTCGGTAGCATCAAGCACCGGCCCGGCGGGCAAGCCTGCCCGTCCCACCGCCGGTCGACGCCGCCGGGAGGTGCCCCATGAGCGCAGAGGCCCCCAAATCCGATGTACCCAGTCGCCGGCGCGGGCGACCCAGACTCGACTTCCGTCGGCTGGGCCGCGCCGCGCTGCTCGGGCCGAACGCGCGGGACCGGCTGTCCGACGCGATCAGCCATGTCGCCGAGGCACATCGCGCCCATCATCCCGACGCCGACCTCGCCGTCCTGCACAAGGCGTATGTACTCGCCGAGTCGTCGCACCGCGGCCAGTTCCGGAAGAGCGGCGAGCCGTACATCACCCATCCGCTGGCCGTGACCCTGATCCTCGCCGAACTGGGCGCGGAGACCACGACCTTGACGGCGTCCCTGCTCCACGACACGGTCGAGGACACCGATGTGACACTCGAACAGGTGCGCGCCGAGTTCGGCGAGGAGGTCTGCTATCTCGTCGACGGGGTCACCAAACTGGAGAAGGTCGACTACGGTGCCGCGGCCGAACCCGAGACCTTCCGCAAGATGCTCGTCGCCACCGGCAGCGATGTGCGCGTCATGTCGATCAAACTGGCCGACCGGCTGCACAACATGCGGACCCTCGGCGTCATGCGCCCCGAGAAGCAGGCCCGCATCGCACGGGTGACCAGGGACGTGCTGATCCCGCTCGCCGAGCGCCTCGGCGTACAGGCCCTCAAGACCGAGCTGGAGGACCTGGTCTTCGCCATCCTCCACCCCGACGAGTACGAACGCACCCGCGCGCTCGTCGCGGACAACCCCGACGCCTGCGATGCCCTGGACGCCATCGCCGAACGCGTACGTGCCGTACTGCGCGAAGCCGGAATCCCCTCCGAAGTCCTCATCCGACCAAGGCACTTCGTCTCCGTGCACCGCATCCGGCTCAAGCGCGGCGAGCTGCGCGGCACGGACTTCGGACGGCTACTCGTCCTCGTCGCGGAGGACGCCGACTGCTACGCCGTGCTCGGCGAGCTGCACACCTGCTTCACCCCGCTGATCTCGGAGTTCAAGGACTTCATCGCCGCCCCCAAGTTCAACCTCTACCAGTCGCTGCACACCGCGGTCGCCGGCCCCGAGGGCGCCGTCGCCGAAGTGCTCATCCGCACGCATCAGATGCACAAGGTCGCTGAAGCCGGTGTCATCGCGCTCGGTAACCCTTACGCGGCGACCGAAGGCACGGAGACCTCCGGCGCTGCCGACACCCAGCAGGCGGACGGAGAGCGCGCCGACCCGACCCGCCCCGGCTGGCTGTCCCGACTGCTCGCCTGGCAGGAGTCCGCACCCGATCCCGACACCTTCTGGACTTCCCTCCAGGCCGACCTGGCCGAGGACCGGGAGATCACCGTCTTCCGCACCGACGGCGGCGCCCTGGGTCTGCCCGAGGCCGCGAGCTGTGTGGACGCCGCGTACGCGCAGTACGGCGAGTTGGCGCACGCCTGCATCGGGGCACGGGTCAACGGCCGCCTCGTGACGCTCAGCACGCAGCTCGGCGACGGCGACACCGTGCAGCTGCTGCTCGCCCAGGACGCCGCGTCCGGGCCCTCGTCCGACTGGCTGGACCACGCCCGCACCCCCGCAGCGCGGATCGCGATCACCAAATGGCTGGCCGAACACCCCGAGGGTGCCAAGCCCGCGACCTCCGCCCCCCGCGCCCCCGCGGCCGTCTTCGCCGGTCGCCGCACCGCGGCGAATGCCGTGACCGACCTGCCCCACGCGCCGGTACGCCTCGCGGGCTGCTGCACACCCGTGCCACCCGACGCGGTCACCGGCTTCCCGGTACGAGGCGGCACGGTGACCGTCCATCGCGCCGAGTGTCCCGCCGTGGCCAGGATGCGGGCGCTGGGGCGGGCACCGGTCGGAGTGCGCTGGGGCGATGCGTCGGAGTGCAGGGTCACCCTCGTCGTCGAATCGTTCGGCCGGACGCGACTGCTGGCGGACCTGACCGAGGTCATCGCGATGGCCGACGCCGCGATCGTCTCCGCGGTCGTCGAACCGCCGAGCGAGCAGCGCGTACGGCACACGTACACGCTTCAGCTCCCCGACGCGGCCGGACTTACCGTGCTGATGCGGGCCATGCGCGATGTGGCGGGGGTCTACGACGTGAGCCGCGCCTAGTGCCATGACCGGGCAGGACCAAGGCAGGCCCGCGGCGCGGTGGGGCGGCGCCCCCGTCAAAGTCCGTTCGAGTGGGCACGGCGCGCGCCGTCGACGTACACGAACACCGCCCTGGTAGCCGTGGTGCATGCTGCTGACCTCACGACGCCTGCGGGCCGCCATGCTCGCCACCGCCGCGGCCACACTCCTGGCCTCCGCTCCGCCCCGGCCCGAAGCGCTCGGCATCGGTGACCCGCTCTACCCGCACCTGGGCAACCCGGGGTACGACGTCCTCTCCTACGACATCGCGTTCGTCTACGGCGGCTCGAACACCAAGCCCCTGCAAGCCATCACCAAGATCGCCGCCCGGACGACCTCGCGTCTGGAACGGATCAACCTCGACTTCACCCACGGGAGCGTCAAGGACGTCGAAGTGAACGGGGCCGAGGCCGCGTTCACCACCGTGGGCGAGGACCTCGTGCTCACCCCGGTCAGGCCGGTCGACGCGGGTCGCCGACTGAGCATCACCGTCACCCACACCAGCGATCCCAGCGGCCCCAAGGGAGCGGGCGGCTGGGTCCGCACCGCGGACGGGCTGGCGATGGCGAACCAGGCCGACGCGGGGCACCGCGTCTTCCCCTGCAACGACCACCCGGCCGACAAGGCCCTCTTCACCTTCCGTGTCACCGCGCCGTCCAACCTGACGGCGGTGGCCAACGGGCTCCTGGGGGAGAAGGCCGCCGCCGGTGCGAACACCACCTGGCTCTACCGCACCAGCCACCCCATGGCGACCGAGCTCGCGCAGGTCAGCATCGGTCCGTCGACCGTGATCGATCGTGCGGGACCACACGGGCTACCCCTCAGGGACGTCGTACCGACGGCCGACCGCACGCTCCTCGAACCCTGGCTGAAGCGCACCCCAGGCCATATCGAGTGGATGGAGAGCAAGGTCGGGCGCTATCCCTTCGAGACCTACGGAGTGCTGGTCGCCGGGGCCGACACCGGATTCGAGCTGGAGACGCAGACGCTCTCGCTCTTCGAACGCTCGCTGTTCACGTCGCGTGACCGGGAGAAGTGGTACGTCGACTCGATCATGGTCCATGAGCTGGCACACCAGTGGTTCGGGGACAGTGTCACCCCGCGGGCCTGGGCCGACCTCTGGCTCAACGAGGGACACGCCACCTGGTACGAGGCCGTGTACGCGGAAGAGCACGACAAGAAGTCCCTGGAGCAGCGGATGCGTCTCGCGTACACCCGCTCGGACGGCTGGCGGGAGTCGGGCGGTCCGCCCGCCGCGCCGAAGCCCGCGGCCGCGGGCAAGCAACTGGGACTGTTCCGGCCGATCGTCTACAACGGCAGCGCACTGGTGCTGTACGCCCTGCGCCAGGAGATCGGCACCAGCGCCTTCGACCTGCTGGAGCGCACCTGGGTGAGCCGCCACCGGGACGCCAACGCCGGCACGGCGGACTTCATCCGGCTCGCCTCGCAGATCTCGGGCCGCGATCTCTCCGGCTTCCTCAGGGCGTGGTTGTACGGGGCGAAGACCCCGGGCATGCCCGGCCACCCGGACTGGCGCAGCGACGCGCCGAAGGCGGAGAGGGCCGCGAAGAAAGCGGAGCAGAAGGAGCAGAAGGAGGAGAAGCGGGTATAGACGGGACAGGAGTCGCGTGAAACCGGGATGACGGCCGCCGGAGCACCGTGCGACCATCGACGTACCGATCGCCCCGGGAATTTCTCCCGGCGGTCACGCGTTGTGACTGGCGTTGTGCCCGTTCCGTCCTGGTGCTCCTGTACCACTCTTCCTCCCCATCGACGTAAGGATCCAATGACCTCCTCTTCATCCCCTTCCGAGGACGCACAGAGCTTCGCGGACAGCAGCCGCGCCGAGAGCCTTCGGGCCGATGCCCTGATGGAAGAGGACGTCGCCTGGAGCCACGAGGTCGACGCGGACCGGGACGGCGAGCAGTTCGACCGCTCCGACCGTGCCGCGCTGCGACGCGTGGCAGGGCTCTCCACCGAGCTCGAGGACGTCACCGAGGTCGAGTACCGTCAGCTCCGGCTGGAGCGTGTGGTGCTGGTCGGTGTCTGGACCTCAGGGACCGTGCAGGACGCGGAGAACTCGCTGGCGGAGCTCGCAGCGCTCGCCGAGACGGCGGGTGCCGTCGTGCTCGACGGCGTCATCCAGCGCCGCGACAAGCCCGACCCGGCCACCTACATCGGCTCCGGCAAGGCGAACGAGCTGCGGGACATCGTGGCCGACAGCGGCGCCGACACCGTCGTCTGCGACGGTGAGCTCAGCCCGGGACAGCTGATCCACCTCGAGGACGTGGTCAAGGTCAAGGTGGTCGACCGCACCGCCCTGATCCTGGACATCTTCGCCCAGCACGCCAAGTCCCGTGAGGGCAAGGCGCAGGTGGCGCTGGCCCAGATGCAGTACATGCTGCCCCGGCTCCGGGGCTGGGGTCAGTCGCTGTCCCGGCAGATGGGCGGCGGCAGCGGCGGGGGTATGGCCACCCGAGGCCCCGGTGAGACCAAGATCGAGACGGACCGGCGACGGATTCGCGAGAAGATGGCGAAGATGCGCCGGGAGATCGCGGAGATGAAGACGGGCCGCGAGATCAAGCGGCAGGAGCGCCGGCGGAACAAGATCCCCTCGGTCGCGATCGCCGGATACACCAACGCCGGCAAGTCCTCGCTGCTCAACCGACTCACCGGTGCCGGAGTCCTCGTGGAGAACGCACTGTTCGCCACCCTGGACCCGACCGTGCGCCGGGCCGAGACCCCGAGCGGCCGGCTGTACACGCTGGCGGACACCGTCGGCTTCGTACGGCATCTTCCGCACCACCTCGTCGAAGCGTTCCGTTCCACCATGGAGGAGGTCGGCGAGTCCGATCTCATCCTCCACGTGGTCGACGGCTCGCATCCCGCTCCCGAGGAGCAGCTCGCCGCGGTGCGCGAGGTGATCCGCGATGTCGGCGCGGTGGACGTGCCCGAGATCGTCGTGATCAACAAGGCGGACGCAGCCGATCCACTGGTGTTGCAGCGGTTGCTGCGCATCGAGCGGCACGCGATCGCCGTGTCCGCCCGTACGGGTATCGGGATCGGTGAGCTGCTGGAGCTCATCGACGCCGAACTGCCCAGGCCCCAGGTCGAGATCGAGGCCCTGGTGCCCTACACACAGGGCGGTCTGGTCTCGAGGGTGCACGCGGACGGCGAGGTCCTGTCCGAAGAACACACCCCCGAGGGCACGCTGATCAAGGCGCGCGTCCACGAGGAGCTGGCCGCGGCCCTGGGTCCGTATGTCCCGGCGGCGCACTGACGCCGTGCCGTTCTGACGCACGACGCGGCCCGGCAGCACAAAGGCCCGGTTCTCTCAGGGAGTCACCTCCCGGGAGAACCGGGCCTTCGCGTTCACATACGGCTCAGCGGCCCGCGAACTTCTTGCTGACCGACTCGTACACGGCCTTCGCTTCGGGGCCGAGCCGCGGTCCGGCCAGCCAGCCCGCCGTCACCGGGCCTATGGAGGTGTTCGACACCAGGGCCGGCTTGCCGTCCTGGCCCTTCGCGACCCAGCCGCCACCGGACGAGCCACCGGTCATCGTGCAGCCGATGCGGTACATCGTCGGCTGGTCCGTCTCCACGGACAGCCGGCCCGGCTTGTCCTTGCACTGGAACATCCGCTCACCGTCGAAGGGCGGCGCCGCCGGGTAGCCGGTCGCCGTCATGCTGCCGATCTTCGACACGGCCGGCGCCGCGAACTCCACCGGAAGCGCCGAACCGACCGTCTCCTCCAGGGACTTGCCGTTCCCGCCCTTCTCCGGCGTCACATGGATCACCGCGAAGTCGTACGGCGCGCCCTTGCCGCCGGTCGTTGCGCCCTGGGAGATCCACTGGTCGCTGGTCTGGGCCCAGTCACCCCACCACACACCGTAGGGAGCGATCTCCTCCCGCGTGGCCTTGCCCGACTTGGCGCTGTCGTTGTACGACGGGACGAAGACGATGTTGCGGTACCAGCCGCCCTCCTTGCCCGCGTGCACGCAGTGGCCCGCGGTCCACACCATGTTGGACTTGCCGGGGTTGGCCGGGTCCTTCACCACGGTCGCCGAGCAGACCATCGTGCCCTTGGGGCCGTCGAAGAGCACCTTGCCCGCCTCCGGCACGTTCCCGTGGTACGGGGTGCTCACCTCCTGCGCGCGCACCGGCTCCGGAGTCGGGTCGGTGACGCCGTCGTCACCGGATATGTCCTCGTCCTCGACCGGACGGTCGGGCTGATCGGCGTCCCGCATACGGTCCGGGTCCCAGAGGTCCTCGATGATGGGGTTGACGAAGTCCTGGGCCTCCCGCAGCCAGGTCTCCCTGTCCCAGTTCTTCCACTCGCCGTTCTTCCACTTGTCCAGATCGATGCCGTGCTGCTTGAGCCGGTCCTTGACATCGTCCGGGATCGTGATCTTGCCGTCGGCAGAGGCCGTCGCACTGGGGCTGCCGTTCGCGTTGTCCTCGCCCGGGCCACAGGCCGTGGCCGTGAGCGCGATCGCCGCCGCGAGAGCCGCCGCTGCGAACGCCGGACGTCTGCGACCGGCGCTCCTCCCGCGGCGAGCTGCGAAGGTCGGGCGATTGAGTCGCATGTCGTGATCCCCCTGGGACTTCATGAGTTGCGTGTTTGCTGGGACGAACTCTGTTCGCACGTCCTGGCGATGGCCATGCGTGCGGGAGCGCGGCCCCCACTATGCCGGTGCCCATGGGGACGGCCGGGAGCCGGGGCCTGGTTCCCGGCCGTAACGATCTTCCAAATGCCCGTGATCCATTGGTTTCGGCGTCGTTGGTACGTACGGGGGACACACGGTCCGGGCTCAGCGCTGCGCCGCAGGAGTTCCGTACCGGTGGGGGAGGCGCATGTGTCAAGCAGGAAGGACCAGGAGGACCGTTGGACGTGGCCGTGACCGAATCAGCCCTGCCGGCGCAGCCCGCCGCGCAGGAGGGGATCCTTCGCCGCCAGTCGCTCCGGGAGTCGGCGGCACGTACGTATGCGCGTGCGCTCCCGATCGTCCCCGTACGGGCGAGAGGACTGACGATCGAGGGCGCTGACGGCCGCCGCTACCTGGACTGCCTTTCGGGCGCCGGCACCCTGGCACTCGGCCACAACCACCCCGCCGTCCTCGAAGCGATCCGCAAGGTGCTCGACTCGGGTGCGCCGCTCCACGTGCTCGACCTCGCCACACCGGTCAAGGACGCCTTCACGACCGAACTGTTCGCCACCCTGCCGCCCCGGCTCGCGGACAACGCCCGTATCCAGTTCTGCGGACCGGCCGGTACCGACGCGGTCGAGGCGGCCATCAAGCTGGTGCGCACGGCGACCGGCCGCTCGGGGCTGCTCGCTTTCACCGGCGCGTACCACGGCATGACCGCGGGAGCGCTGGCGGCATCGGGAGGCGCGACCGAGGCGGGGGCGACCCGGCTCCCGTACCCGCAGAACTACCGCTGCCCGTTCGGGATCGGCGGTGAGCGCGGCGCGGAGCTGGCGGCCCGCTGGACGGACAGTCTCCTCGACGACCCCAAGGGCGGCGTGCCCGCCCCCGCTGGTCTGATCCTCGAACCCGTCCAGGGGGAGGGCGGCGTGATCCCGGCCCCGGATGCCTGGATGCGCCGGATGCGCGAGATCACGGCCGCGCGCTCGATCCCGCTGATCGCGGACGAGGTACAGACCGGCGTCGGTCGCACAGGTGCCTTCTGGGCCGTCGAACACAGCGGGATCGTGCCCGATGTGATGGTCATGTCCAAGGCCATCGGGGGCTCGCTCCCGCTCGCCGTCATCGTCTACCACTCCGACCTCGACACCTGGCAACCAGGAGCACACGCCGGTACGTTCCGCGGCAACCAGCTCGCCATGGCGGCCGGTGCCGCCACGCTCGCCTACGTGCGCGAACACCGCCTCGCGGAGCGGGCCGCCACGCTCGGCGCCCGTATGATCGGCCGGCTCCAGGGGCTGGCGGCGACACACCCCTGCATCGGCGACGTACGGGGCCGTGGCCTCATGATCGGCGTCGAGCTGGTGGACCCGGACACCGACGACCCGGGCGCCGTCGCGCCGCCGCCCGCGCCTGCCCTCGCCGCCGCGGTCCAGCAGGAGTGCCTGCGCCGCGGGCTCATCGTCGAACTCGGCGGGCGGCACGCGGGCGTGGTACGGCTCCTTCCCCCGCTCACCCTCACCGACGAACAGGCCGCTGCGGTTCTCGACCGCTTCGCCGACGCCCTGGCCGCGGCCGAGGGCTCCCCCCACCATCGGCACGCCACCCGGCCGTCGCACTGATCCCGCGGAAGGCGCGGATGCCGTGGCCGTCGCGGATTCCGCGATGGTCACGGATGTCGCAGGTGCCGCGGATTCCGCTGATCCCGGATGACAGCACAAGGAAGTCCACTGTGAACCCCACCCCCGTCGCACCCGATGCTTCCGGCGCCTCCGGCGCTTCCGAGCCTGACGCCCCCGCCTCCCCGGGCCCCAGCGCACAGCACGGGCCGCGCGCCCCCCTCGCCGTCGAGCCCCCGACACTGCCGACGTTGCCGCGGCAGTGCACGGGGTCCCCGGCCGGGCAGCCTTCCGCCACGCAGCAGGCATACGCCACGGATCCGCTGAGGGACCCGGATCCCGTGGACGAAGACGACACGGATCCGCTGGACCAGCGCGATCCGCTCCTCGCCGCGGACGCCGCCGCTGTCGAGAACCTGCTGCGCTGCTGGGCCAGGGAGAACGACCTGCCCCGCCCGGACGGCGACGTGCTCCGTATCCCGCTCCCCGCCAGCGGCACCGCCCTGCACGTCCCCGTCCGCTACTGGTCGGCCACCGGCTGGCACCGCTTCGGGGTGCCGGCCCTGGAAGGCGCGCCCCAGGACGCCCCGCCGGCGGACGCCGTCACCGTCGCCGCACTGCTCACCCGCGAGCAGGGCGGCTACGGCGGACAGGCCTCCATCGGAGCGGAGCTCGTCGGCAGGGTCGCCGACTCACTGCGCCGCACGGCCGAGTTCATCACCGACCGAAGGCTGAGCCCCGGACCACGGCCCGACGCCGACCCGTTCCTCACCGCGGAGCAGTCGCTGATCACCGGACACCCGCTGCACCCCACGCCCAAGAGCCGGGAAGGACTCTCCGAGACCGAGGTCCGCCGCTACTCACCCGAGTTGCACGGCTCCTTCCCCCTCCACTGGATGGCCGTCGACCGGAGTGTCCTCGCCGCCGACTCCGCCTGGACGGAGCACGGGCGTGTCGTTCCCGCCGAGCAGCTCACGGCACGGCTCGCCGGTGACCTCCGGCTCCCGCCCGGCACCGTCGCACTGCCACTCCACCCCTGGCAGGCACGCGAGGTGATCCGGCGCCCCGCTCTCGCCGCGCTCCTCGACGCCGGGCTGCTCCATGACCTCGGCCCCGGGGGCGAGGCCTGGCACCCCACCTCGTCGGTACGCACCGTCCACCGGCCCGGCGTCAACATGATGCTCAAGCTCTCCCTGGGCCTGCGGATCACCAACTCCCGGCGGGAGAACCTCCGCAAGGAACTCCACCGCGGAGCGGAGGTCCACCGGCTGCTCCGCAGCGGACTGGCCGAGCAGTGGCGCAGCGTCCATCCCGGCTTCGACATCGTCCGCGACCCGGCCTGGCTCGCCGTCGACGACCCAGGCGGCGCACCCGTGACGGGCCTCGACGTGGTTTTGCGCCACAACCCCTTCGGCCCGGGCGACGACGCCGTGTGCATTGCGGGGCTCACAGCACCCCGGCCCTGGCCCGGCCGCTCCGGGACGTACTCCCGTCTCGCCGACATCATGCACGGACTGGCCGGCCGCCTGCACCGGCCCGTCAGCGCGGTCTCGGCCGAGTGGTTTCTGCGCTACCTCCGGTACGTCGTCCGTCCTGTGCTCTGGCTGGACGGCACCGCGGGAATCGCCCTGGAAGCCCACCAGCAGAACACCCTGGTGATCCTCGACCCCGAAGGCTGGCCCGTCGGCGGGCGCTACCGTGACAACCAGGGCTACTACTTCCGTGAGTCCCACCGCGCTGCCCTGCGGAGCAGACTCCCCGGCATCGGGGACACCAGCGACACCTTCGTCAGCGACGCCGTCACCGACGAGCGCTTCGCCTACTACCTCGGCGTCAACAACGTGCTCGGGCTCATCGGCGCCTTCGGAGCGCAGCGCCTCGCCGAGGAGCATGTCCTCATCGCGGCCTTCCGCCGGTTCCTCGGGTCCGCCGCAGACCTCGGCTCACCCCTTCCGGCCCTGCTCCTGGAATCGGACACCCTGCGCTGCAAGGCGAACCTCCTCACCCGGCTCCAGGGGCTGGACGAACTCGTCGGCCCGGTGGACACCCAGTCCGTCTACGTGACGATCAGCAACCCCCTCCACTCCTGAGGCCCTGAGGACACCGCCCCATGCCTCCCACCGAATCCAGCACTGGCGCTGGCACCGGACCCGTCGGTGGTCACATGCAGCCCGCCCCCGAATCCGGGGCGGGCTGTGAGGACACCCTGGATCTGCGGCTGCCCGGTGAACTCCTCTCCCTGCTGAGCCCCGACGACACAGAGGGCGGTGGAGCGCAGCCGCGTGATGACCTGCTCGACGAGCCGGCCCACTGGCGCGCAGCCGCCACACCGCTCGGCTCGTTCCGGCTGATCCCCGTCAGCGTCGAGCGAGATCTGAGTCTGATCAGCGGCTGGATGAACGACCCCGCCGTGGCGGCCTTCTGGGAGCTCTCCGGACCCGAGCCGGTCACCGGCACCCATCTGCGCGCCCAGCTCGACGGCGACGGCCGCAGTGTCCCCTGCCTCGGTGTCCTCGACGGCGTACCCATGAGCTACTTCGAGATCTACCGGGCCGATCTCGACCCCCTCGCCCGCCACTACCCTGCCCGGCCCCATGACACCGGCATCCATCTGCTCATCGGGGGAGTCGCCGACCGGGGTCGCGGCGTCGGCACCGCGCTCCTGCGGGCTGCCGCCGGACTCATCCTCGACCACCGCCCCCGCTGCGCACGCGTCGTCGCCGAACCCGATCTGCGGAACACCCCGTCCGTCTCCGCCTTCCTGAGCGCCGGCTTCCGTTTCGCCGCGGAGGTGGACCTCCCCGGCAAACGAGCCGCGCTCATGCTCCGCGAACGCACACTGGCCAGGCTGCTGTGAACCACCCGCAGAACTCCATATTCCGCTCGTCACCCATCGGTTCCACCCGAGGAGTCACCGTGCCGCAGTCCTCCGTCACTCCAGACTCCGACGCGTCGCCGATCCTGCTCCGGCCGACCGGGCTCGACCAGGCGGCCTGGCGGCGCGCGGCCCGCCGCCTGCTGGCCAAGATGATCGGCGAGTTCGCGTACGAGGAGCTCATCGAGCCGCTCCCGACCAGCTGCCCCGACCCCCGCGATCCCGACCGCGATGAGGACGGCGACCAGTACGGCCTCCGGCTCGACGACGGCGGGTCGCTCACCTTCCGCTCGCGGCGCGGGGCGTACGGGAGCTGGCGGGTGGCACCGGACTCGATCCGGATCGACGGGGCGCCGTTCGGCGATCCGCTGCGGTTCCTCGTCGGCGCGCGCGAGCTCCTCGATCTCGACGGTCCCACCCTCGGCCATCTGATCCGTGAGCTGAGCACCACCCTCGCCGCCGACTGCCGGCTGGCACACGAGGCCCTCTCCGCCGACAGGCTCGCCGACCTCGACTACGCCGCGCTCGAGGGTCACCAGACCGGCCATCCATGGCTGGTCCTCAACAAGGGCCGCATCGGCTTCTCGGCCCGTGACACCGCTCACTGGGCCCCGGAAGCCCGCAGGCCGAGCCGACTGCCCTGGATCGCCGTCAGCACCGCCCTTGCCACCTACCGAGGGGTGACCGGGCTCGCGAGCCCCGACGCGCTCTACGCGAAGGAGTTGGACGACGGCGTACGCGCGGCCTTCGCCGGGGAGCTGCGCGCACGGGACCTGGACCCCGAGCGCTATCTCCTGCTCCCCGTCCACCCCTGGCAGTGGGAGCACGTGGTGCTCCCGCTCTACGCCGGCTCCCTCGCGAACGGTGACATCGTCCCGCTCACCGCGGACCCCGACCTACGACTGCCCCAGCAGTCCATCCGCACCTTCCTCAACACCAGCCGTCCCGACCGGCACACGGTCAAACTGCCGCTGTCCGTCCTCAACACCCTGGTCTGGCGCGGGCTGCCCACTGAACGCACTCTTGCCGCCCCGGCCGTCACCGCATGGGTGCAGGCCATCCGGGACGGTGACTCCTTCCTGCGGGACGAGTGCGGGGTGGTCCTGCTCGGCGAGGTCGCATCGGTCACGGTCGAGCACCCGCTGTACGACCGGCTGCCGGATGTGCCGTACCAGTACCGGGAGCTGCTCGGCGCCATCTGGCGGGAACCACTGCGCCTCCCTCCCGGGGAACGCGCCCGCACCCTGGCATCCCTGCTCCACACGGATCCGCTGGGGCGTGCCTTCACCGCCGAACTGGTCGAGCGTTCGGGGCTCGCGCCCGCCGCGTGGCTGCGCCACCTGTTCGCCGCGCTGCTGCCGCCCCTGCTGCACTACCTCTACCGCTACGGCACCGTGTTCTCCCCGCACGGGGAGAACGCCATCGTGGTCTTCGACGAGCGTGACGTACCCGTACGCCTGGCGATCAAGGACTTCGTCGATGACGTCAACATCAGCGCCGAGCCGCTGCCCGAACACGGGTCGATGCCCGACGAGGTGCGGGCGGTCCTGCTGACGGAGCGACCGGACTTCCTCACCCAGTTCATCCACGCGGGCCTCTTCGTCGGCGTGTTCCGCTTCCTCGCCCCCCTGTGTGAGGAGCAACTGGGTCTACCGGAGGGTGAGTTCTGGTCGCTGGTGCGCGCGGAGATCCTGCGCCACCAGACGCGGTTCCCGGAGCTCAAGGACCGTTACGAGCTGTTCGACCTGCTCACTCCGCGTATTGCACGCCTGTGCCTGAATCGCAACCGGCTGCACCTCGACGGCTACCGGGACCGCTCGGAGCGCCCGCATGCAGCCATGCACGGCCTGGTCCCCAACCCGCTCGCCTCCGGATGAGGCCGCGGCGGTGCCGGTGCGTGCCCGCGCTGTCAGTGGCGCACCGTAGGGTGGACGGTCTATGACGAAGCCCTCCCTCTCCGAGCTCCTCCATGCCGCCGTCACCGCCGTCGGCGGAGTGGAGCGGCCTGGCCAGGTCACCATGGCCGAGTCCGTGGCCGCGGCTGTCGACGACGGGTCCCATCTGCTCGTCCAGGCCGGCACGGGCACCGGAAAGTCCCTCGGCTATCTCGTACCTGCGCTGGCACAGGGGGAGCGGGTGGTGGTGGCCACGGCGACACTGGCGCTCCAGCGCCAGCTCGTGGAGCGTGATCTGCCCAGGACGGTCGACGCGCTGCATCCGCTGCTGCGCCGCCGCCCGGAGTTCGCCATGCTCAAGGGCCGGTCGAACTATCTCTGCCTGCACCGGCTGCACGAGGGAGTGCCGCAGGAAGAGGAGGAAGGCCTCTTCGACCCGTTCGAGGCCGCGACGCCCACCAGCAAGCTGGGCCAGGACCTGCTGCGCCTGCGCGATTGGTCGGACGAGACGGAGACGGGTGACCGGGACGCCCTCACTCCGGGTGTCTCCGACCGTGCGTGGTCCCAGGTGTCCGTGTCGTCCCGGGAGTGCCTCGGCGCTTCGAAGTGCGCGTACGGGGCCGAGTGCTTCGCCGAGATGGCCAGGGAGCGGGCGAAGCTCGCCGATGTCGTGGTGACGAACCACGCGCTGCTCGCCATCGACGCGATCGAGGGCGCGCCCGTGCTCCCCTCACACGAGGTTCTGATCGTCGACGAGGCCCATGAGCTGGTGTCCCGGGTGACCGGTGTGGCCACGGGGGAGCTCACCCCCGGGCAGGTGAACCGGGCGGTGCGCAGGGCTGCCAAGCTGGTCAACGAGAAGGCGGCCGACCAGTTGCAGACCGCCGCCGAGGGTTTCGAGCGCCTGATGGAACTCGCCCTCCCCGGCCGGCTCGAGGAGATCCCGGAAGACCTCGGCTATGCGCTGATGGCGTTGCGTGACGCCGCTCGCACGGTGATCTCCGCCATCGGGACCACCCGGGACAAGGCGGTCCAGGACGAGGACGCCGTGCGCAAGCAGGCCCTCGCCTCGGTCGAGAGCGTCCATGACGTGGCCGAGCGCATCACCAACGGCTCCGAGTACGACGTGGTCTGGTACGAGCGGCACGACCGCTTCGGTGCCTCCCTGCGCGTGGCACCGCTCACGGTGTCCGGGCTGCTCCGCGAGAAGCTCTTCGCCGACCGCTCCGTGGTCCTCACCTCCGCGACGCTCAAGCTCGGCGGGGACTTCAACGGCGTCGGTGCTTCCCTCGGGCTCTCCCCCGAGGGCGTCGAGGGCGACGACCTGCCCGTCTGGAAGGGCCTCGACGTGGGGTCGCCGTTCGACTATCCGAAACAGGGGATCCTCTACGTCGCCAAGCATCTGTCCCGCCCCGTGCGGGACGGCGGCCGCGAGGACATGCTCGATGAACTCACCGAGCTGATCCAGGCGGCCGGTGGCCGCACGCTCGGCCTGTTCTCCTCGATGCGGGCCGCCCAGCTCGCGGCCGAGGAGCTGCGTACCCGTATCCCCGAGTTCCCGATTCTGCTCCAGGGCGAGGAGACGCTCGGCGAGCTGATCAAGAATTTCGCGGCGGACCCCGAGACCTGTCTGTTCGGCACGCTGTCGCTCTGGCAGGGAGTCGATGTCCCTGGTTCGAGCTGCCAGTTGGTGGTGATGGACAAGATCCCGTTCCCGCGCCCGGACGACCCGCTGATGAGCGCACGCCAGAAGGCTGTGGAGGAAGCGGGAGGAAACGGGTTCATGGCGGTGGCGGCGACCCATGCGGCACTGCTGATGGCTCAGGGCGCCGGCCGTCTTGTGCGAGCCACCGGGGACCGGGGTGTGGTTGCCGTGCTCGACCAGCGGCTTGCCACGGCGCGGTACGGAAGCTACCTCAAGGCGTCACTTCCCGACTTCTGGTTCACCACGGACCGTAACCAGGTGCGTCGTTCGCTGGCCGCCATCGACGCAGTGGCGAAGTCCGAGGGGCGCTGAGCCAGGGCGAGGCCGGCCCCCCGGTCGGGGCGGGTGCACACAGTTGGGCCCCGGGACCGGCGCAGTGGGTCCCGGGGCCGGTCAGAGCCGACGAGTGGGTCACACCCGCCGAAGCACCGCCACCACCTTGCCGAGGATCGTGGCCTCGTCACCAGGGATCGGCTGGTACGCCGCGTTGTGCGGCAGCAGCCAGACATGGCCGTCCTCGCGCTTGAAGCGCTTGACCGTGGCCTCGCCGTCCAGCATGGCGGCGACGATGTCACCGTTCTCCGCGACCGGCTGACGTCGCACCGTCACCCAGTCACCGTCACAGATCGCTGCCTCGATCATCGAGTCACCGACGACCTTCAGCACGAACAGCTCACCGTCGCCCACGAGCTGCCGGGGGAGAGGGAACACATCCTCGACGGACTCCTCGGCGAGGATCGGGCCGCCGGCCGCGATCCGGCCGACGAGCGGCACGTAGGAGGCGGCGGGCTTGCCGGTGGTGTCCGTCGGCTGCGTGGCCTGCTGGTCGGACCCGCGCACCTCGTAGGCCCGGGGGCGGTGCGGATCGCGGCGCAGGAAGCCCTTGCGCTCCAGGGCCATCAGCTGGTGGGCGACGGAGGAGGTGCTGGACAGCCCGACCGCCTGGCCGATCTCCCGCATCGACGGTGGGTAGCCACGACGCTGCACGGAGTCACGGATGACCTCGATGACCCGCCGCTGCCGGTCCGTGAGTCCGGAGCTGTCCGCGCGGATCCCCGGGGGTCGACCGGGCAGTGAGCGCGTAGGTCGCGAGGGCTCGGCTTCCTCTGGGGGCGTGGCTGCGTCGTTCATGGCATGCACCGGCTCGAATCGGTTCTGGGAGCGGTCCTGGGCGGTGATGGTGGCACTGTCTGCGGTGGTGGTCACGTCGGCCCCTCTCGAAATGGTCTCCCTAGCTGGACAACGGTAGTTGCTTTCGAAAGGTTGCGCCAAACACACGTTCGAGTGAAAAAACGCGATTGGCCGGACGTGTGCGCGTGGCCGGGTGTATGGCGCCAGTCCTGTGATCCGGTGCGGAGCCACCCGGGTGTACCCGCAGGTGCCTCCAGTGTGTCACCCGTGGCCCCGGAAGCGGGGGAGCCGCGCGTCTCCCGTAGGCTCGACGCCGGCCTGCGACCCCCTCCGCGGCGACACGCGATGCGAAGGGAAGGCAGTCAAACCCCAGATCTAGTGGTTGGATTGGTGCCGCCGCCCACAAGTTGTGGTCCCCAGTGCTTCAGGGGCTGGGAGATCGCCTATGCTTGTGGCTGCTTCGAGGGGGGTGAACGCCTTCTGTCGGGGCTATTCAGTCGTGCCGTGAAGGAGTGTTGGGAGCCATGCACTGCCCCTTCTGTAGGCACCCGGACAGCCGCGTCGTCGACAGCCGGACCACCGATGACGGGACGTCGATCCGGCGTCGCCGCCAGTGCCCCGACTGCTCCCGTCGGTTCACGACGGTGGAGACCGCCTCGCTGATGGTGATCAAGCGCAGCGGGGTCACCGAACCCTTCAGCCGTACCAAGGTCATCTCAGGTGTGCGCAAAGCGTGCCAGGGACGACCGGTCACCGAGGACGCCCTCGCTCAGCTCGGCCAGCGGGTCGAGGAGGCGGTGCGCGCCACCGGCAGCGCCGAGCTGACCACCCACGACGTGGGTCTGGCCATACTCGGCCCGTTGCAGGAGCTCGACCTCGTCGCGTACCTGCGCTTCGCGTCCGTTTACCGAGCGTTCGACTCGCTCGAGGACTTCGAGGCCGCCATCGCGGAACTCCGCGGGCAGCGGCCGTCCGCGCGGGAGCGCGGGACCAGTGCATCCGGTGTGCCCGCACCCGATGCGGTGGTCCCGGTTCCCGCCACCGCCGCTGACTGATCGCGGGGCCCGGGGAGGGTCGGTGATCGGCCGCGGAAGCGGCAAAGACCTGCCATGGACGCTGTGCGCGGTGCGGTGTCCGAGGCATCAGACAGAATTCGTGCCACGGGAAGATCTGGGCACTTCAGGGCGTTTTCGCCCGTATATGGGAGGCGGCATGACAGAGACGACGAGCGGCCCGGCACGGGGTTCCCGAGCCAAGGGCGGCAAGGCCGCAGCGGCCCGGCAGGGTCTGCGTATCGAGCGTGTCCACACCACGCCCGGCGTACATCCGTACGACGAGGTCGTGTGGGAGCGCCGTGACGTCGTCATGACGAACTGGCGCGACGGCTCGGTCAACTTCGAGCAGCGCGGCGTCGAGTTCCCCGACTTCTGGTCGGTGAACGCGGTCAACATCGTCACCAGCAAGTACTTCCGCGGTGCGGTGGGAACCCCGCAGCGCGAGGTCAGCCTCAAGCAGCTCATCGACCGGATCGTGAAGACCTACCGCAAGGCCGGCGAGGACCACAGCTACTTCAGCTCGCCCGCCGACGCGGAGATCTTCGAGCACGAGCTCGCCTACGCCCTCCTGCACCAGATCTTCAGCTTCAACTCGCCGGTGTGGTTCAACGTCGGCACGCCCCAGCCCCAGCAGGTCTCCGCCTGCTTCATCCTGTCCGTCGACGACTCCATGGAGTCGATCCTCGACTGGTACAAGGAAGAGGGCATGATCTTCAAGGGCGGTTCGGGCGCCGGCCTGAACCTCTCCCGTATCCGCTCCTCCAAGGAGCTGCTGTCCTCGGGCGGCAACGCCTCCGGGCCGGTCTCCTTCATGCGCGGCGCCGACGCCTCCGCGGGCACGATCAAGTCGGGCGGCGCCACCCGCCGTGCCGCCAAGATGGTCATCCTGGACGTCGACCACCCCGACATCGAGGACTTCATCGAGACCAAGGTGAAGGAAGAGGAGAAGATCCGCGCACTGCGCGACGCGGGCTTCGACATGGACCTCGGCGGTGATGACATCACCTCGGTCCAGTACCAGAACGCGAACAACTCCGTCCGTGTGAACGACGAGTTCATGAGGGCCGTCGAGTCCGGCGGGAAGTTCGGTCTGCGTGCCCGTATGACCGGCGAGGTCATCGAGGAGGTCGACGCCAAGGAACTCTTCCGCAAGATGGCCGAGGCCGCCTGGGCCTGCGCCGACCCGGGCATTCAGTACGACGACACCATCAACCACTGGCACACCTGCCCCGAGTCCGGCCGGATCAACGGCTCGAACCCGTGCAGCGAGTACATGCACCTGGACAACACGTCCTGCAACCTGGCCTCGCTGAACCTGATGAAGTTCCTCAAGGACGACGGCAAGGGCAACCAGTCCTTCGACGTCGAGCGCTTCACCAAGGTCGTCGAGCTCGTCATCACCGCGATGGACATCTCCATCTGCTTCGCCGACTTCCCCACCCAGAAGATCGGTGAGAACACCCGCGCCTTCCGCCAGCTCGGCATCGGCTACGCCAACCTCGGCGCGCTGCTGATGGCCACCGGCCATGCCTACGACTCCGACGGCGGTCGCTCCCTGGCCGGTGCGATCACCTCGCTGATGACCAGCGCGTCCTACCGCCGCTCCGCCGAGCTCGCCGCGGTGGTCGGCGCGTACGACGGCTACGCCCGCAACGCCGAGCCGCACCAGCGGGTCATGAAGCAGCACGCCGACGCCAACGCCGTGGCCGTCCGCATGGACGACCTGGACACCCCGATCTGGGCCGCGGCCACCGAGGCCTGGCAGGACGTGATCCGACTGGGCGCGAAGAACGGCTTCCGCAACTCCCAGGCCTCGGTGATCGCCCCGACCGGCACCATCGGCCTGGCGATGTCCTGCGACACCACCGGTCTCGAGCCGGACCTGGCGCTGGTCAAGTTCAAGAAGCTGGTCGGCGGCGGCTCCATGCAGATCGTCAACGGCACCGTGCCGCAGGCGCTGCACCGCCTCGGCTACCAGCCCGAGCAGATCGAGGCGATCGTCGCCCATATCGCCGAGCACGGAAACGTGATCGACGCCCCCGGTCTGAAGACCGAGCACTACGAGGTCTTCGACTGCGCCATGGGTGAGCGCTCCATCTCCGCGATGGGCCACGTCCGCATGATGGCCGCGATCCAGCCGTGGATCTCCGGCGCGCTCTCCAAGACGGTCAACATGCCGGAGTCGGCGACCGTCGAGGAGGTCGAGGAGATCTACTTCGAGGCGTGGAAGCTGGGCGTCAAGGCGCTCGCCATCTACCGCGACAACTGCAAGGTCGGCCAGCCTCTCTCCGCGAAGAAGAAGGAGGTGGAGAAGAAGGAGATCACCGAGAAGGCCGAGGGGACCATCCGCACGGCGGTCGAGAAGGTCGTCGAGTACCGCCCGGTCCGCAAGCGCCTCCCCAAGGGCCGTCCCGGCATCACCACCTCCTTCACCGTCGGTGGCGCCGAGGGCTACATGACCGCCAACTCCTATCCGGACGACGGTCTCGGCGAGGTCTTCCTGAAGATGTCGAAGCAGGGCTCGACTCTCGCCGGCATGATGGACGCCTTCTCGATCGCCGTCTCGGTCGGCCTCCAGTACGGCGTGCCGCTGGAGACGTACGTCTCGAAGTTCACCAACATGCGCTTCGAGCCGGCCGGTATGACGGACGACCCGGACGTGCGGATGGCGCAGTCGATCGTCGACTACATCTTCCGCCGCTTGGCGCTGGACTTCCTGCCGTTCGAGACCCGCTCGGCCCTCGGCATCCACTCCGCCGAGGAGCGTCAGCGTCACCTGGAGACCGGTTCGTACGAGCCCTCCGACGACGAGGTCGACGTCGAGGGCCTTGCCCAGTCGGCCCCGCGTCAGCAGGAGCCCCTGAAGGCCGTGGCCACCCCGAAGGCCGAGGTCCCGGCCCCCAAGCAGGCGCACACCTCGGCGGAACTGGTCGAGATGCAGCTCGGCATCAGCGCGGACGCACCTCTGTGCTTCTCCTGCGGCACCAAGATGCAGCGGGCCGGTTCCTGCTACATCTGCGAGGGTTGCGGCTCGACCAGCGGCTGCAGCTGAGCGCTCGCGTCCGACGCCGCGGTGAGCATCCGCCGCCGACGGCGCTGAACCGCACCTGGGAGGGTGCCGACCATGGTCGGCACCCTCCTTTGCGCAGCGGATCAGGTTCCGCGTGAACAATCCGCGCGAACAATTCGAAAGCGGCCATGTCCACGGCTGTCTAGGCTCCTCCCGTGCCAAGCCCAGAACTTCAGCGGATCAACGCGTTCCTCTCCGCATTCGCCTGCCGCCGAGCCGCGCACGTCGTGGAACTGCCCGGTGGATTCGCGGTGTCCGGCGACGCCTTCGCCCATTCCCATGCCGACAACCAGGTCGTCGTCGACGCGGCCGTGGACCCCGAGGCCCTGCCCGAGATCGCGGAGGACGCACTGGGGCACCTGCCGTACCAGGTGATCTCCGTACTCGACGACGAAACCGGGGCTGCGTGCGCGGAGCCGCTGATCCGGGCCGGCTACACCCCGTCCACCTGTCTGGTCATGCTCCACACAGGCCCGGTACCGAACGGCATACGACCGGCGGAGCGGGTGGACCTCGACGCGATACGTACCCCACTCACCCAGCGCTGGCGGGGCTTCCTGCCCGATGCCGACGACGAGGTCATCCGCCAGCTCGTCGACCGGCGCGAGGCCCGTCGGCGCGGAGCCGACGCCGTTCACTTCATCGGGGCCCGTACGGAAGAGGGCGAGGTCGCCTCGTGGGCTGACCTTTACATGGACCGGGCAACCGGCACGGCCCAGATCGAGGACCTGATCACCTCGGAAGCGCGCCTCAGGCGCGGTCACGCCGACGCAGTGCTCTCCACCGCCCTGAGACTGGCCGCCGAAGAGAACTGCGGTACACGGTTCCTGATCGCCGACGCGGCGGACTGGCCGCAGCACTGGTACGAGCGCCGCGGCTTCGTCGCCATCGGCCGCACGCACTTCTTCGAACGCGTCTCATGACCACGGGACGTCCGGGACCGGCAGAGGCAGCCCGGCTCCACGAGCGGGATCACAGCAGTCGTGTCTCCGCCTCGGGCAGCTTGGCCCACCAGTGGTGGTAGCGCCCGTAGACCGCCGGATCACGGTCTGCGAGGAGTGAGGTCAGGTCCCGGGCCTCCCCGGCGAGTTGGTCCCAGGTAGAGGCCGGAAGAGGGTGGAACGCCGTGGCCTCGATGCCGTCGTCCACCTGACGCCACACACCGGCGACGTATCCGTCGACCAGCAGCGTGGGCAGTACGTCGCCGTTGCGCCGGATCACCAGGGGGCGGTATGCCGGGGGAATCACCCGGCTGCGGTCGGCGTACGCCAGCAGGACGCTGTCCCACATCGCCATGAGCCGGGCCGGAGCGGGGGTCTCGGCGGTCGGCCGGTGGGCTCCGGACAGGTCGAACAGAGCGGTGCCGTCCGGTCCCCGGAGCTGTTCCACGGCACCGTCCAGAGCGCGCAGTGCCTCCCGGGCGGCCGTCCGCTTCACCAGGGCGAACTGTGCGATGTCGGCCACCGACGCGGGGCCGAACCCCGACAGGTACCGCACGATCAAGGTCGGCAGAGCCTGCTGTGCCGCCTCCGGATCCGTGCGGAGAATCTCACCCGGCTCGGTCATGGGAGCGATGAAGGACGGCCGCGGGCCGAATGACCACGTTCCACCCGTGGGAGCGTGGTGCAGCGGCGCGTACCCCTTCAGCCCCCACCACGTGCTGTCAGCGGCGTGCCCGGCGTCCGAGACCCTGTCGGCGCCGGACCGCTCCCCGAGCCATGCCCTCAGCTCGACCGTGGTGCGCGCCTGGCGTGCGAAGGCCAGCAGCTCCGGCATCAGTTCGTCGGCATCCCCGGGTGTCAGGCCCCCGGCCGTGAAACGAGAGCCGAGCCGGGACGCGTACAACGTCGGCCGCATCGCCGCGCGGAAGACCGGGTAGTCGTCCGCGTGCACCGCGTGCAGGGTGATCCGCATGAGGGTGGCCTTGACCACCGAGCGCGTGGTGAGGACGGCATCCATGGCGGCCGGGTCGAACGCGCTGAGCCGGTTCCACAGCGCCACGTACGGCGAAGCCGGGTGCTGTGCCTGGAGGGCGACCACTCGCCGTACCCCGTCGGAGACGGTCAGCGGCGCACGCTCCAGCAGCAGTTGACGGCTCAGGGTGGACCGGTTGAGTTCTCGCGCGCTGATCATCACATCGCGGGATTCTGCCCCACGACGAACGACGCCGGGAGCTCACGTGTGCGCGGCACCCATCAGATCCGAGAACTCAGCCGGGTCGGCGACATAGCCCCGGACCTCCGTGCGCAGCTGCCACGAGCCGTTGCCGTCGCGGGTGAACTCCGCGATCGCCGCCGCTGTCGCCTCGGGGATGCCGGACAGATCGTCGGCGGCGAGCTCGGCATGGCCGTCGAGGATCTGGATCCCGGTGTTCGGGATGTCGCCGAACACCTTCTCGCCGCCGTGCTGCTGGATGACGACACCGACCACCACCCGGGTGTACTCGTCGGAGAGGCGATCGAGCTCCAGGGTCATGACCTCGTCCGGACCGAAGCCCTGCCCCGTCTTGCTGTCCCGGTTGAGGGTGATCGTGCCGTCGGGGGACCGGCTGCCGAAGTGCACCAGATACGCGGGAGCGCCGTGCGGGGCGTCCGCCCGGTAGGTCGCCGCGACGATGTCCAGATCGGTCGCCTGAGCGCCGAGGGGACTGGGATCCCACTTGAGCGTCACCCGAACCTTGCCGAGGCCCTTGCTGAGGCTGCTCATTCTGCTGCCCTTCCACTTCCCGGATTCGTCGCCGCAGGCGTCAACACCCATTGCACGAACCCATGTTGTCACGCTCGCTGGAAGGAGGTCTCGCCGTAGAGCGACCAGCGCCACGCCGCGCGCCGTACGATGGCGCGGTGCTGGTCAAGTGGATTCGCTGCACCGTGGTGGACCGTCGGGGGTTCGAGCGGGGGCAGCGAAAGTGGGCGGGGCTGCTGGGTGAGCCGGGATTCCGGGGGCAGGGCGGAGGGTGGAGCCGCAGGCGGCCGGATGTCGCCCATGTCTTCGCGTTCTGGGAGACGCGTGCGTTCTACGACTCGTTCATGGCGCGCTCGCACGACCGGCTGGCGGCGGCACAGTCCGGGACGTTCAAGGACAGCCAGGTCAAGATCTTCGACTACCGCTTCGATGTGAAGACGGGCTTCGAGCCGCGCTTCACGGACGCCGACGTGGTGCGCGTCGCCCACTGCCGGGTGCACGAGCACCGGGTCGAGCACTTCTCGCTGATGCAGGAGAAGGTGTGGAACCCGGCGATGGCCGGGTCGCCGGGGATGGTGCGCGGTCTGTTCGGCGAGGCGCCGGGGAACGAGTTCCTGGTGCTGTCCATGTGGCAGTCGGCGGCCGAGCACGGCAAGTACCGGGTGGAGCGGGTGGAGCGGCTCTCCCTGCGCGCGCAGACGGAGGCGGACATCGCGGCGCTCGCGGGCGATGTCGTGGAGCTCGAGGCGCCCTGGACGGTCTGAGCGGTGAGGGCGACCGGCATGACGGACACGGCGGTGAAGGCGGGTACGGCGGCAGCGCGGTACCCGTCGATCTAGTGTTTGTCGTATGGCACGACCGCGGCGCATCGTTCTGGTCCGGCACGGAGAGTCGGTGGGGAACGCCGACGACTCGGTGTACGAGCGCGAGCCCGACCACGCCCTGCGGCTCACCGAGCGAGGATGGCGCCAGGCAGAGGACACGGGGGTGCGGCTGCGCGAGCTCTTCGGCCATGAACGAATCAGTGTCTACGTCTCGCCGTACCGCAGGACCCATCAGACCTACAAGGCATTCCACCTCGATCCGAGGCTCGTACGGGTCCGGGAGGAACCCAGACTGCGCGAGCAGGACTGGGGAAACTGGCAGGACCGCGACGATGTGCGGCTGCAGAAAGCCCATCGTGACGCTTACGGGCACTTCTTCTACCGCCTGCCGCAGGGTGAGTCAGGTGCGGATGTGTACGACCGGGTCGGGGCGTTCCTGGAGAGCCTTTACCGGAGCTTCGAGGCTCCGGACCATCCGCCGAACGTGCTGATCGTCACCCATGGGCTCACCATGCGGCTGTTCTGCATGCGGTGGTTCCACTGGACGGTCGCCGAATTCGAGTCGCTGTCGAACCCGGACAACGGCGAGACGCGGATGCTGCTGCTCGGTGACGACGGGCGGTACACGCTGGACAGGCCGTTTGAACGCTGGTGCATTCCCGAGTCGTATGGGGACCACCCGATAGAGTGGCCATGCGATGACCGTTGACTTTCCCCCCGACCATTCCCTCGATTCCGTTGAGTCCCCCGACTCCGGTGCCGCCCAGAGCGGCGCGGCCGCCGTTACTGCTGGTAGCACCGATATCACCCGTGGCGTCACACCCGGAGATTCCGGAGCCCCCCGCTCCAGCCCCGTATCCGACGCCGGTGACCCACGCTTCTCCCGCGCCCTGGCCAGTCTGCGCGGGCTGGCCGTGGGAGACGCGCTGGGCTCCCAGTTCTTCGTTCCCGCGAACTATCCGCTGCTGAAGCGGCGCGAGCTGCCGGACGGTCGGTGGCAATGGACCGACGACACCGAGATGGCCTGCTCCGTGCTGGCGGTGCTGGTCTCGCACCAGCGGATCGACCAGGACGCGCTCGCGCGTTCGTTCGCCGAACGCCATGACTTCGACCGCGGGTACGGACCCGCGGTCAACCGGATGCTCCGGCTGATCCGGGAGGGCGGTGACTGGCGTGAACTCGCCTCGGCACTGTTCAACGGCCAGGGATCCTGGGGCAATGGTGCGGCGATGCGGATCGCACCGCTCGGTGCGTGGTACGCCGACGATCCGGAGCAGGCCACGCACCAGGCGGAGATCTCGTCGTACACGACGCACCAGCACCGTGAAGCCGTCGTGGGCAGCATGGCCGTCGCGGCGGCTGCAGCGCTGGTCGCCTCCCCCTCCGGCCCGCCCACGCCCGAAGAACTGCTCGACGGTGTGGTGGCGCTCGTGCCGCGCAGTGCGGTCGGAGCCGGCCTGCGCCGTGCGCGCGACATGCTCGACTACGGCGACGCGGCGACGGTCGCCGCCGTGCTCGGCAGCGGCCGTCGTACCAGCGCGCATGACACGGTGCCGTTCGCACTGTGGTCGGCGGCCCGTGCGCTCGGGGACTTCGAGCAGGCCTTCTGGACCACCGCCCAGGTCGGCGGGGATGTGGACACGACCTGCGCGATCGCCGGAGGTGTCGTCGCCTCTGCCGTGACCGGAGCACCGCCCGCGCACTGGCTGGACCGCACCGAGACCCTGCCGTCCTGGGTGCCGACGCGTACCGGCTGACGGATCCCGGGAGATCGGCGGCGCGGGGACGTGTCACGGTCTTGCCACAGCGTGACCGTGACCGACGCCATGGCTTCGCGGAGGGCTACCCTTTCGCCCACGCCACGGTTGATCATGACGGCCGGGTGTCGAAACAGTGCCGGGACCGTCGCACCGCCAGGCAAGGCACGAGGGCACCCGGTCGGGAGGGGGGCCCGTGTCCGACATACCGGCCAAGCCATCTGGCGCCGAGCAGCCGCCCGATGGCCACGAGGACGACGCGACGCCGCGCCGGGACGGTGCGGCCGCCGAGCCGCGAGGCCCTGAAATCCCACCGCAGTTGTCGGCGGATCCGGCGCGCACGTCGTCATCGACAGGGCACACCGCGAATCCGTCCGCCACGACTGGAGCATCGGCGAGCCCATCGGGCCCGGCAGGTCAGGCCTACCCGGCAGGTCAGGCCCACCCGGCAGGTCAGGCCCACACCGCCGGGAAGGCGGTGGGGCCGGCGAGCCCGCACGGCCCCCGGGCCCGGGCGGCGGGTCCATGGCATGCCCCGGTGGGCGCCTGGCCCCCCGCTGGTCAGCCCTGGCCGCCTCCTGTGCGGCGGCCCGAGCCACTGCTCGCCCGTATGCGTCCCGCCCCGCCCGCTCCCATACGCGTGGCCACCCTGTGGGGCGTCCTCGCCACCGCGGTGCTGAGCGCGCTGCTGCTGGGGGACGGGCTGGGGGTGAATCTGCTGATCGTGGCCGTGCCGGCCGCGCTCGCCGCGTACTTCGCCGCACACGCCGCCGGCCGTCGGCTGCGCCCCTGGACCGCGGTGTGGGCCCTCGGAGCGCTGGGTCTGGTGGGCATTCCTGCCCTGTCGGACGCCGGGTGGCCGTCCTTCCTCGCGGTGGCGTCGGCCGTAGTGGCCGGTGCCCTCGCCCTGCACGGTGGCAGGAGTTGGCCGGGTGTCCTCCTCGCCCCGGTCGGTCTGCTCGACTCCCTGGCCACCGGTGTGTCCTGGGGTTGGCGGGGAGTGCGTGAACGGGTGGACGGCTCGCGTGGCCGTCTCGGACCTGTGGTCCGCACGATCGCCGTGGCGCTGGTGCTTCTCGTCGTGTTCGGCGCGTTGTTCGCCGGTGCGGACGCGGCCTTCGCGGATCTGCTCGGAAAGCTGATCCCCGATGTCTCACTCGTCGACGGCCCCTGGCGGTTCTTCCTCTTCCTTGTGGGGCTTCTCACCGCGCTTGCGATGGCGCGTACGGCGGCCGCACCGCTCCGCTGGGACCGGACGACCGTGCGGGCCGGAAAATCCCGGGGCCGATTCGAGTGGGCGCTGCCGCTTGTGGTGCTCAACCTGCTCTTCGCGGCCTTCATCGCGGTCCAGCTCGCCGTCCTCTTCGGTGGCTACGACAAGGTGCTGCGGGAGACGGGACTCACCTACGCCGAGTACGCCCGCCAGGGTTTCTGGCAACTGCTCTGGGCCACCGTGCTCACCCTCCTCGTCATCGGTCTCGCCCTGCGCTGGGCACCGAAGGGCGGGCCGCGCGACCCCGCCCTGGTCCGCGGGGTGCTGGGCACCCTGTGTCTGCTGACCCTGATCGTGGTGGCGTCCGCGCTGCGCAGGATGGACCTCTACGTCGACGCCTACGGGCTGACCCGGCTGAGGGTCTCCGTGGCCGCGATGGAGCTGTGGCTCGGTCTGGTGATCATTTTGATCATCGGCGCGGGGCTCCTCGGCGGCCGCTGGCTGCCGCGGGCGGTGGTGGGCAGCGCCATGGCCGCAGTCCTCGCGTTCGGGCTCGCGTCACCGGACGCCCTGATCGCCGAGCGCGGTGTGCAGCGTCACGAGGAGACCGGCAAGATCGACGTCGACTATCTGACGGGTCTGTCCGCGGACGCCGTGCCGGCCCTTGACCGGCTGCCCGAGCCCGTCCGCTCGTGTGCGCTCGCCGAGATCGCCCGCGACCTCGGGCATGCGGACGAACCCTGGTATGCGACGAGCTGGAGCCAGGCCCGGGCCAGGTCGATCATCAGAGAACGGCCTGTCGAGGTCCGGACCTCAGGCTGTCCCGGCGACGGCCGCTGGTCCTCCGAAGACGAGCGCGACTCGTACGGCGACGAGTACGACCCGGGCACCGGTACGGACTGAATCCGCGGCCCTGGGCTCCGGCCCGCTATGCGACGGGCCCCGCACCCCCCGCTGCGCCGCTGAGGGCCTCGAGGTCGCTCTTGCGTACGCGCACCACCACGACAGCCGTCAGCAGGGCGATGAGCACCATCGCCACGGCTGCCACGAACGAGGTGGAGATTCCCTCGGCCAGCACCTCGTGCCCCCACGGCGCAGGAAGCTCACCCGTCTTGGCGAACTGCGCCTTCTGCTCCGGGGACGACTGCGCGAGGAACGACGGCACCTGCTTCTGCGCCTCGTCCCGGCTCGCCGTACCGAACACGGTGACCAGGATGGACAATCCGAGCGAGCCGCCCACCTGCTGAGTCGCGTTGAGCAGCCCCGATGCCGCACCCGCCTCATGCTGTGCGACACCCGACACAGCGGTCAGGGTGAGCGTCACGAAGTTGAGGCCCATGCCGAAGCCGAAGAGCACCATCGGCCCCAGTACCCCGTTCGGATAGGTGCTGTCCGAGCCGATCAGGGCCAGCCAGAGGACACCGCTGCCGGTGATCGCGGACCCCGAGACCATGAACGGCTTGGGGCCGAGGACGGGCAGCAGCCGCTGGGCGGTTCCCGCGCCGGTGACGATCGCGACGGTGACCGGGAGGAAGGCCAGACCGGCCTTGATCGGGGAGTACCCCAGCACGTTCTGCACGAAGAGCACGATGAAGAAGAACATGCCGAACATCGCGGCCGCCAGGCTCAGCATGATGACGTACGAACTCGAGCGGTTGCGGTCGGTGAACATCCGCAGCGGGACGATCGGCTCCTTGGCCCTGGACTCGATGACCCCGAAGGCGCCGAGCAGGACGACCGCCGCGCTGAAGGACCCGAGCGTGAGCGAATCCCGCCAGCCCTCCTCGGATGCCCGGATGAATCCGTAGACCAGAGAGGCCATACCGGCCGTTGAGGTCAGCGCACCGGATATGTCGAAGCGGCCGGGGTGGCGCTCGGATTCACCGATGTAGCGGGGTGTGAGGAAGGCGATCAGGATGCCGATCGGGACGTTGACGAAGAGAACCCACCGCCAGTCCAGCCACTGGGTGAGCATTCCGCCCGCCAGCAGCCCGATGGCACCCCCGCCCGCCGAGACCGCGGAGAACACCCCGAAGGCCCTGTTGCGCTCCGGCCCTTCGGGGAAGGTCGTGGTGATCAGCGCGAGTGAGGTCGGTGAGGCGATCGCCCCGCCGACCCCCTGGAGCGCCCGTGCGGCGAGCAGTTGCCAGGGTTCCTGCGCGAGCCCGCCGAGCAGCGATGCGAGGGTGAAGACCAGGATGCCCGCCATGAACACCCTGCGGCGGCCGAGGATGTCGCCCGCCCTGCCACCGAGCAGAAGCAGGCCACCGAAAGTCAGGGTGTAGGCGCTGAGCACCCAGGAGAGATCGGTGGTGGAGAAGTGGAGTGCGCCCTGGATGTGCGGCAGTGCGATGTTCACAATTGTCGCATCGAGTACCACCATGAGCTGGCAGGCCGCGATGACGGCGAGGGCGACTCCCGGACGCCCCTCGCGCCGGGCCTCGCCCCGCTTGTGCTGTTGTTCTAGCTGAGAGGTTGTCACTATGAGTCCCCCACCCATGAGTCAGTGAACGGATGCGTTCACTGTCCCGTCAAACGGTAGTGAGTCCCCAACAGTGAACGCAAGCGTTCACTGGAGCTACCGCACTGCTTCAACGGAGAGTTTCCGATGGCTACTTCACGCTCTGCGGCCACCGCTCGGCCGCAGCAGGTGACGCCGCGCCGCCGCGGTTCCGTGCTCGAACAGGCGATTCTCGCCGCAGTGCTCGACCAGTTGAGTACGGTCGGCTGGAACGGGCTGACCATGGAGGGTGTCGCGGCCGGTGCCCAGACCGGCAAGGCCGCCGTCTACCGGCGCTGGTCGTCCAAGGAGGAGCTGGTGGCGGACGCGCTGCGCGCGGGACTGCCGGAAGTCGGTGAAGCGCCGGATCACGGCAGCGTCCGCGAAGACCTGTACCAACTCTGCCGCCGTATCCGCGCGGCCATGTACTCGAAACCGGGCTGCGCTCTTCGCGCGGTGCTTCACGAGTGCGATGATGAGACCACCGCTGAACGATTTCGCGCGCTGATCATCAGCGGAGTCGCCGAGCCTGCAAGCCGACTCTTCCTCGAAGTGGTCCGCCGCGGAATCAAGCGAGGCGATGTGCGCGCGGATGCCACGGGAAGCCTGGTCGGCGACGTGATGCCGGCGATCCTGATGTACCGCTCGAAGGTGTGCGGAAGTGAATGGCCGGACGCCGAAATCGGCGAGATGGTCGACCAGATCATGGTTCCCCTGCTGCGGCCGGGTCCCCCTTCGCCGCTCAGGGGGACCCGGGACGGCTCGTAGATCGACATCCGGGGTGTCGTCGCCGGCCGGAGCGGCGTACCCTGACTGGCGCCATGCCGTACGAACCACCCACTCACACCGTTGAGCGCTCGCTCCGGGCCACCACCGGTTCCAAGATCATCGCCGGAGTCGACGAGGTCGGGCGCGGGGCCTGGGCCGGGCCGGTCACGGTGTGCGCTGCCATCACGGGGCTGCGCAGGCCCCCTGACGGTCTCACCGACTCCAAGCTGATCAGCCCCAAGCGCCGTACGGAGCTTGCGGAGCGGCTGGAGGAGTGGGTCACCTCGCACGCACTCGGGCATGCCAGCCCGCAGGAGATCGACGAACTCGGGATGACCGCGGCGCTCCGGCTCGCCGCGGTGCGTGCCCTGGACGGGCTGCCCGTGCGGCCTGACGCGGTGATCCTCGACGGGAAGCACGACTACCTCGGACTGCCCTGGCGCGTCCGTACGGTCATCAAGGGTGACCAGTCCTGTGTCGCGGTCGCTGCCGCCTCGGTGATCGCCAAGGTGAGCAGGGACGCGATGATGGCCGAGCTCGGAATGGATCCGGTGTGTGAAGGCTTCGGATTCGCCGACAACGCGGGCTACCCCTCGCCCGTGCACAAGGCCGCGCTCGCAGAGCGCGGCCCCACGCCGTACCACCGGGTGTCGTGGGCTTTTCTCGACGGGATGCCGCAGTGGCGGCACCTGAAGAAGGTTCGTGTCCCGGTGCGGGCGGCTGCTGTTCCGGAGAGCGAGGGCCAACTCGGCTTCGACTTCTGATCAGACCGGTCGGTGACCGCTGTGCGGAGGCCGACCTCACGGATCGCACTCATGTGCCCACCCGCTGATGCCAGGCGCATCGGCGTTTGATAGATATCCATACATACCTCTCATCCCCGAGGAGCCACAGATTCACGAGAGCGCCCAGGGTCCCCGCGCGACTACGGCCACCGGCCGCACCGCGCCGACCCCCCGTCCCGTACCCGGCCCGCGTAACGCGGCCACGCCCCGTCCCGGACGTCCCGGACCCGGCCAGGCCAGGCCCACGCCGCCGCCCGCACAGCGCACGCACGGCTCCGCGGCCCCGGCCACTTCGGTGCCTTCGCCGCAGCCGGAGAATCGTTCCGTGCCGCAGATTCAGCTGATCCCGGCTCCGCCAGCGGGTGCGCTCGATGCCGCGGGTGAAGCAGTCGACCTGCTGCTCGACTCCGGGCGAGCCCCAGAGGACATCCTGGTGCTCACCACCGGCGAGCAGCACCCCTGGGCCGCACACGAGCTGTCCTTCGGCGAAGCCGCCTACTGGGCCCAGCACGACGCCGGTGACGACGTCTTCTACGCGGACGCCGCCTCGGTGGACCGCGCGGGCACCCGGCCGGTGGTCGTGGTCGCCGTCAACGGCGGCACCGACGACGAGACCGCCCGTGCCCTGCCCGGCGCCATGGACCGTGCGGGAGCGCTGCTGATCGTCTGCGGTGATGCGCAACGCATCAACGCCCTTCTCGGTGCGGGCGTCTGAACCCGCGCCGAGAACACGGCGATGCCGGCGCATCGGGCCGGCCGTGCCAGTCACGGCCGGTCGCCACGCGCGTGCACCGGAAGGTCACCGGAAACGGGAACGCTGGGAGATGCGGGCTACGCGCCGGGTGGTGCCTCCGTGAGCTCAGCGGGCAGCCGTCCGGCGGAGTATCTCGGCCGCTCCGCTCGCGGCGCGCAGCGGGACCACTTCCGGCGCGGCGCCGAAGCCATCCGGTGGGGACTCGAAGTTGGGCCGCCGACCGCCCCGCCCTTCCCCCAGCACCTGCCACCCGCCACCTGTGAGCGTGATGTACGCGCCACAGCGCAGCCCGTGCAGCGTGCAGGCGTCACGCAGACCCCACATCCAGGCTCCGTCTTCCTCCGTCCACCGTTCGTCGCCGTCACGGCAGTAGAGCAGCACGGCGGTGCGGACCGGGGTGCGCCGGCGTAGATCGTGTGGAATCACCCGGCGCAGATGAGCCAGGAGCGCGTTGCGGAAGTCCCAGCCGTCGGCGGGCACGGAGCGCCGGGCGAACGAGGCACTGGCGGTGAGTCTCTCCTCATGGTCGAGCACGGCCACGACCGCCGTCGCGGGTGTGGGCCGGTGGCGGGTGTGAAGGCTGCTGACCACATCACGGGGGCTGCGCAGCAGGGGGATTCCGGCAGCTGCCCATTCAGCGGGCTCCAGCATCCGTGCCAGGCGGCTGGGTGAGCCGGCCGCAGCACTCAGCGACGAGGCTGCGGACGAGGCGAATCCGAAGGTCACGTTCCTCCCTTCGCATACGCGCGCTCAGAGCGGGCAGGGGTTGGTGGGACGCGCCACGACACAACCCATCAGGACCACGAACGGGCCGCGCGGGGACGCTTCCAATTCTTCCTGGCCTACGGGCGGGCGGCAACGAGCAATTGAGCCCGCTGACTGGAATGGACAGGTATGACGCTCATATCCTTCGCTTGCCCAGGCCGGGCCCCCTCATGCGGATGTGGCGAGGACCAGCGGAAACACCCCCTTGGCCCCCGCACGGCGCAGCAGCCGCGCCGCGACCGCGAGAGTCCAGCCGCTGTCTGAGAGATCGTCTACGAGCAGCACCGGCCCGTCGGCCGACGCGAGCGCCCCGGCCAGAGAGGCCGTCACGGTCAGCGTTTCATGCAGTCCTCGCACCCGCTGGGCGCTGTTGGTGCGTGAGACGGACCTGTTCTCGGACCCGGCGGCGTACTCGACGGTCCCGAGCAGCGGCATCCGGCCGACCTCGGCGATCCGGGCTGCGATTGAGCCGACGAGCGCCGGCCTGACCCGCGACGCCACCATGACCACCCCGACCGGGCGCGGCGGAGCGTCCTCGGCGCCCGACGACCAACCCCCGGGACCCTTGGCCCAGTCCGCGAGCACGGACACCACGGCGCTCAGCACATCGTCCGGCACGGGACCGTCCGGAGCCTGGGGAGCGAGCATCGGCCGGAGCCGGTTGCCCCATCCGATGTCCGACAGGCGTCCCAGCGCCCGCCCGGTGAAGGCCTGTTCGCCGACCGGGATACGGCCCTTCAGATCCACTCCCACCGCTGCGAGACCCGTGGGCCACATCCTGCGCGGCTCGAGTTCCACACCGGGGCGGCCCAACTCCCCACGCGCGGCCTGAAGCGCGGCCTCGGACACACCCGAATCGAAGCGGGCCCCAGCGCAGTTGTCACAGCGTCCGCATGGCGCCGCCTGCTCGTCGTCGAGCTGTCGGCGCAGGAACTCCATCCGACAGTCCGCTGCCGACGCGTAGTCACGCATTGCCTGCTGTTCGGCCGTCCGCTGCCGGGCCACCCACGCGTACCGCTCGGTGTCGTACTCCCAGGGCTGCCCCGTCGAGGTCCAGCCGCCCTTCACGCGGTGTACCGCGCCGTCCACGTCGAGGACCTTGAGCATGGCCTCCAGGCGCGTGCGCCGCAGCTCGACCAGGGGCTCCAGGGCGGGCAGCGACAGCGGCCTGCCTGCCTGCGCCAGCACGTCCAGGGTCCGGCGGACGAGCTCTTCGGGAGGGAAGGCGACGGAGGCGAAGTACTGCCAGATCGCTTCGTCCTCCTTGCCCGGTAGGAGCAGCACCTCGGCATGCTCCACGCCGCGACCCGCGCGGCCCACCTGCTGGTAGTAGGCGATGGGGGAGGAGGGCGAACCGAGATGGACCACGAATCCCAGGTCGGGTTTGTCGAAGCCCATCCCCAGCGCGGAGGTGGCGACCAGGGCCTTCACGCGGTTGGCGAGCAGGTCGTCCTCGGCCTGCTGCCGGTCCGCGTTCTCCGTGCGCCCCGTATAGGAGGCCACCGTGTGTCCGCAGTGCCTGAGATAGGCCGTGACCTCCTCGGCCGCCGCGACGGTCAGGGTGTAGATGATCCCCGACCCCGGGAGCTCCCCGAGATGGTCCGCCAGCCAGGCCAGGCGGTGGGCGGCATCGGGAAGCCGGAGCACGCTCAGGCTGAGGCTCTCCCGGTCGAGCGGCCCGCGCAGCACGAGCGCGTCCGTGCCCGCGCCCGTGCCCAGTTGGTCGGCGACATCGGCGGTGACGCGGGCGTTGGCCGTAGCGGTGGTGGCGAGCACCGGGACACCCGGTGGTAGGTCGGCGAGCATCGTGCGCAGCCGGCGGTAGTCGGGCCGGAAGTCGTGGCCCCAGTCGGAGATGCAGTGGGCCTCGTCGACGACCAGGAGCCCGGTCGCGCTGGCCAGCTTGGGCAGGACCTGGTCCCGAAAGTCGGGATTGTTCAACCGCTCGGGACTGACCAGCAGCACGTCGACGGCTCCGGACGCGATCTCCGCCTGGATCTCCTCCCATTCTTCCTGGTTGGACGAATTGATGCTCCGGGCTCTGATCCCCGCTCGGGCCGCTGCTTCCACCTGGTTGCGCATGAGCGCGAGCAGAGGCGAGACGATCACCGTCGGGCCGGCGCCCCGCTCCCGCAGCAGAGAGGTAGCGACGAAGTACACGGCGGACTTGCCCCAGCCGGTGCGCTGGACCACGAGCGCCCTGCGTTTGTCGGCGACGAGCGCCTCGATGGCGCGCCACTGGTCCTCACGGAGCCTTGCGGCACCGGTGGTGTCCCCGACGAGACGGGCCAGCACGGCATCCGCCGATGCCCTCAGATCTGCGTGGTCTGCGTTGGTCATGGACCTATGCAACCCGATGGCACGGACATCGCGCGAACGCGCGGTCCCACCTGTGGATAACGTTATCCACAGGGCTGGCGGCGTGGACTTGACCACGGGACCGTCGAGGCATGCGAGAGACCAACGAACACAACCAGCCGCCTGCGTCCGGTGGCTCCGGGAGCCATGCCGGCGAGCAGTCGATCACCTTGCGGGGGCCCGCGGAGCTCGCCGACGCCCTCCCGTACCTGATGGGGTTTCACCCGACGAACTCCGTGGTCATGGTGGCGCTCCACGGCAGCCGGGGACGGTTCGGGGGCAGGCTGAGAGTGGGGATCCCCGGCTCGGGGGCCGAGTGGCCGCCGATGGCGGACCAGCTTGCCGAATGCCTGATCGACGCATGCGGGCGGCGGGGCGCGAAGCCGGACGGAATCATCGTCTTCCTCTGCCGGGATCCTTCGGCCGGACAGACCGCTCGCGAGGTGATGGATGAGCTGCGACCGTTGGCACAGCGCCTGCGGACCGCCTGCGGCGCTCTCGACGTGCCGGTGTACGAGGCGCTGTGTCTGTCCGACGGCCGCTTCTGGTCCTACTGCTGCCCGGACGTCCGCTGCTGTCCGGCGGAGGGGACGGTCATGTCGATGCCGGGCACTTCCGTGATGGCCGCGGCCGCGGCCTACGCGGGCATCCAGGTGAGGGGTTCGCTGCGGGACCTTGAGGCGCGGCTCGAGCCGTTGCGGACGTCCGCGGCGGCCGAGCAGGAGCGGGCACTGGACGGTATCGCGTCGGCGCTGCTGGTCGGCATCGTGGATCAAGGACGCCGGGAGGAGGTCCGCGCGGACACCCTGAGGCTGGCACGGCTGCTCATGGAGCGGCTCGCGGCGCAGGCGCCCGTGCGGACCGCATGGCCCGAGGCCGACGCGCACGACGACGAGCTGATCTCGCACGAGGAAGCGGCGGCGGTGATCCTCGGACTCCAGGACCGGGACACCCGCGACAAGGCCGCCGCGTGGATGGAAGGGCCGGAAGCCCACCACGCCTTGCGACTTTGGCGGGCGCTGTCCCGTCGCTGCGTCGGCTCTTACGGCGAGCATTCCGCGGCACCGCTGGCGCTGACGGGCTGGGTCGCATGGTCGACCGGCGACGAACCAGAGGCGCGGGTCGCGCTCAGCCTCGCGCTGCGGGCGGATCCGGAGTATCTCTTCGCCCGGCTGCTTCATCAGGCGTGCAACGACGGACTGGATCCTGAAGAGCTGCGACGCTGCCTGCGCGAGCACGCGGCGCCGGACCCCGGTGAGGCAGAGGGAACAGGATCCGCGCACTCGGTGAGCAAGACCGAGCTGAGGCGGGGCGGGCGCAGGAAGCAGACGGCACCTGGCCCGGGCGAGCGGCCCCGGCAGCGGCCCGCACCGGGCACCGGGCGCCGAGACCCGAGGAGCACTTCCGACCGGGGCCGCCGACGAGGCTCCGACATCGAGCCCGGCGGCGGCTGACGATCGGCGACCGGAGCCGCCGAAGAAGTCCCCGGATCTGGATCACGAAGGGAGTGTTTATCGTCAGGAAGACGACTATGATCGCGGCATGCCACCCTACGACCCGTCGGCCTTCCCGCCGTTTGCCGTCACCGTCGACCTGGTCGTGCTCACCGTACGCCGCCATGCCCTCTGCGCACTGGTGGTCCGCCGCGGAGAGCCGCCGTTCCAGGGGCGCTGGGCGCTGCCCGGAGGGTTCGTACGGGCCGATGAGGATCTCGCCGCCGCAGCCGCGCGGGAGCTCGTCGAAGAGACGGGGCTGTGCGTCCACGATCCCGCTTCACCCGACACCGGCAACGGTGCGCATCTGGAACAACTGGCCACCTACGGCGACCCGAAGCGCGACCCACGGATGAGGGTGGTGAGCGTGGCCCATCTCGCGCTCTCTCCCGATCTGCCCGCGCCTCGAGCGGGCGGGGACGCGAACAGCGCGCGGTGGGCCCCCGTCGAATCGCTGCTCAATCCGGAAAGCGGCGGACGCGAGGGCGAGCCGGCCGCCCAGCTCGCCTTCGACCATGCCCGGATCCTCGCTGACGGTGTCGAGCGGGCAAGGTCGAAGATCGAGTATTCCTCGCTGGCCACGGCGTTCTGCCCGCCCGCGTTCACGGTGGGCGAGCTGCGGCGCGTGTACGAGGCGGTGTGGGGTGTGGTCCTGGACCCGCGGAACTTCCATCGGAAGGTGACGGGCACGCCCGGCTTCCTGGTACCGGCCGGGGGCACCACGACCCGTCAGGGAGGCCGTCCCGCGCAGTTGTTCCGGGCTGGCGGCGCGAACCTGCTGAACCCGCCGATGCTGCGGCCCGAAGTCTGACACCTGCCGCGAGCGCGTCTGTTCCCTCCGACAGGCCGTGGCTACCCGGGAGAACTCCGGCCGGATCCGCTCCGGTTGGTCGGGCCGCCCTCTCTGTGCCCTCGCCCTCGGCCTGGCATCGCGAACGCGCCCCGGAGAGCGAATACCGGCCCCAACTCTCCAATGCTTCAACGGCGTTGCCGCGATCACGCAAGGGGAAGCGTGGCTTCCCGCCTTCGTGCGCCTCGTAACTCCCCCGCAGATGACCGTTTGTGCCTGATAAGCCGTCAATTGCGGCGAGGGCGGTGATCACCCTTTCGTGTGCTTTTCACCAAAGACCTCAAGGGCTGCTCGGGGGACGCCGACAAAGGATGCGTGAGTACCCTTGCACACACCATGATGACCGCCGCCCGCCCCGCCGAGTCCGGCCTCGTCGGCCCGGGCGAACTCGACCGATACCCCTACCCGGAGGTCCCCGGCGTCGACCGCCCCGAACGCGTGGGACCCCCAGCCGCCTGGGACACTTCGGAAGCCGATCTGGGCCGTGCGGTCGGCCGCCGCGCGGCGGGCAGCCGGGGCCGTGGACTTCACGGCCAACTCGTCCAGCAGCTCGGCCAGATGATCGTGTCCGGCGACCTCGGAGCCGACCGGCCGCTCGTTCCCGAAGAGATCGGGCAGCGCTTCGAGGTCTCCCGGACGGTGGTCCGGGAGTCACTCCGTGTCCTGGAGGCTAAGGGCCTCGTCAGCGCCCGCCCCAATGTCGGCACCCGGGTGCGACCGGTCAGTGACTGGAACCTCCTGGACCCCGACATCATCGAGTGGCGCGCCTTCGGCCCGCAGCGTGACGATCAGCGCCGCGAGCTCACCGAGCTCCGCTGGACGATCGAGCCGCTCGCCGCCCGCCTCGCCGCCGGTCACGGCAGGGAGGACGTGCAGCAGCGTCTCACCGACATGGTCGAGATCATGAACCACGCGCTCACCCAGGGTGACGCGATCACCTTCGCGCGTGCCGACGCCGAGTTCCACTCCCTGCTGATCCAGGTCGCGGGCAACCGCATGCTGGAGCACCTGTCCGGCATCGTCTCCGCGGCGCTCCAGGTCTCCGGCGGCCCCGCCGCCGGATGTGAGCGTCCCTCCGAGGCGTCCCTGGCGCACCACGCCCGGATCGCCGACGCGCTCGCCGCGGGCGATGCGAACGGCGCCGAGACGGCCATGCGTCAACTCCTTACCGCCCACCCCGAGGTGGACCGCGTCGTGCCCGCTCCGCGCGAGCACTGACCGCGGACACGGCAGGGGCCCGTGTGCGCCCCATCGTGTGTCGCCGGACCCTCGGGGTCCGGCGACACGATCGCGGACGCGAGGGCCGACGCGGAGTCCGGAACGACGGCCGGCGCGATCACCGGAAGGGCTGGAAACGGTCGCCTGTGGGGCGTCCGGATGGTTTCCGGCACCGGCTGTGGGGAAGTGGGGGAACGTGACAGAAGCCCGCGCACACTGTTTCAGACGAGACGATTGTCGGGCGACATACCTTTTCAGACGTTTTGCCGAGAATGAGGTGTGACTCGGGCCACGCGAAATGGGCGTAACGCTCGTCGAAACAGTGCGATGACCTAAGAGGTGACAGCCGAGGAGGGAATACAGGCGCCGTAGCCGGCGCTGTTCTCCTCCGAGGTCCTAGCCCGCGCCGCCGGTACATCCCCAGCCCGGTGGTCGTCGGCTCCGGCCCGAACATGGGCGGGGGCGGAAGCCGTTTTCCATCGTTCCGAGAGGTTGTTCGTGTCGGCCAGCACATCCCGTACGCTCCCGCCGGAGATCGCCGAGTCCGAGTCTGTGATGGCGCTCATCGAGCGGGGAAAGGCTGATGGGCAGATCGCCGGCGATGACGTGCGTCGGGCCTTCGAGGCTGACCAGATTCCGCCAACCCAGTGGAAGAATGTTCTGCGCAGCCTCAACCAGATCCTCGAGGAAGAGGGTGTGACGCTGATGGTCAGTGCCGCGGAGTCGCCCAAGCGCACCCGGAAGAGCGTCGCAGCGAAGAGCCCGGCGAAGCGCACCGCCACCAAGACCGTCGCGGCCAAGACGGCCACGGCGAAGACCGTCGCCGCAGCAGCCACGGCTCCGACGGCCACCGCCGACGCCTCGGCCGACGAGACCGCGGCGCCCGCGAAGAAGGCGGCGGCCAAGAAGACCGCTGCCAAGAAGACGACGGCGGCGAAGAAGACCGCTGCCAAGAAGACCACGGCCGCGGCCAAGAAGACCGCTTCCAAGAACGACTCCGACGAGCTGGCCGAGACCGAAGAGGTCCTCGACGAGGTACAGCCCGGCAAGGGCGACGAGCCCGAGGGTGCCGAGAGCGCCGGTTTCGTCCTTTCCGACGAGGATGAGGACGACGCGCCCGCGCAGCAGGTCGCCGCGGCCGGCGCCACCGCCGACCCGGTCAAGGACTACCTCAAGCAGATCGGTAAGGTCCCGCTCCTCAACGCGGAGCAGGAGGTCGAGCTCGCCAAGCGCATCGAGGCCGGCCTGTTCGCCGAGGACAAGCTGGCGAACTCCGACAAGCTCGCCCCGAAGCTCAAGCGCGAGCTGGAGATCATCGCCGAGGACGGGCGCCGCGCCAAGAACCACCTGCTGGAGGCCAACCTCCGGCTGGTCGTCTCGCTGGCCAAGCGCTACACCGGTCGCGGCATGCTCTTCCTGGATCTCATCCAGGAGGGCAACCTCGGTCTGATCCGCGCCGTCGAGAAGTTCGACTACACCAAGGGCTACAAGTTCTCCACGTACGCCACCTGGTGGATCCGTCAGGCGATCACCCGCGCCATGGCCGACCAGGCCCGCACCATCCGTATCCCGGTGCACATGGTCGAGGTCATCAACAAGCTCGCGCGTGTGCAGCGTCAGATGCTCCAGGACCTCGGCCGCGAGCCCACCCCGGAGGAGCTGGCCAAGGAGCTCGACATGACCCCGGAGAAGGTCATCGAGGTCCAGAAGTACGGTCGTGAGCCGATCTCCCTCCACACCCCGCTGGGTGAGGACGGCGACAGCGAGTTCGGTGACCTGATCGAGGACTCCGAAGCGGTCGTGCCGGCTGACGCGGTCAGCTTCACCCTCCTTCAGGAGCAGCTGCACTCGGTGCTCGACACCCTGTCGGAGCGCGAGGCGGGTGTCGTCTCGATGCGCTTCGGCCTCACCGACGGCCAGCCCAAGACCCTGGACGAGATCGGCAAGGTCTACGGCGTCACGCGTGAGCGAATCCGCCAGATCGAGTCCAAGACCATGTCGAAGTTGCGTCACCCCTCGCGCTCGCAGGTGCTGCGCGACTACCTCGACTAGTCCGCACGGCTGACGACGCCAAGGGCCCGGCTCCCCCGAAACTGACGGGGAAGCCGGGCCCTTCGGCATGGCGCAGGGTGCGGGCCATCGTGCAGTGGCTGACTCTGGGTGGACGGAAGCCCACCGGAGAGTCAGGAGACGTCATGCGTCGCCCCTTCGCCCGAGCACTGACAGCACCCCTGGCCCTGGCGGCGGCAGCTGTCCTGATGCCGTTCGGTCATCCCACCCCGGCGTCCGCTGACAGTGTGATCATCGGCGGCAAACCGGCGCGGTCGGTGGACAGCCCCTGGGTCGTCGCCCTGTCCAGCCGTAGCCTGTTCGGAGGTACGAGGGCCGGTCAGTTCTGCGGCGGCGCACTGGTGGCACCCACGAAGGTGCTCACGGCGGCGCACTGTCTCAGCAATGAGGTGCTGGGGGGTCCCGTGGAGCAGATCCGCGACCTTCGGGTCATCACCGGACGGGAGAGCCTTCTCGGGCCGGGGGGCCAGGAGGTCCCGGTGCGGGAGGTACGGGTCGCGCCGGGTTACGACCCGAAGACCAACATCTACGACATGGCTGTGCTGACGCTCTCCAAGGCACTGCCCGCAACGCAGGTGATCACCCCGGCCGGGGCCGGCGACCCCGCGTACGCGGCAGGAACCCCCGCGTCGGTGTACGGCTGGGGCGACACCACGGGAGCGGGCAGCTATGCGAGCGCACTGCGCTCGGCACCGGTGCACGTCCTGGCCGACGAAGCGTGCAGCAAGGCGTATCCAGGCGTCCCGATCGGGCGCTACGAGCCCGGGACGATGATGTGCGCGGGTGATGCCAAGGGTGGCCGGGACGCCTGCCAGGGCGACAGCGGAGGGCCTCTGGTCGCGAACGGCCGACTGATCGGGCTGGTGTCATGGGGGAGCGGATGCGGGAGAGCGGACAGCCCCGGTGTCTACACCCGGGTGTCCGCGGTGATGCCCTCACTGGCCGACCGGCTGTGAGGATGCGCACGGTCGCCGGGCCGGCACAGGGCGTCAGTCCCTGCGAGGAAGCGAGCGCATGAGAACGGATGGCCGCCCCTCATCTCGAGGGGCGGCCATCCATCGGCCGGTCCTGGACCGGCCCTTGGCTCGTCGTAGGACGTGAGAGTCAGCGCTCGTCTTCGCCGGTACTGGCCGGTACAGCCGAAAGCCGGTCGGTCTCGTCCTGTATCTCAACGGCGATCTTCTTGAGTTCCGGCTCGAACTTGCGCCCGTGATGGGCACAGAAGAGCAGCTCACCACCGCTGGTCAGGATGACGCGCAGGTAGGCCTGGGCGCCGCAACGGTCGCAGCGGTCAGCGGCCGTCAGCGGGCTCGCGGGGGTCAGAACAGTAGTCACGTCGCCTCTTCTCTAGCTCGACGAGCTGTCGTACCAGGGTCAACATCCAACCAGGCCGAAAACGTTCCCGCTCGGGCCTTTCCCTCGAAACTTTTTCTTCAGGGTCCTTCGAGGCGGCTGGCTGCCGACTGGCTGGCGGCGAATGTGCCGTATTGCTTCGCTTTACGGTTTCGCTTGCTTGCTTGTCTGTCTCATGTGTCCTCCCGGCTGGCTTGCCGGTTTGTTGTTGAGGACGTGCCCGGAGCCTAAATGGTTCATGCGCCGAAGGGAACGTGATGTGCACGTCACCCGATCGAGGGATCGAACGTGTATGCGACTCTGCACTAGCATGAACCATCACGAGGGTGGCGTTACACCGGCTCTACCAGGCCTCGGTACCCTCTGACCGGCGAACGACGCCGGGCCTTTACCCCACAGAGGCCAGATCCAAATTCAGCGAGGAGCGAACCGCGTGACCGCCGAAATGTCAGTGCCGTCCAGTGCGCTGCTGACCGCAGACCGTGACGGTTCCAACTACACCGCGCGTCACCTGCTCGTTCTTGAAGGGCTGGAGGCGGTCCGCAAGCGGCCCGGCATGTACATCGGATCCACCGACAGCCGTGGCCTCATGCACTGCCTCTGGGAGATCATCGACAACTCGGTGGACGAGGCCCTGGGCGGGTACTGCGACCACATCGAGGTGATCCTGCACGACGACGGCTCGGTCGAGGTCCGGGACGACGGCCGGGGCATCCCCGTCGACGTCGAGCCGAAGACCGGCCTCTCGGGCGTCGAGGTCGTGATGACCAAGCTGCACGCCGGTGGAAAGTTCGGCGGCGGCTCGTACGCCGCCTCCGGCGGCCTGCACGGTGTGGGCGCCTCCGTGGTGAACGCGCTCTCCTCCCGTCTCGACGTCGAGGTCGACCGGAACGGCGCCACGCACGCCATCAGCTTCCGCCGCGGAGTCCCCGGAATCTTCACCGAGTCAGGACCTGACGCCCCCTTCGACCCGGCCAACGGACTGATCAAGGGCAAGCGGGTGCCCAAGGCCCGTACCGGCACCCGCGTCCGCTACTGGGCGGACCGGCAGATCTTCCTCAAGGACGCCAAGCTGTCGCTGGAGACCCTGCACCAGCGCGCCCGCCAGACCGCGTTCCTCGTACCCGGCCTCACCATTGTCGTCCGGGACGAGCGCGACCTGGAAGGCGAGGGCAAGTCGCAGGAGATCTTCCGCTTCGACGGCGGCATCAGCGAGTTCTGCGAGTACCTCGCCCAGGACAAGGGCGTCTGCGACGTCCTGCGCCTCACCGGCCACGGCAGCTTCAAGGAGACCGTCCCGGTCCTCGACGACCGTGGCCACATGACGCCGACCGAGGTCACCCGCGACCTCGGCGTGGACATCGCCCTGCGCTGGGGCACCGGCTACGACACCACGGTCAAGTCCTTCGTCAACATCATCGCCACCCCCAAGGGCGGCACCCACATCACCGGCTTCGAGCGCTCGGTCACCAAGACGATCAACGAAGTGCTGCGCTCCGCCAAGTTGCTGAGGGTCGCCGAGGACGACGTGGTCAAGGACGACGCTCTCGAAGGGCTCACCGCGGTCGTCACCGTGCGTCTGGCCGAGCCGCAGTTCGAAGGGCAGACGAAGGAGGTGCTCGGCACCTCCGCCGCCAACCGGATCGTGGCCAATGTCGTGGCCAAGGAGCTCAAGGAGTTCCTGACCTCCACCAAGCGCGATGCCAAGGCGCAGGCCAGGGCGGTCCTGGAGAAGGCCGTCGCCGCGGCGCGTACGCGTATCGCGGCACGCCAGCACAAGGAGGCTCAGCGGCGTAAGACGGCCCTGGAGTCCTCATCGCTGCCGGCCAAGCTCGCCGACTGCCGCAGCGACGATGTCGACCGCAGCGAGCTCTTCATCGTCGAGGGAGACTCCGCGCTCGGCACGGCCAAGCTCGCCCGGAACTCCGAGTTTCAGGCGCTGCTCCCGATTCGCGGCAAGATCCTCAACGTCCAGAAGTCGTCCGTCTCCGACATGCTCAAGAACGCCGAGTGCGGAGCGATCATCCAGGTCATAGGAGCGGGCTCCGGCCGCACCTTCGACATCGACGCCGCCCGCTACGGCAAGATCGTCCTCCTGGTGGACGCGGACGTCGACGGCGCTCACATCCGCTGCCTGCTCCTCACGCTCTTCCAGCGCTATATGCGGCCCATGGTCGAGGCGGGCCGCGTCTACGCCGCCGTACCGCCCCTGCACCGGATCGAACTCGTCCAGCCCAAGAAGGGCCAGGACAAGTACGTGTACACGTACTCGGACAACGAACTGCGTTCCACGCTGCTCGAGTTCCAGCGCAAGGGCGTTCGCTTCAAGGACTCCATCCAGCGATACAAGGGCCTTGGTGAGATGGACGCCGACCAGCTCGCGGAGACCACGATGGACCCGCGCCACCGCACGCTGCGCCGAATCAACATCGGCGATCTGGAATCGGCGGAGCAGGTGTTCGACCTGCTGATGGGCAACGACGTCGCCCCGCGCAAGGAGTTCATCACCAGCAGCGCGGCGACACTCGACCGCTCCCGTATCGATGCCTGACGCCTGACGCCTGACGCCTGACGCCTGACGCCTGACGCCTGACGCCTGACGCCTGACTCCGTGCCCCGGCGCGGCGCCCATAGCGCGCCGCCCCGGGCTTCCGAAACCCAGCGGAATCACAGCATCCGTCACCTAATGGGGTGAAGAGAAAGAGAGAAGAGTCAGGGATCTCCCCGTTCTGTCCATTCTGGACTGGGCCAGCGACCGCGATGGTTCGCTGACAGGGAGAGAGCTGAGCGTGGAGAAGCAGGAATGCCGGGACGACGGTGCCGTGCGCATCGACGACCCGTGGTACGACGCATTGGCCTTCGGATGGGGCGAGCTGGACGGGACAGGCATGCCCGCGCCGACCTCGCTCCCGGGGACCGCGTACCCGGAGCACCGGCAAGGACCGTCCGACATCTATCGGGAAGTGCAACGCAGCGCGGCCTTCCAGGAGGTACGCAGCCGCTATCGGCGGTTCGTCGTCCCGGCGACGTTCGCCTTCTTCACCTGGTACGTGGCGTATGTCGTCACCGCCACCGCCGCACCCGCGCTGATGGCGAAGCCGGTCGCCGGGGCGATCAACGTGGCGATGGTGGCCGGCCTCGGCCAGTTCCTCACCACCTTCCTCCTCACCTGGGCCTACGCCCGCCACGCCCGGCTGCGAAGGGACCGCGCGGCGCTGGATCTGCGCTGGACGGTCTTCGACCAGACCAGGGACGCGGGGTCTCAGGGCCTGATGGAGCCCGGATCCCCCGACGGGGCGGAATCCGTCCCCCCGGACCGGACGGAAGAGGTCCGCGGCGGCGCGGAGCCTTCGCGGGGGGCCGAGCGTTGAGCGGCGATCACCAGACGCTGGCGCTGCTGCTGTTCAGTGCCTTCATCGCGGTCACCCTGGGCATCACCACCTGGGTGAGCCGTCACCGGCACGGCTCGGCTGAGGAGTTCTACGCGGGCGGCCGGCTGTTCTCGCCCATGGAGAACGGCTTCGCCATAGCGGGCGACTACATGTCCGCGGCCTCGTTCCTAGGTATCTCCGGGGTCATCGCCCTCTACGGCTACGACGGGATGCTCTACTCCGTCGGATTCCTGGTGGCCTGGCTGGTCGTACTGCTCCTGGTCGCTGAACTCGTCCGCAACTGCGGCCGGTTCACCCTTGCCGACGTCGTCGCCGCCCGGATGAGGGAGCGTCCGGTGCGCATAGCCGCGGGCACGTCCTCGGTCACTGTCTCCGTCCTCTACCTGGTGGCACAGATGGTGGGAGCCGGCAGTCTGGTCGCCCTGCTGCTGGGCGGGACGAGTGAGACCGCGCGCTCCTGGACCGTCATCGGGGTCGGTGCCCTGATGGTGGTCTATGTGTCGTTCGGCGGGATGCGGGCCACCACCTGGATCCAGATCGTGAAGGCCGTGCTCCTGATGACAGGCGCGATTGCGCTCACCGTGCTCGTACTGGCGCGCTTCCACGGCGACTTCAACGCGCTGCTCGAATCCGCCGCCCGGCAGAGCGGCCATGGAAGGGACTTCCTCGCCCCCGGGCTGCGGTACGGCGGGGACTGGACCGCACGCGTCGACTTCATCAGCCTCGGGCTTGCCCTGGTGCTGGGGACCGCGGGACTGCCGCACATCCTGTCCCGCTTCTACACGGTGCCGACCGCGCGCGCCGCCCGCCGCTCCGTCGTCTGGTCCATCGGCCTGATCGGCAGCTTCTACCTGATGACGATAGTGCTGGGGTTCGGCGCCGCGGCGATCCTCGGTACGGACCGGGTGCGCGCTTCGAACCCCGCGGGGAACACGGCGGTTCCGCTCCTCGCCCAGGAGCTCGGCGGGGGCGAGGGCTCCACCGGAGGCACCGTGTTGTTCGCCGTCGTTGCGGCGGTGGCGTTCGCGACCATCCTGGCCGTCGTCGCCGGGATCACCCTCGCGTCCTCCGCCTCGGTCGCCCATGATCTGTACGCCTCGTTGCGACGGAACGGGGCCGGCCAGCGCAGCGAGGTCGCGGTGGCCCGGATCGCGGCGGCGGGTATCGGGGCGGTCGCGATCGCGCTCGGACTTGTCGCCCGGGATCTGAATGTGGCGTTTCTGGTGGGACTGGCCTTCGCCGTCGCCGCATCGGCCAATCTTCCGGTCCTGCTGTTCTCGCTGTTCTGGCGGAACTTCACCACACGCGGCGCGGTCTGGTCCGTCTACGGCGGGCTGATCCCCGCGGTGCTGCTCGTGGTGCTCTCCCCGGTGGTGTCCGGAAGCCCGGAAGCGCTGTTCCCCCACGTGGACTTTCATGTGTTCCCGCTGCAGAACCCCGGAGTGGTCTCCATCCCCCTGGGCTTCCTCGCGGGCTGGATCGGCACAGTCACCTCGTCCGAGCTGCCGGACGAGGCCAAGCACGCGGAGACGGAGGTGCGGGCGCTGACCGGGGCGGGCGCGGTGTGAGCCCCGCGTCCCGGCTCGTACGCTGCCCCGTATCCTGGGTGGCTCGATGGGTACCGAAGCCGCATGGGAGCCGCGTTGAGTCAGCCTCAGATCCCCGTCGTCGTCCTCGCGGGATTTCTGGGATCCGGCAAGACCACGCTGCTCAACCATCTGCTGAGAGCGAGCGGCGGGACCAGGATCGGCGCGATCGTCAATGATTTCGGCTCGATCGAGATCGATGCCATGACGGTGGCAGGTCAGCTTGGTGATTCCACGATGTCGCTGGGCAACGGCTGTCTGTGCTGTGCGGTCGACGCGAGCGAGCTCGATGCGTTCCTGGACAAGCTCACCGGGCCCGCGGCGCGGATCGATGTGATCGTGATCGAGGCGAGCGGTCTCGCCGAGCCGCAGGAGCTGGTCCGTATGCTCCTGGCCAGCGAGAACGAGCGGATCGTGTACGGCGGTCTGGTCGAGGTGGTCGACGCGGCCGAATTTGAAGCGACGCGGGAGAAGCACCCTGAGATCGAGCGGCACCTCGCCATCGCCGATCTGGTCGTCCTGAACAAGGCGGACCGCGTAGGTGACGAGACGGGGGAGCGGCTAGGGCAGCGGATCACCGCTCTGGCCGACGGCGCAGCCGTGCTCCCGGCGGCCTACGGGCGCATCGATCCGGATCTGCTCTTCGAATGCCGCCCGCGCGGAGAGCGCGTCGGACAGCTGTCGATCGAGGACATCCTCGACGACATCCACGGCGACGACTCCGCACAACCGGGTCATGACGGTGACGGCGCTCACGGCCATGGCACCCATCTCCATGCCGCTTACGAGAGCGTCTCCTTCACCGCTGCCGAGCCGCTCCACCCGCGCAGACTGCTGGACTTCCTCGACGCACGGCCCGAAGGGCTCTACCGGATCAAGGGTTTCGTGGACTTCGGCGCCGCCGACCCCGACCACCGCTACTCCGTCCACTCCGTCGGCAGGTTCCTGCGTTTCTACCCGGAACCCTGGTCGGGGACCGAAGCCACCGGTCGGGGCACCCAGTTGGTCCTCATCGGGTCCGGAATGGATACGGGGTCCCTGATCGGGCAACTCGAAGCCGCCCGAGTGTGCGGTCCTGAGGACTTTCCGGGGGAGCACGCCCTGTGGGGCGTGCTCCGGTACGTCCCCAGCCCGGCGGACGACTCCGGAGCCGAGGAAGGCGATCCGGACGACTACCTGACGTAGCCCGTTGCCCGCTGCCGTGTGAAGCGCGCCCGCATCGTGCGGGCGCGCTTCACCGGTTTGCGCGACGGGCTCACCCGGGGCTGATCCGGATGCCCGTGCCGGGGTCCCGCGGCTACGACACAGGACCCGCCAGCGCCGCCACCGGCTTCGCCAGGGCGATACCGGAGCCGTCGCGCCGGGGATCGGTGTCCGGCAGCTCGGAAGGGCTGCCGTTCTTCTGCGCTGCACGGGCCGGTGCCGGACCGGCCCAGGCCAGCAGCAGTACGTCCTCACCCTTGAGGAAACGCTGGCATCGCACACCGCCGGTCGCGCGGCCCTTGCGCGGATACTGGTCGAACGGTGTCAGCTTCGCCGTGGTGACCGAGTCGTCCAGCGCGCCCGTCGAGCCCGCCGCGGTGAAGACCACCGCGTCGGCCGCCGGGTCCACCGCGGTGAACGAGAGCACCTCGGCGCCCTCGGTGAGTTTGATGCCTGCCATGCCGGCGGCAGCTCGGCCCTGGGGCCTGACCTGTGCGGCCTGGAAGCGCAGCAGCTGGGCGTCGGAGGTGATGAAGACCAGGTCCTCATCGCCCGTGCGCAGCTCGATGCCGCCGACGATCCGGTCGCCTTCCTTCAGGCTGATGACCTCGAGCTCGTCCTTGTTGGCCGGGTAGTCCGGCACCACACGCTTGACCACTCCCTGGAGCGTGCCGAGCGCCAGACCCGGTGATGCCTCATCGAGGGTGGTCAGACAGACCACCGACTCGTCGGGCTCGAGGGACAGGAACTCCGACAGCTGCGCCCCGCCCGCGAGGGTCGGCGCGGACGCCGAGTCGGGCAGCTGCGGGAGGTCGATCACCGCGAGTCTCAGCAGCCGTCCGGCCGAGGTGACCGCCCCCACCTCGCCGCGCGCCGTGGCGAGGACCGCGGAGACGATCAGATCGTGCCTGGCGCGCTTGCCGTCGTCCTGCGGGAGCGACTCGGCCGTGACCGTACGGGCCAGCAGCCCCGTCGACGAGAGCAGCACCCGGCAGGGGGCGTCGGCCACCTGGAGGGAAACGGCGGCAGGAGCGGGCGCGCCCGCGGATTCCAGCAGGACCGTGCGCCGCTCGGTGGCGAACTTCTTGGCCACCGCCGCCAGCTCCGAGGAGACCAGCTTGCGCAGCTCCGCGTCCGACTCCAGGATCCGGGTCAGCTCCTCGATCTCCGCGGTCAGCCGGTCGCGTTCGCTCTCCAGCTCGATCCGGTCGAACTTGGTGAGCCGGCGCAGTGGCGTGTCGAGGATGTACTGGGTCTGCACCTCGCTGAGCGAGAAGTGCGCGATGAGGCGCTCCTTCGCCTGCGCGGAATTCTCGCTGGAGCGGATCAGCCGGATGACCTCGTCGATGTCGAGGAGTGCGACGAGCAGGCCCTCGACCAGGTGGAGCCGGTCGCGCTTCTTGCCGCGGCGGAACTCGCTGCGTCGGCGCACCACCGTGAAGCGGTGGTCGAGATAGACCTCCAGGAGTTCCTTCAGGCCCAGGGTCAGAGGCTGACCGTCGACCAGCGCCACGTTGTTGATGCCGAAGGACTCCTCCATCGGCGTCAGCTTGTAGAGCTGCTCCAGGACGGCCTCCGGGATGAAGCCGTTCTTGATCTCGATCACCAGCCGCAGCCCGTGCTCGCGGTCGGTGAGGTCCTTGACGTCCGCGATGCCCTGGAGCTTCTTCGAACCGACCAGATCCTTGATCTTCGCGATCACCTTCTCCGGGCCCACGGCGAAGGGGAGTTCGGTGACGATCAGGCCCTTGCGGCGCGCGGTCACGTTCTCGACCGTCACCGTGGCACGGATCTTGAAGGTGCCGCGGCCCGACTCATAGGCGTCCCTGATCCCGGAGAGGCCCACGATCCGGCCACCAGTGGGCAGATCGGGACCCGGGACATGGCGCATCAGAGTCTCGAGATCCGCGCCGGGATGCCTGATCAGATGGCGTGCGGCGGCGATGACTTCGCCGAGGTTGTGCGGCGGCATGTTCGTCGCCATGCCGACGGCGATGCCTGACGCGCCGTTGACCAGCAGATTGGGGAAGGCGGCGGGCAGAGCGACCGGCTCCTGCTCCTGCCCGTCGTAGTTCGGTGAGAAATCGACCGTGTCCTCGTCGATCGACTCGGTCATCAGGCTCGTCGCGTCGGCCATCCGGCATTCCGTGTACCGCATGGCGGCCGGGGGGTCGTCATTGCCGAGCGAGCCGAAGTTCCCGTGGCCGTCGACCAGCGGGAGCCGCATCGAGAAGGGCTGGGCCATCCGCACCAGGGCGTCGTAGATCGACGCGTCGCCGTGCGGGTGGAGCTTGCCCATGACCTCGCCGACGACCCGGGCGCACTTCACGTACCCGCGGTCGGGGCGCAGCCCCATCTCGTTCATCTGGTAAACGATCCGGCGGTGGACGGGCTTCATGCCGTCTCTGGCGTCGGGCAGGGCACGGGAGTAGATCACCGAGTACGCGTACTCGAGGAAGGAGCCCTGCATTTCGTCGACGACGTCGATGTCGAGGATCCTCTCCTCGAAGTCGTCGGGCGGCGGCGTCTTCGTGCTGCGGCGGGCCATCGCTGCTGCGGCTCCTTCACCAACATGAACATGAACATGAACGGGAACTGATGCGGACCATTGTGGACCGTACCTCCGACAACGCGGACCGCGACCCGGGGCAGAGGCCCAAGCGGGCTCCGCGACCACGCGCCGTAACCGGGACGGAACCGCCGGGAACTTCGCCAGGTGTCGGTGGCCTTGCATACAGTGGCAGGACAACCGGCAGGACTACCGAAACGCGATCGAAGGGACCACATGCCCATGGGTCACACGGCCACAGCGCAGGCCGGCTCCGGCGGCCTGACAGCGACCGAGCACCGCCTGGCCAACGGCTTGCGGGTGGTGCTCTCCGAGGACCACCTGACCCCGGTCGCCGCGGTGTGCCTCTGGTACGACGTCGGCTCCCGCCATGAAGTCAAGGGACGTACGGGACTGGCTCACCTTTTCGAGCACCTGATGTTCCAGGGCTCCGGGCAGGTGTCGGGCAACGGTCACTTCGAGCTGGTCCAGGGGGCCGGCGGCTCGCTCAACGGCACCACCAGCTTCGAGCGCACCAACTACTTCGAGACCATGCCGACCCACCAGCTGGAGCTCGCGCTCTGGCTGGAGGCCGACCGCATGGGCTCGCTGCTCGCCGCGCTCGACGAGGAGTCCATGGAGAACCAGCGGGACGTCGTCAAGAACGAGCGCCGCCAGCGCTACGACAACGTCCCCTACGGCACGGCCTTCGAGAAGCTGACGGCCCTGGCGTACCCCGAGGGCCACCCTTACCACCACACCCCGATCGGCTCGATGGCCGACCTGGACGCGGCGACCCTCGAGGACGCGCGGCACTTCTTCCGTACCTACTACGCGCCCAACAACGCCGTGCTGTCGGTTGTCGGCGACATCGACCCCGAGCAGACCCTCGCCTGGATCGAGAAGTACTTCGGCTCCATCCCGTCCCATGACGGCAAGCAGCCGCCGCGCGACGGCTCGCTGCCCGAGACCATCGGTGAGCAACTGCGTGAGGAGATCGTCGACGAGGTCCCCGCCCGCGCCCTGATGGCCGCCTACCGGCTGCCGCACGACGGCACACGGGAATGCGACGCCGCAGACCTGGCGCTCACCGTCCTCGGCGGCGGGGAGTCGTCCCGGCTGCACAACCGGTTGGTGCGCCGCGACCGCACGGCGGTCGCCGCCGGCTTCGGTCTGCTGCGACTGGCCGGGGCGCCGTCGATGGGCTGGCTGGATGTGAAGACCTCCGGTGGTGTCGAGGTACCCGAGATCGAGGCCGCCGTGGACGAGGAGCTCGCACGGTTCGCCGCCGACGGGCCGACGTCCGAGGAGATGGAGCGCGCCCAGGCCCAGCTGGAGCGCGAATGGCTGGACCGGCTGGGCACCGTCGCGGGCCGCGCCGACGAACTGTGCCGGTACGCCGTGCTGTTCGGCGACCCCCAGCTGGCGTTCAGCGCCGTCTCGCGGGTCCTGGACGTCACCGCGGACGAGGTGCGGGCCGTCGCTCAGGCCCGGCTGCGGCCGGACAACCGCGCGGTGCTGGTGTACGAGCCCGCAGCCGCCGCTGCCGCCGCGGCAGAGGACAACGACGACGCCGACGACGCAGAGGGGGCCGGACAGTGACCGAGGCTGCCGTGACCATGGACTTCCACCCGCAGCCGCAGCCCGGGCTGGCCCGGCCGTGGGCCTTCCCCGCGCCCGAGCGCGGCGCGCTCGGCAACGGACTGACGGTGCTGCGCTGCCACCGCCCCGGCCAGCAGGTCGTGGCCGTTGAGATCTTCCTCGACGCTCCTCTGGACGCGGAGCCCGAGGGCCTCGACGGCGTGGCCACGATCATGGCCCGAGCGCTTTCCGAGGGCACCGACAAACACACGGCGGAGCAGTTCGCCGCCGAGCTGGAGCGCTGCGGCGCCACCCTCGACGCACACGCCGACCACCCCGGCGTCCGCCTCTCGCTCGAAGTGCCGGTCTCCCGGCTGCCGAAGGCCATGGGCCTGCTGGCCGAGGCCCTGAGGGCGCCGCTGTTCGCGGACAGTGAGGTCGAGCGGCTCGTACGCAACCGGCTCGACGAGATCCCGCACGAGACGGCGAACCCGGCCCGCCGCGGCGCCAAGGAGCTGGCCAAGCAGCTCTTCCCGGCGTCCTCGCGGATGTCGCGGCCCCGTCAGGGCAGCGAAGAGACCGTGGCAGGCATCGACTCCGCTGCCGTCAGGGCTTTCTATGAGGCCCATGTGCGGCCCGCCACCGCCACGGCCGTGATCGTCGGTGACCTCGCCGACGTCGATCTGGACGCCGTGCTGGCCGACACCATCGGCGCCTGGACCGGCAGCGCGGGCGAGCCCCGCCTCATGGCGCCGATCACCGCCGACGACACGGGCCGTGTCGTGATCGTCGACCGTCCCGGCGCCGTTCAGACCCAGCTGCTCATCGGCCGCATCGGGCCGGACCGCCATGACAGCGTCTGGCCGGCCCAGGTCCTCGGCACCTACTGCCTGGGTGGCACCCTCACCTCGCGCCTGGACCGCGTCCTGCGCGAGGAGAAGGGCTACACCTACGGAGTGCGGGCCTTCGCCCAGGTGCTGCGCTCGGCCGCCCCCGCGGCCCCGGGTGGTGCCACCGGCGCGGCCACGCTCGCCATCAGCGGCTCCGTCGACACCCCGAACACCGGCCCGGCGCTCCAGGATCTCGTCACGGTGCTGCGCACGCTCGCCGCCGAGGGCCTCACGGACGCCGAGCGCGATGTGGCTGTGCAGAACCTGGTGGGTGTCGCCCCGCTGAAGTACGAGACCGCCGCCTCCGTCGCCGGCACGCTGGCCGACCAGGTGGAGCAGGGTCTCCCGGACGACTTCCAGGGACAGCTGTATGCCCGGCTGGCCGCCACCGGCACCGTCGAGGCGACCGCCGCGGTCGTCAGCGCCTTCCCGGTGGATCGGCTTGTCACGGTCCTCGTCGGTGACGCCGCGGAGATCGAGGAGCCGGTCAAGGCGCTCGGAATCGGCGAAGTGACCATTGTCACCGGCTGATTGACGGGAGTGAGCCGAAGGTCCGTGGAGCCAGGAGGCATCCGCGGGTGAGGACCTGCACGGGCCCCGTTGGCGCATGCTCAACGGGGCCCTTCTCTTTGCCCGTTCATCCCTCTCCGCACCTGCCCGTTTGTCCGTTTTGTTGGAGAGGCTGCCTGTCTGCCCTGTGGGATGTGCGACAAAATCTCGTGTTCATTTGGTGATTGGCCGAAGATCGGCTTAGCGTCTTCTGCACTGTCCGCTCGTTGATATGCGCCGCACCTGCGGCAACGGGCAGCTATCGCCGAGTCCCCGTCGGGCGCAAGCCTGGGGAGCCGGGGACCCACAAGTCCCGTGGGGTGAATCGGTACGCCTTCGCGCATCCGCGTGGAGGGGGACCGTAGGAGACCTTCCTGCTCCGAACCCGTCAGCTAACCCGGTAGGCGAGAAGGAAGGAAAGGACAAGCCACTTCATGGCGTTCACCCGTGCCACCGGGAAGCATCGTGGTCCGAGCCGGCTGACGCGCAAGCGTGCGGGCATCGCCGGGGCCGCGGCGCTGGCCACCACCGGCGTCGTCGGAACCCTCGCCTCACCCGCCCTCGCCGCCGAGCCGGAGAGCCCCTCCGTCGAGGACACCGGTCTGAACCAGGTGGTCATCGTCGGCGACACGCTCGCCAAGCAGGTCGGCGCCCAGGCCGACGTCCAGCAGGAAGAGGCGGACCTCGCCGCGTCCAAGGCCAAGGCCGAAGCCGACGCGAAGCGCAACGCCGAGCTCCGGGTCAAGGCCGCCCGGGATGCCGAGGAACGCGCCGCCCGTGAGGCCGAGCGCAAGCGCCTGCTGTCGTACAACCTTCCCGTCGCCGGGTCCTATGTCAGCACCGACTACCACTCGGGCGGGGCCATCTGGTCCTCGGGCAGCCACACCGGCATCGACTTCCACGCCTCCTCCGGGTCCAAGGTCGTCGCGGTCGGCACGGGCACCGTCGTGGAGGCCGGCTGGGGTGGCGCGTACGGCAACAACGTCGTGATCAAGATGAACGACGGCACGTACACCCAGTACGGCCACCTCTCGTCCATCAGCGTCTCCGTCGGCGAGCGGGTCACCCCGGGCCAGCAGCTCGGACTGTCCGGCTCCACCGGCAACACCACCGGCCCGCACCTCCACTTCGAAGCCCGTACGAGCCCCGAGTACGGCTCGGACATCGACCCGGTGGCCTATCTGCGCGGCCACGGCGTCAAGGTCTGACCGAACCGCAACGCGGCAGGCGAAGCTCCGATCCGCGCGCGGTCCCACGGCGCGCGGAGCACGAAGGCTCCGGCCCGGTCATCGAGACCGGCCGGAGCCTTCGGCATTTTCCGGCCAAAAGATATCCATGGACCGGAGCGGGCCATCGGAATTCCGTCCCATTGTCATAGAGTCACCGAACAGACGTCGCTCGACTGATCGACTGGATCTCGCGCGGAGTGAGCGGATGCAGCGGATTTAGGCGGAGGTTCGGTATGCGCATTCCTGCGCGCTCGGTATGCACGGCAATCCGCGACGACATCGTGTCCGGGGTCCTGGAGCGTGGCAGCCGGCTCGCCGAGGAGCAGTTGGCCCGTCGCTACGGCGTCTCGCGCGTCCCTGTGCGCGAGGCGCTGCGCACCCTGGAGTCCGAAGGCTTCGTGGTGTCCCGCCGGCACGCCGGCGCGTGTGTCGCCGAGCCCACCAGGCAGGAGGCCGCCGACCTTCTGGAGACCCGCGTGCTGCTGGAGCCGCTCGGTGCTGCCCGGGCCGCGCAGCGGCGTACCGAGGCCCATCTGAAGGTGCTGCGCGGCCTGGTAAGACTGGGCCGGGAGCGGGCTCGCGGCGGCCAGGGCGAGGATCTGCGGTCACTGGGCGGCTGGTTCCACGAGACGCTGGCCCAGGCGTCCGCCAGCCCCGGGCTGATCACCTTGCTCACCCAGTTGCGGTACAAGATCGCCTGGATGTACGCGGTCGAGCAGCCGGTCCAGCCGATGGAGTGCTGGTCCGAGCATGCGGCGATCGTGGACGCGGTGGCGCGCGGGGACGCGGAGCGCGCGCGGGCGCTCACCGCGGTGCACGCGGAGCGGACGGCCAGGGCGCACCGGCTGCGTATTCCGCCGCCGCGCCCGGCGGTGAGGGTTTCGCAACATCCCGTAAACACAGCGAGCGCGCGTGATTAACACAGGTGCCGTATACAAAAGAGGTTCAATAAACGATTTCCGGGGGGTGTGCCCCCAGGCGTGAATTGCTGTGCCTTGGTGCTCCCGGTATTCCGGTGGCGATCCTCTTCATAAATGCTGCGCCAATTCACACGGTCTCGGGCAGTTCCTCAAGTCCTTCGGCCACCAGCTTCGCCAGCCGGTCCAGTGCCGCCTCGGCGCCGTCCGCGTCGGAGGCGAGCACGATCTCCTCGCCGCCCTCCGCGCCGAGGCCGAGCACCGCCAGCATCGAGGCGGCGTTGACCGGGCTGGCGTCGGCCTTGGCGATGGTGACCGGAATGCCCGCGGCCGTGGCGGCGCGGACGAAGATCGAAGCGGGGCGGGCGTGCAGGCCCTCGGCCCAGCCGACATGGACGCGGCGCTCAGCCATGGTGATGCCTCCTCAGTCTGGGGGTGACCTCAGACTGCACCCGGCTTACGGGCTTCGCGACCGGGGCCCGGGTCGTAGTCTGGGCCCATGCAGACCCCGTCGGACCACGCGTACCCCGACCACTGGGAAGCCGACGTGGTGCTGCGTGACGGTGGCACCGCACGCATCAGGCCCATCACCACGCAGGACGCCGAGCGGCTCGTGAGCTTCTACGAACAGGTCTCGGACGAGTCCAAGTACTACCGCTTCTTCGCGCCCTACCCCCGGCTGTCCACCAAGGACGTCCACCGGTTCACCCACCACGACTACGTGGACCGGGTGGGCTTGGCGGCGACGGTGGGCGGCGAGTTCATCGCCACCGTGCGCTACGACCGGATCGACGCGAACGGCAGGCCGGCATCGGCGCCCGCCGACGAGGCCGAGGTCGCCTTCCTCGTCCAGGACGCGCACCAGGGGAGGGGCGTCGCGTCCGCGCTCCTCGAGCACATCACGGCGGTCGCCCGTGAGCGGGGGATCCGGCGGTTCGCGGCGGAGGTGCTGCCGGCGAACAGCAAGATGATCAAGGTCTTCACCGACGCCGGCTACACCCAGAAGCGCAGCTTCGAGGACGGAGCCGTCCGGCTGACGCTGGACCTGGAGCCGACCGCCCGGTCACTGGCCGTCCAGCGGGCGCGCGAGCAGCGCGCCGAGGCGCGCTCCGTGCAGCGCCTGCTGGCCCCCGGTTCGGTGGCGGTGATCGGCGCCGGCCGGGCACCGGGTGGCGTGGGCCGTGCCGCACTGCGCAATCTCGTGGAATCCGGTTACACCGGACGGCTGTACGCGGTGAACCGGGCCTTGGCGCAGGACGCGCAGGGTGCTCAGCGCGCGGAGGTCTCGCAGGACACGCAGGGCATGCACGATCCGGGCCACGTGCCCGGCCTGGACGGCGTGCCCGCCTTCCGGACGCTCGCGGAGATCGGGGAGCCCGTCGACCTCGCGGTCGTGGCGGTACCCGCCGAGCGGGTGCCGGAAGTGGTCGCGGACTGCGGCGAACACGGGGTGCAGGGCTTGGTCGTGCTGACCGCCGGTTACGCGGAGAGCGGCGCCCGGGGGCGCGAGCGACAGCGCGAACTGGTGCGCCAGGCACGCAGCTACGGCATGCGGATCATCGGCCCGAACGCCTTCGGGATCATCAACACCGCGGACGCGGTCCGGCTGAACGCGTCGCTCGCCCCCGAGTCACCGAACAGGGGCCGGATCGGTCTGTTCACCCAGTCGGGGGCGATCGGAATCGCCCTGCTCAGCGGACTGCACCGGCGCGGCGCCGGACTGTCGTCCTTCATCTCGTCGGGCAACCGGGCGGATGTGTCCGGGAACGACTTCCTCCAGTACTGGTACGAGGACCCCGGCACCGATGTGGTGCTGCTGTACCTGGAGTCGCTCGGCAACCCCCGCAAGTTCGCCCGTCTCGCCCGGCGCACCGCCGCCGTCAAACCCGTGGTGGTCGTACGGGGCGCCCGGCACAGCGGCAGCGCCCCACCCGGGCATGCGGTGCCGACCACCCGCATCCCGTATGCCACGGTCTCCGAGCTCCTCGCGCAGGCGGGCGTGATCCGCGTCGACACCGTCACGGAGCTCGTCGACGTGGGGCTGCTGCTCGCGGGACAGCCGCTGCCCGCGGGCTCTCGGGTGGCGATCCTCGGCAACTCCGAGTCCCTCGGGCTGCTCACCTATGACGCCTGCCTGGCGGAGGGCCTGCGGCCGCTCCCGCCGCGCGACCTGACGACGGCGGCCACCCCGGACGACTTCCGCTACGCGCTGGCCGAGGCGATGAAGGACCCGGCGTGCGACGCGGTCGTCGTCAACGCGATCCCCTGGGTGGGGGAGGGCGGGGCGACCGAGTCGGGTGACGGCGAGGTGCTGGCGGGGGCACTGCGCCAGGCGGCGGAGGCCTCCCCTCCCAAGCCGGTCCTCGTGGTCCATGTCGAACTGGGCGGTCTGGCGGACGCGCTGGCGGCGGCCACGAGTTCGGCGCCCCCGCGGCCGTCCACCGCGCCGGGCGCCGACGCGGCTCCCGGTGACCCGGCACCCGACGGGACAGGGCCGGCACGTCCGTTCGGTGCCGTACGACGCGACGCCATGCGACAGGACGCCGCCGTACGGGACGGGGCGGGGGCCCCGGAAGCGGCCGCCGCGCAGTTGCTTCCCGCCATGCCCCGTATCCCCGCGTACCCTGCGGCCGAGCGTGCCGTACGCGCCCTCGCCGAAGCTGTGCGGTACGCGCAGTGGCGCCGGGACGCCGCGCGTCCCGGCAAGGTGCCGGAGTTCGACGACATCGACGAGGCCGGTGCCGCGGCACTCGTCGGCCGGGTGATGGACCAGACACGCGGGGCACACGGCGTCACCCTCACCGATCACGACTCGCGCGCACTCCTCGCGTGCTACGGCATCGACGTACTGGCCACCGCCCCCGCGCCGAGCCCCGATGCCGCCGTGCGCGCGGCCGCGCAGCTCGGCTATCCCGTGGCGCTCAAGACCATGGCGCCGCACCTGCGGCACCGCCCCGACCTCGGCGGCGTCCGGCTCGACCTCGCCGACGAGCACCAAGTCCGGCAGGCCTACGCGGAGTTGACCGCGGCACTCGGCGGTCCGGCCGAGATCAGGCCGGTCGTGCAGGCCATGGTCCCGCGCGGTGTGGACACCGTCGTACGAGCCGCCATCGATCCGGCCGTCGGAGCCGTACTGTCGTTCGGGCTTGCCGGACCCGCCACGGAGCTGCTCGGGGACACGGCACACCGGCTGGTCCCCGCCACCGACCGCGATGCCGCCGAGCTCGTACGCTCCATCAGGACGGCTCCCATCCTCTTCGGCTGGCGCGGCTCGGCGCCCGTGGACAGCGACGCCCTCGAGGAACTGCTGCTGCGGGTGTCGCGACTGGTCGACGACCATCCGGAGGTGGTCGGGATCAACCTGGAACCGGTCGTCGTGGCCCAGCGGGGTCTCTCCGTGCTCGGCGCCACCGTCCGGCTGGCCCCGCCACCGCCCCGCAGCGACCTGGGCCCGCGGACGCTCCCCCGTTACTGAGCGCACTCCAGGGTCCCGCGGCCCCGTAGGATGGAGCCCATGGCGAAGACCGGTACGACGACCCAGGGGCTGCGCACGGCGATCGAGCGCAGCGGCTACTACCCGGCTCTCGTGGCCGAGGCGGTGGAAGCCGCCGTCGGTGGTGAGCAGATCGCGTCGTACCTGGTCCACCAGGAGACCACGTTCGACTCGAACGAGGTCCGCCGCCATGTCACCGTCCTGGTGCTCACGGCCACCCGGTTCGTGGTGAGCCACACCGACGAGCAGGCCGCCGACAACAGTTCCCCGACGCCGTACGCCACGACCTCCACCGAATCGGTCAAGCTGGACCGTATCTCCTCGGTCGTCGTCAGCCGTGTCGTCGCCAACCCGGAGGCGTACACCCCCGGCACGCTGCCCCGCGAGGTCGTTCTCACCATCGGCTGGGGCGCCGTCTCCCGTATCGACCTCGAGCCCGCCGCTTGTGGAGACCCCAACTGCGACGCTGACCACGGCTACACCGGCAGCTCCACCGCGGACGACCTCAGTCTGCGCGTCAGCGAAGCGGGTGACGGCCCGGACGCGGTCCGGCAGACCCTCACCTTCGCCCAGGCCCTGTCCGAGGCCACGGCAGCCACGACGGCCGCCGCACGCTGATGGTCCTGCCCGACTCCGCCCTGCCCGGTGACCCCTGGCACAGCGATTTCCACCCCCTCGCACTCGACACCGCCGCCGTACCCGCGTACGGCTCCGGATCCCTCGCCGATCTGCTGCCGACCATCGCCGCGGGCCAGGGCGTGCCCGGAACACACCGCATGCTCACGGAGCTGGAGCCCGCGGACCGGAACTGCGTCTTCCTGATCGACGGCCTCGGCTGGGAGCAGCTCAGAGCGCACCCCGCCGAGGCACCGTTCCTGACCTCGCTGCTCGGCTCGTCCCGCGGCGGCACGGGTGCACCGATCACCGTCGGCTTCCCCTCCACCACCGCCACCTCGCTCGCCTCCTTCGGTACCGGCCTGCCGCCCGGCTCGCACGGCCTGCCGGGCTACAGCGCCCGCAACCCCGAGACCGGCGAGCTGATGAACCAGCTCCGCTGGACGCCCTGGACCTCCCCGCACGTCTGGCAGCCGTACCCGACGGTCTTCCAGCTCGCGGACGAGGCCGGTGTGCACACCGCTCAGGTGTCGTCGCCGGCTTTCCAGGGCACCCCGCTCACCAAGATCGCCCTGAGTGGTGGAACGTTCCACGGCAGGCTCAGCGGCGAGGAGCGGATGGACTTCGCGGCCCAGCAGCTCGCGGCCGCCGACCGGTCGCTCGTCTACACCTACTACAGCGAGGTCGACGGCAAGGGCCATCGTTTCGGCGTGGACTCCGACGCCTGGCGCGGCCAGCTCATGTACGTCGACCGCCTGGTGCAGCGCCTGGCCGAGCAGCTTCCGCCGCGCACCGCGCTCTATGTGACCGCCGACCACGGCATGATCGACATCCCGTTCGACGAGGAGTCGCGCATCGACTTCGACGAGGACTGGGAGCTGCGTGCCGGTGTCGCCCTGCTCGGCGGCGAGGGCCGGGCCCGCCATGTGTACGCGGTGCCGGGCGCCGAGTCCGATGTGCTCGCCGTCTGGCGGGAGGTGCTGGGCGACCGCTTCTGGGTCGCGAGCCGTGACGAGGCGATCGCTGCGGGCTGGTTCGGCGGCCAGGTCGACGAGCGTGTGTACGGCCGTATCGGCGATGTCGTCGCGGCGGCACACGCGGATGTGGTGATCACCGCGTCCGTGAACGAGCCCCGGGAGTCGGCGATGGTCGGCATGCATGGTTCGATGACGCCCGTGGAGCAGCTCGTTCCGCTGATCGAAGTACGCACCTGAACCGCGCACTCCGCGCGCCTCACCGTCCGTCCCGCCCAAGACCTGAAAGGTCGTCGCTTTCCCATGCCCGAGCTGGTGTTCTTCTCCGGAACAATGGACTGCGGAAAGAGCACCCTCGCTCTTCAGATCGAGCACAACAGGTCCGCACGCGGCCTCCAGGGCATGATCTTCACCCGTGACGACCGGGCGGGCGAGGGCAAACTCTCGTCGCGGCTGGGGCTGGTGACCGAGGCGGTGGAGGCCACACCCCGGCTCGACCTCTACGCATACGCGGTGGACCACATGTCGCGGGGCGGCAAGGTCGACTACGTCATCGTGGACGAGGCCCAGTTCCTGCCGGTGGACCAGATCGACCAGTTGGCCAGGATCGTGGACGACCTGGATCTCGACGTGTTCGCCTTCGGTATCACCACCGACTTCCGCACCAAGCTGTTCCCCGGCTCCCAGCGGCTGATCGAACTGGCCGACCGGGTGGAGACGCTCCAGGTCGAGGCCATGTGCTGGTGCGGGGCCCGCGCCACCCACAACGCGCGCACGGTGGGCGGCGAGATGGTCGTCGAGGGCGAGCAGGTCGTGGTGGGCGATGTGGGCGGGGCCGCGGAGATCGTCGGGTACGAGGTGCTGTGCCGCCGGCACCATCGCAAGCGGATGACGAGCTCGGCGGCGCGAGCGGCAGCGCTGTCGCCCGACGTGCTGCCGGTGACACCGGGCTGATCGGCGGCGTTCCGCCGTTCGGCATGGTCATGACCATGCTGTCGAATCTCCGCGGGTGCGGTAGGTCAGCAGTCAGCACTCCGGTCACCACGGCCGCCGCAGGCCTTGCCGGTGCCGGCGAACCTTGCCGGTACGTGGACGGGCCGCCACCGGCGTGAGTCAGCGCTCGGCCGACCTCACGATCGTGAACACCGCTCCCTCGGGGTCCGCCACCGTCGCCAGCCATCCGCTGCTGCCTTCGCGGGGCTCGTGCAGCACGTGGCCGCCGAGGTCCCGTACCAGGGCCGCGGACTCCTCGGTGTCCTCGACCTCGAAGTACGTCATCCAGTGCGAGCCCCTGTCACGGGGCAGGGCGTGGCCGACCCCGTGGAGGGAGGCCACCGCGCGGCCCTCCAGGTGCAGGGTGGCGTAGTCGAACTCCGTGGAGACCACCGGCTCCACGTCGTATCCGAAGACGGACTGGTAGAACTTGCTGACCGCCGATGTCTCCCTGGTCACCAGCTCGTTCCAGACCGGTGTGCCATGGGTGCCGAACAGGGCGGTGCCGGTGTGGGCCGCGGCCTGCCAGATGCCGAACACACCACCCTCCGGGTCCGATGCGATCGCCATACGGCCCGCGTCTGCCGCGTCCAGCGGACCGACGCCGACGGTTCCGCCGCAGCATCTGATCTGCTCGGCCGTCTCGTCGGCGTCCTCGGTGGCCATGTAGGGGGTCCAGGCGATCGGAAGATGGCGATCGGGCGGGAGCTGGCCGATGCCGGCGACCTCCTTGCCGTCGATCATGGCTCGGAGGTACGGGCCGAAGTGCTGTGGTCCGGGGACGAAGTCCCAACCGAACAGATCCCGGTAGAACTCCTGCGTCGCGGAAAGCCCGTGCACCATCAGGCTCACCCAGCAGGGCGTGCCGGGCGTGCGCCGAGTCGCCTCGGTCGTCATCGTCACCCTTTCCTCGGACCATCGTCGTGGCCGTGCGGTGTGGGGCCGGGAACGAGCCCTGCCGGGCAGCAGCCCAGTGCCCCCTCCAGATGCTTGCACCACCCGGCGCGCGGCGTGGCCCGGCCGCGCCGCGTTTCCGGGGATCTCCCTGGAGGATGCCCGTTCTGCCATGGCTCATCCCCTCCGTCGCCGATGGGGGCATGCCGTACCCATGCCCTACGCGAGGATGGCTGCTATGAACCCCATCATCACCGCATCAGAACTGCTGAGCGAGTCGGCTGGTCAGCGACCGCCCGTGCTCCTCGACGTCCGCTGGCAGCTCAGCCTGGCCAAGGCGGCGGGCGCCCCTCCCTTCGACGGGCGGGGCGCGTACGAGGCCGGGCACATTCCCGGTGCCGTCTACATCGATCTCGATACCGAGCTGGCCGGCCCGCCCGGAGCCGGCGGCAGGCATCCCCTGCCGGACGTGGCGGCCTTCGGAGCGGTGATGCGTCGCGCGGGTGTGTCGGAGTCCACTCCGGTCGTGGTCTACGACGGAGGCCAGGGCTGGGCAGCGGCCCGGGCCTGGTGGCTGCTCCGCTGGACGGGGCACGGGGACGTACGCGTACTGGACGGCGGGCTCGAAGCCTGGAACGGTCCGCTGACCACGGAGATCCCGGCGCCCGAGGCGGGCGACTTCACCCCGGCACCGGGTGCCGTGCCCCTGCTCGACGCTGACGGGGCCGCGGCGCTGGCGCGCCGCGGGCTGCTGCTGGACGCGCGGGCGGGCGAGCGCTACCGCGGTGATGTCGAGCCGATCGACCGGGTCGGCGGCCATATCCCCGGTGCTGTCTCGGCGCCGACGACGGAGAACGTCACCCCGGGGGCCGCGACCTTCCTCCCGGCGCAGGAACTGACCACCCGCTTCAAGCGCCTCGGCGCGGTGGAAGGCTCGGAGGTCGGCGTCTACTGCGGATCGGGCGTCTCCGGCGCTCATGAGGTCCTGGCCCTGGAGATCGCCGGGATTCCGGCCGCCCTCTACGCGGGCTCCTGGTCGGAGTGGTCCGCTGATGAGAGCCGGCCGGTGGCCACGGGGCCCGACCCGCAGTAGCCACGAACCGCGGACCTGCGGAAGGGCCCTTACGGATCGCCGTACGGGCCCCTCGGGTGGCGCAGAGGGTGCGAAGCACGGAAGACCGAGGTGGTTCTACTCCTGCTTCTTCCGCCGCGTCCCGAAGACGATCTCGTCCCAGCTCGGCACCGCCGCGCGGCGGCCGGGGCGGACGCCGTCGGCCTCCGCCTGGCGGTCGGTCGTACCGGTGAGTCGATCACGGTGCCCGCTCACCGCGCGGGGCATGAGGACATCCGCGTAGGCCGCGCCCGCGCCCGCCGAGGCGGCGGGGGCCGGGGGCTCCTCCGTCACCGCCTCGTCGTCGGGGCCGGTGGCGGGGGAGTCGACCGGGATCGGACGGTCGGGCACGACCATGTCGCCACGGAAGCTGGGCACCGCCTCCAGCAGGCTGGTCAGGGAGTCGCGCTCGCTCTCCTCGGACTCTGCTGCGGCGGGTACCGGAGCGGGCCGGTCCAGGGCACGCTCGGGAACCCGGTCGAGCGGCCGGTCGCGGGGCAGCCGTGCGATGCGCGGGACGAAGGGGAAGGTCGGCTCCTGCGCGACGGCGAGCGCGTCGTCGGTCTCACCGATCAGCGCGCGTGCCTCCTCGTCCACGGCCTGGACGAGCCGCCGTGGCGGGTCGTACATCCAGCACGCCGAGTGCGGTTCACCCGCGACCCGGTAGACGAGGAGTACCTCCCAGGTGCCGTCGTCACGGCGCCAGGAGTCCCACTGCACGGAGTCCTTCTCAGCACCGCGCAGCAGCAGCCGCTCCTGCACCGCCTCGCCGAGCTGGGGGCCGGCGTTCTCCCCGGGGCGTCGTACGGGAGTCTTCCGGGCCCGCTCCGCCATGAACGCACGCTCGGCCAGCACGGGACCCTCGAAGCGCCGCACACGGTCGACCGGGATGCCGGCGAGCTGGGCGACCTCCTCGGCGGAGGCACCGGCCCGTATCCGGGCCTGGATGTCGCGCGGTCGGAGGTGGCTCTCCACCTCGATCTCGATCTGGCCGAGACGGGCGCGGTCATTGCGGACGGCGGCACGCAGCCGCTCGTCGATCGGAAGCGTGTACTCCGTACTGTCCGCAGCCTTCAGCACCAGTCGTGTGCCGTCGTTGGAGACGGCCACGACACGCAGTTCGGGCATGGGGACCTCCCGGGTGGTGCCTGCCGACGTCACGTACGTCGCTGCTTCCGCTAGTCGAGTGTGGCCTGCCCGGGTGCAGCCTGCCACAACCTTGCCGAGTTGCCCGGCGTATCGGGCAAGGGCCCTGGATCGCCGTTATGGCACGGTTACCTGTTTACAACGCAGCGTGACCGGCTTCGTCACGCTGGGCCGCAAGGCGCCGTGCGGTGCCGCGGCGCCGCCGGTTCGAGTGCCGCTTTTCGGCCCCCTCCCGCAGTCCGAACGCCCATGAGGCGACCGGTCTCCGGGCTCGCCACAGTACTCCATTCGGGCCACGGGGGTGGACCGCCGCGCCGCCGAACTTGTGGCGGAGCGCGGGAGTTGAGCCCGTACCCCAAATCGGGAGGTATCAATCTTCACAAGATTCCCTGAAGCGGAATCATCCACTTCGCCTTTATGTCCTGACTTGGTGCATGGTGGGACAGATGGGTAAGCAGAGGCCGAGCAGGGATCCGAATCCGGGCAGTGACGAGCTGGGTACGGCACAACATGACGAGCTCACGACGGCACAACACAAGGACGGGCGCCTCGATCTGAGCGTGCCCCAGGTGGCGGGCAGCACCCTCGCGGCGATCGCCGCGGCGGTGCTGGCGTCCCGGCTCGGGGTCTACGGAACCGTCATCGGCGCGGGTGTGGTGAGTGCAGTCGCCACCTGCGGGGGCACCGTGCTCCAGCACCTGTTCCGGCGAACCGGCGAACAGATCCGCGATGCCGCCGTCCAGGCTGGACCCGGGCCCGGTCGGTCGCCTCGTCCCCCCTACGAGGTGCGGCCCGAAGGGGAGTTCGGCGAGCCGACCGTCCACGGCAGTCGGCTGCGTGGCTGGAAAAGGCCCCTTTCGGCCGCGGTGGTGGTCTTCGCCGTGGCGATGGTCGGCATCACCGGGTACGAAGTGGCCACGGGCCGGGAGCTGGGCGGCGGCACGGGGACGACGCTGGGCTCGGTCGTCTCGGGCGGTGGCGTCGGTGAGGGAGGTGCGGGCGACGGCACCTCTCCCGCAGGCGGGACGGAGCAGCGCGAGCACGGTCCCTCGCCCAGCCGTGATCCCGGCGACGGTACGGGACCCGGTGCGGGCGGGCGGCAGGGGCAGCAGGGTGAGGACGGCGACTCGCGCCCGGCGCCGGACCGTGACGCCGGTTCCGTACCGCCGTCCCCGTCTCCGACTCCGTCCTCTTCCGACTCGCCCCCGGACGGTGACGGCTTCTCCCCGCCGCCCGGTGGGCCTTCGGCAGACGGGTCCGGTGACCCGGAGGCCTCCTGACCCAGGGTCACCGGCGCCGCTGGGCGGGGGCCGCCTCAGTCGCCCAGCACCCGCCGCAGGTAGTCGTTGCCGAACACCCGCCCGGGGTCCAGTCGGTCCCGAAGGGCGGTGAACTCTCCGAACCGGGGGTACACGCTCTTGAGGTACTCCGCGTCCCGCGTGTGGATCTTGCCCCAGTGCGGACGGCCGCCGTGCGCGGTCATGATCTGCTCGGCCGCGGTGAAGTAGGAGCGGTACGGCGTGCCCTTGTACATGTGCACGGCGATGTACGCGCTGTCGCGCCCCGACGCCGTCGACAGCGTGATGTCGTCGGCCGGGGCGGTCCGTACCTCGATGGGGAAACTGACACGCAGGGGTGAACGCTCGATCATCGCCTTGACCTCGCGCAGCGCCGCGACGGCGGCCGCCCGTGGAAGCGCGTACTCCATCTCGACGAAGCGCACTCGGCGGGGGCTGGTGAAGACCTTGTACGCGATATCCGTGTAGGTGCGGGCGGACAGGGCGCGGCTGGCCACCTTGGCGATCGGCGGGATGGTCGCCGGTACCGTCCGGCCGAGGGAGTTGATCACCTGGAAGAGGCCGTTGGACAGCAGCTCGTCCTCGACCCAGCCGCTCAGCGCTCCGGGCGGCGCGGCGGGCCCGGTGCTGCGGTTGTTGCGCTTGGTGTTGCAGTTGTCCGTGTGAGGGAACCAGTAGAACTCGAAGTGCTCGTTCTCGGCGCTCAGTTCATCGAAGTCAGCCGTGACCCGGTCGAAGCTCATGGGCTCCTCCCGGGCCGTGAGCAGAAAGAGCGGCTCCACGGCGAAGGTGATCGCGCTGACGACCCCGAGGGCGCCGAGGCCGATCCTGGCCGCGGCGAAGACCTCCGGATTCTCCTTCTCCGAGCAGCGCAGCAGCGCACCGTCCGCCGTGATCAGCTCAAGCCCCCTGATCTGCGCGGAGATCGAACCGGAATCGCGCCCCGTGCCGTGCGTGCCCGTGCTGGTCGCGCCCGCGACGGTCTGCTCCATGATGTCGCCCATGTTCGTGAGGGACAGATCCTCACGGGCGAGCGCGGCGTTGAGCCGTTTCAGGGGCGTGCCCGCCTCGACCGTCACCGTCATCGACGCACGGTCGATCTCGCGGATACCGGTGAGCAGGTCCGGGCGTATCAGCACCCCGTCGGTCGCCGCTATCGCGGTGAACGAGTGACCCGTGCCGACCGTTTTCACCCGCAGTCCGTCCTCCGCCGCCGTCCGGATGGCGGCGGCGAGTTCACCGGCTGTGGCCGGGGTGACCTCGCGCACCGGGCGGGATGTCACCGTCCCCGCCCAGTTACGCCACGCGTGCCCCGCCCTGGTCGTGGATGTGCCCGTCATCCTGCCCCTCCCGCGTCGGCACCGGCCCTCGCAGCCGGCGGTACCCCAGGAACGCGATCACGACCGCGAGCACTCCCGCCACGGCGGGCACCGCGTACGCCGCACGGGCCCCGTACTCGTCCACCATCCACCCGGAGGCCGACAAGCCGAGTGCTACACCGACCGCGAGCCCGGTGCCCGTCCAGGACATGCCCTCGGTCAGCTTGGTGCGTGGTACGTGCGCTTCGACGAGGGCCATCGTGGTCACCATCGTCGGTGCGATGGCCAGGCCCGCTACAAAGAGCGACACGGCCAGGGTCGCGAGATTCCCGGCCAGTTGGAGGGGGATCATACTCACGGTCATCGCACAGACGCCCAGCACCCACCTGCGGGACGGCTCGCCCTTCAGCCGCAGCAGCCCGAACACCGCTCCGGCGAGACAGGAGCCCAGCGCGTAGACCGCGAGTACCAGGCTGGACGCCGCCTTGTTGCCCCGCTCGTCGGCGAACGCCACCGTCACCACGTCCACCGAGCCGAAGATGGCGCCCATCGCCACGAACGTCGCGACCAGCACCTGGAGACCGGGGGAGCGCAGTGCCGAGCCGGGTGTGTGCGCGTCGCGCGGATGCACCGGGGGCTCGGTGGCGCGCTGCGCCGTCAGCCAGAGCACGCCGATCACCAGGAACACCCCGGCGATCAGCGGACCCGCCTCCGGGAACCAGGCGGTGGACAGTCCGATGGAGACGATCGGGCCGACGATGAAGCACAGCTCGTCGACGATCGATTCGAAGGCGTACGCCGTGTGCAGCCGCTCCTGCGACCCCTCGTGGATCGCGGCCCAGCGGGCCCTGGTCATCGCCCCGACACTGGGGATGCAGCCCGCACAGGCCGTGAACACGAAGAAGACCCAGTCGGGGGCGCCCTGCCGGGCACCGACCAGCAGACCCGCCACCGCCGCGCCCGAGGCCAGCAGGGCGGGTCGCAGCACCCGCCGCTGTCCGTGCCGGTCGACCATCCGGGAGACCTGCGGGCCGAGCACCGCCGCCGAGAGCGCGAGCGTCGCGGAGAGCGCGCCCGCCATGCTGTAACGCCCAGTCAGCTGGGACACCATGACCACGATGCCGACGCCCATCATGGACAGCGGCATACGGCCGAGGAAGCCGGCCGCTGAGAACGCCAGGGCGCCGGGGGTGGCGAATATCGCGCGGTAGGGGCTGGGCAAGGGGCGCTCCGTCGGGCACGGGGGTGGACGGGCGCGGGAGCGCTCCGTAAGGCGTGTGGATAGCCCGAACAGCTTACGGGTTAGGTAACCCTAACTCCACCGTGGGTCCCGGGCCGGCTCCGCCCCTCGGCGGTAGCTCGCTGCCGCAGGGCCGGAAGGGAAGAGGGACGGGAGAGCAAGGAGCGAACAGTGGGAGGATCGGCGTCATGGCCGAACAGCTGGACACTCTCGACACCGCTCCGCCCGACTCCGCGCCCTACGACGCCCTGCTGCTGCTGTCCTTCGGCGGCCCCGAGGGACCGGACGACGTGGTCCCGTTCCTGGAGAACGTGACACGGGGCCGGGGTATCCCCAAGGAGCGGCTGAAGGAAGTCGGCCGGCACTACTTCCTGTTCGGCGGGGTCAGCCCGATCAACGACCAGAACCGGGCCCTGCTCGCCGCGCTCCGCGCGGACTTCGCCGCCGCGGGCCTCGACCTGCCGGTCTACTGGGGCAACCGCAACTGGGCGCCGTATCTGACCGACACCCTGCGCGAGATGGTGCTCGACGGCCGCAGGCGGGTCGCGGTGCTCGCGACCAGCGCCTACGCCTCCTACTCGGGCTGCCGGCAGTACCGGGAGAATCTGGCCGACGCGCTCGCGGCGCTGGAGGCGGAGGGCCTGCCGCTGCCCCGGGTGGACAAGCTGCGGCACTACTTCAACCACCCCGGCTTCGTGGGCCCCATGGTGGAGGGCGTGCTGACCGCGCTCGCGGACCTCCCCGAGGAGCTCCGTGCCGGGGCGCAGCTCGCGTTCACCACCCACTCCATCCCGGACGCCGCGGCGGACGCGTCGGGTCCCGTCTGGGAACACGGGGAGGGCGGGGCATACGTGAAGCAGCACCTCGACGTGGCGCGTGTGATCGCCGACGCGGTGCGCGAGGAGACGGGGGCCGAGCATCCCTGGCGGCTCGTCTACCAGTCGCGCAGCGGGGCGCCGCACATCCCCTGGCTGGAGCCGGACATCTGCGACCACCTCGAGGAGTTGCACGGGGCCGGGGTTCCGGCCGTCGTGATGGTCCCGATCGGGTTTGTCTCGGACCACATGGAAGTGCTGTACGACCTGGACACCGAGGCCACCGCCAAGGCCGCCGAGCTGGGCCTTCCGGTGCGCCGCTCGGCCACGGTGGGTGCGGACCCCCGGTTCGCGGCGGCGGTACGGGACCTGGTGCTGGAGCGGGCGGCAACCGAGCGGGGCACTGCGGTCGCGCGGTGCGCGCTGGGAGCGCTCGGGCCGTCGTACGACCTCTGCCCGATCGGCTGCTGTCCGCCGCGCTCGGAGCGACCCGCGGCGGCGGGCGCCGACAGCCCGTACGCATAAGCGCGCGGTGCAAGCCGGTGTCCGAGCGCCCGCGCGGCCACGTGCGTCCGCGATTCGGTGGCGTACGTCCGCGACCCGTACCGACGAGGGAGCCCCTTGTGACCGACCCCCTGCTCGACGAACTGCTGTCCCTGGCCCAGGAGGCCGGGCGACGAGCGGGAGCGCTGCTCCGTGACGGACGTCCCGACGACCTGGCCGTCGCCGCGACCAAGTCCAGCCCGATCGATGTCGTGACCGAGATGGACATCGCGGCGGAGAAACTGATCACGGGATTCCTCGCCGCGCGGCGCCCCGATGACGGCATCCTCGGCGAGGAGGGCGGATCGGCGCCGGGCACCAGCGGGGTGCGCTGGGTGGTCGATCCGCTGGACGGCACGGTGAACTACCTGTACGGGCTGCCCACCTGGGCCGTGTCGATCGCCGCCGAGCTGGACGGCGAGACCGTCGTCGGAGTGGTGGACATGCCGATGCGCGATGAGACCTACCACGCGGTGCGCGGCCGCGGTGCCTACTGCGGCGAACGGCGGCTGAGCTGCCGCCCGGCGCCGCCGCTGGACGAGGCTCTGGTGGCGACCGGCTTCAACTACGTCCACTCCGTCCGCAGTCACCAGGCGGAGGTCGCCCGCCGGCTCATCCCCCGGGTGAGGGACATCCGGCGCAGCGGATCGGCGGCCGTCGACCTCTGCGATGTAGCCGCCGGCCGTCTGGACGGCTACTACGAGCGCGGACTGCACGCCTGGGATCTCGCGGCCGGCGATCTCATCGCCTGTGAGGCCGGCGCTCTCACCGGCGCCCGCCCCGGCGAGCGGCCCTCCGGCGATCTGGCGATCGCCGCCACTCCGGGGGTCTTCGAGCCGCTGCAACGCCTGCTCGACGAGCTGGGCGCCTGGCACGACTGACCCGCACCCGAATCCGGAACGCGACCGTCGCGCACGCACAAGGGCCCGGCACCGCTCAGCAGGCGGTGCCGGGCCCTCATGCGTGCGCGGCTGATCAGACGCTCGCGGCGCCGACCTCCACGCCGTGCTCGGCGGCGAGGCGGTGCAGGTCGTCCAGCTCGGCCTGCTCGACCTCCGCCAGGAATTCGTCGCCCGTCTCGCGGGCCCGTGTGAGGTCGGTCTCCGTGGTCCTGATGCGGTGCAGGAGCCCTGTGGTGAATGCGTCCATGGTTGCGCCCCCTCGTCGTCGCGGGTCGATGGCACGGGGGTGTGCCTACGGCGGGTTGATCACGCCCCCTCCCTGGGGGACAGAGAGCGGGGTGTGGCAGGCCACGTACATGGCGTGATCGCGGGTGTGCCCTCGTCCTCCCCAGGCCCACCCGCCGGGAAACCTCAACTCTTCAGGGAATCCCACGAATTCCCGGTACCCCTTCCGAGTGCCCGCGGGCACCACCGTGACTTACATCCGGTTTACGCGCGTAAGGGGCAGGATGGAGGCACACAGCCAATGCAATCCACTACGACAGCCCTGCCCTGGACATGTCCGAACACGCCTGGTCATGCCCGATCGCGCGTGATCGCGAGGTGGGGCCGCGACCAGGATCCAGAGGAAGGACCAGCCACGTGCGCGTACTCGTGGTCGAGGACGAGCAGCTGCTCGCCGATGCGGTGGCCACCGGGCTGCGCCGGGAGGCCATGGCGGTCGACGTCGTGTACGACGGCGCCGCGGCCCTCGAGCGTATCGGGGTGAACGACTACGACGTCGTCGTGCTCGACCGGGACCTCCCGCTCGTCCACGGCGACGACGTCTGCCGCAGGATCGTGGAGCTGGGCATGCCCACCCGTGTCCTGATGCTCACCGCTTCCGGTGATGTCAGCGACCGTGTGGAGGGCCTGGAGCTGGGTGCCGACGACTACCTTCCCAAGCCGTTCGCGTTCACCGAGCTGACCGCCCGTGTACGCGCCCTCGGCCGCCGTACCACCGTGCCGCTGCCGCCGGTACTGGAGCGCGCCGGAATCAAGCTGGACCCGAACCGTCGCGAGGTCTTCCGCGACGGCCGGGAGGTCCAGCTCGCCCCCAAGGAGTTCGCCGTGCTGGAGGTGCTCATGCGCAGCGAGGGCGCGGTCGTGTCGGCCGAGCAACTGCTCGAGAAGGCGTGGGACGAGAACACCGACCCGTTCACCAACGTCGTGCGGGTCACCGTCATGACGCTGCGCCGCAAGCTCGGCGAGCCGCCCGTGATCGTCACGGTCCCCGGCTCCGGCTACCGGATCTGACCCCGTGGCGGCTGCACCCGCGCCTCCCACGGCGCCCCCGAAACCCACCTGGTCCCCCGGGGAGCCGGCACGCCCCTGGTTCCGGCCGACCATCCGGATAAGGCTCACGCTGCTTTACGGCGGGATGTTCCTGATCGCCGGGATCCTGCTGCTCTCGATCATCTATCTGCTGGCCGCGCAGGCCGTGCAGGTGGGCAGCGAGCTCCCGTTCAAGATCGACAAGGGCCAGGTGAGCAGTGATGTGTGCACCTTCCCGGACACCCCGCCGAACTCGACCGAAGCCTTCAACCGGCTCGTGAACTCCTGTGTGAACCAGCAGCGCCAGCATGCCCTGGACGAGCTCCTCACCCGCTCGCTGTTCGCCCTCGTCGGCCTGAGCGTGATCGCGTTCGCCTTCGGCTACGCGATGGCGGGCCGGGTGCTCTCCCCCCTCGGGAAGATCACCCGCACCGCGCGCCGCGTGGTGGGCTCCGACCTCTCCCGTCGTATCGAGCTGGACGGCCCCGACGACGAGCTGAAGGAGCTCGCCGACACCTTCGACGAGATGCTCGAGCGGCTGGAGCGGGCCTTCACGGCACAGCAGCGGTTCGTCGCCAACGCCTCCCACGAGCTGCGTACACCCCTGGCGATCAACCGCACTCTGCTGGAGGTGCACCTCTCCGACCCCGGGGCCGGGGAGGAGCTCAGACAGCTCGGCAAGACGCTCCTGGCCACCAACGAGCGCAGCGAACAGCTCGTGGAGGGGCTGCTCCTTCTCGCCCGCAGCGAGAACCAGATCATCGAGCGCAAACCGGTCGACCTCGCCGAGGTCGCCACCCGGGCAGTCGACCAGGCGCGCAGTGAGGCGGAGGCCAAGGGCGTGGAGTTCCGCGGCCGCCGGGCACCCGCACTCGTCCAGGGCAACGGCGTGCTGCTGGAGCGGATCGCCCTGAACCTGGTGCAGAACGCCGTGCGGTACAACGTCCCGGAGGGCGAGCGCGGCGGCTGGGTGGCGGTCACCACCGAGGTCGCGCACGGTCAGGCGGTGCTGCTGGTGTCCAACACTGGCCCGGTGGTCCCGGCATACGAGATCGACAACCTTTTCGAGCCCTTCCGTCGGCTGCGCCAGGAGCGCACCGGCAGCGACAAGGGAGTCGGACTCGGCCTGTCGATTGCCCGATCCGTGGCACGTGCCCACGGGGGCCGTATCATCGCGGAGCCGCGCGAGGGCGGCGGCCTTGTGATGCGGGTGACCCTGCCTGTCTGACGTGGCCGTTCCGGGGCAGCCGGCCGATCCCGGAGCCGTCCTTCCCTCGTCGGCCGACGCGTTGCTGGGCGGGAGAACATCTCTGTTCGCTTTACGCGGAATTCTCCGGACTCGACCCCGGGAGTTCCCTGTGTGATCGATCACAGTGGTGGATTTCCGGCCATCTACGCTCCGTGAGCGGAAGCCGGTGGAAAACCAGGAAAAGTCCGGGTTTTCAGGGGCCCGTATCACGGGAAGTACACGGGGTGGCGCCTGTGCAGTGCGACATTCGGACCGTGTACGGTCCCGATCGCCATCCAACCTGATCACTCTTGAGGGGTCCGGTTGGGTGTCGATTGAGTAACAGACCTTGATGTGAGGCAAAATCTCCGCCTCAGGTCGGGCACAAGTCCGGCCTCTCACGCGTTACGTGCGCTGAGACACCGCAGACACCCAGAGGGGGAGAGCGACATGGCAACCGATTACGACACCCCACGTAAGACCGATGACGATCTCAACGAGGACAGCATTGAAGAGCTCAAGGCTCGTCGGAACGACAAGTCGACGTCGACTGTCGACGTCGACGAGTTCGAGGCCGCCGAGGGCCTGGAGCTGCCCGGAGCCGACCTCTCGAACGAGGAACTGGCCGTCCGGGTGCTGCCCAAGCAGGCTGACGAGTTCACCTGCATGAGCTGCTTCCTGGTACATCACAGGAGTCAGCTGGCCCGTGAGAAGAACGGCCAGCCGATCTGCCGCGACTGCGACTGAGGCACGAGCGGCCGTGGCTGGCGGGACACCGTTCGGGAAGCCCTTCAGGAAGCCACGCTTCCGGCGCAAGGGCTCTCCGGAGACTCCGGACTCCGGGCATGCCCGGAGTGCCCCGGAGCCGTGGCACGGCGCCGAGGCGCCCCACGGAGCGGGTCAGGGGCACGCCGGCCACCTGCCCTCTCCGGGCGACGCACGTGACGACGAGCGGGGCCTCCCGGCCTCGCTCGAGGCCACCGGACAGCCGGTGCCTCCGGACAGGCACCGGCGGCTGGACGCCGTCAGGAGCGGCGTCCGCAGAACCGGCGAGGCCGGCAAGGCCCTGCTCGGTCTGCTGACCGACCGCGTCATCGACATCGCCCCGCGCGTCCCGGTGCGCGATCTTGCGACACTCCGCGCGCACTTCCCCGGTCTCGGCCCCGAGGAGCTGGCCGACAAACTGATCGCGGGAGCGGCCAACGCCAGCTCCACCGTCGGCGCCGGAATCGGTGCGGCGGCGATGCTGCCCGTGCCTCCCGCCCTGCCCGCCGAACTGGCCACGGAGATCGTCTGCGTGGCCGCGGTCGAGCTGAAGCTCATCGCCGAGCTCCACGAGGTCTACGGCATGCGGCCCCCGGGCAACGTCAAGGAGCGCGCCACCGCCTATCTGACCTCGTGGTCCGAAGAACGCGGAATCGACGTCACCAAGCCCACGACGATCAACGCCGCGCTCGGCGGCCAGATGAAGCGCGAGCTGCGCCAGCAGATCATGAAGCGCATGGTCCGCAACCTGCCCAACGTGATGCCGTTCATGGTCGGCGCCGCCGTGGGCGCGGTGATGAACCGGCGCGACACCCGAAAGCTCGCCGAGCGCATCAGGAAGGACCTGCGCAAGCGGCAGATCCCCTGGGACGCGCTGCCCGACCTGCCGCGGCTGGAGCAGCCCACGGGCGAGCTGCCCCCTGAGCTTCCACCGGAGCTGCGCAGGGAGCTCGAGAGCTGAGGAAGAACCGTCTGGAGGGGGTCGCAGCGCCCTGCCCGGTCGCCAGGCAGGTTGTCCTACCGGGTCAGGCCCGTACGGCGTCCAGGGCGGCCACCAGCGCCCGGGGATCCCGGGTCGAGACATACACGTACGGCGTCGGGTCCTCCTGGTCGGTGACCATCACCCGTACCGCTGTCGGGACATAGCTGCGCAGCAGCATGAACGCCCGCGGATCCGCCTTGTACGAACGCCAGGCCCGGGCCTCCTCCGCGTCCAGCACCTCCGCGTCGCCGAGCGCCGACACCGGGATCCGCGCGTCACCGGCGACCAGCGAGCCGGCCACCACCCGGACGCGGGCAGAGCCGTAGGTGCTCACCGCGGCGGCTGCCAGCGCGCCCGCCCCGATCAGCCCTGCCAGCATCGGCACCGGACCCAGCGGAAGCAGCACCAGACCCCCGGAAAGAGCCACCAGGATGGTGATCAGCCACCACGAGCGGGGCGCGGTGAGGCGCTCGTCGTAGGACGGCGCGGAGGGCGATCCGGAGGAGGCGGCGGAGGGCTGCATGAATCCAAGCTTGGCACGGCGCGACCTGCGGCTTGCCGCGCGGGTAAGGTCTGCGCCTGTGAGTACTGCACTGACCCCTCCCGCCGACGCCATACCGCCGGTGCGGCACCCCGACGCGCCCGCCCCCGGAGAGCTGCTCGGCGCTCACTACGACCACTGCTTCGGCTGCGGCGGCGGACAGCCCCACGGGCTGCACCTGGAGGCGAAGGCCGGGGAAGGCGTCAGTCTCACCGCCGAGTTCACCGTCGCCCCCGCTCACCAGGGCGCCCCGGGCCTGGCCCACGGCGGCGTGCTCGCCACCGCTCTCGACGAGACGCTCGGTTCGCTGAACTGGCTGCTGCGCGTGATCGCGGTGACCGGGCGGCTGGAGACCGACTTCGTCCGTCCTGTGCCGGTGGACACCGTGCTGTTTCTGGAGGCCGAGGTCACCGCGGTCAGCGGCCGGAAGATCTACTCCAGGGCCACCGGCCGGATCGGCGGCCCGGAGGGGCCGGTCGCCGTCCGGGCCGAAGCACTGTTCATAGAGGTCAAGGTCGACCACTTCGTCGACAATGGCCGCCAGCAGGAGATCCAGGCCGTCATGGCGGATCCCGACCAGGTCAGGCGCGCCCGCGCCTTCGAGGTGAACCCCTGATGCGTAACCCCGTCGACGTACTGATCCGGCGGCTGGACCCCGAGGTGCCGATTCCGGCCTACGCACATCCGGGCGATGCCGGTGTCGATCTGGTGACCACGGAGGGTGCCGAGCTCGCCCCCGGAGAGCGCGTGGTCCTGCCCACCGGACTGTCCATCGCCCTCCCGGACGGATACGCGGCCTTCGTGCATCCGCGCTCCGGTCTCGCCGCCCGGTGCGGTGTCGCCCTGGTCAATGCCCCGGGGACGGTGGATGCCGGGTACCGTGGAGAGATCAAGGTGATCCTGGTCAATCTGGACCCGCGCGAGAGCGTGCGGTTCGAGCGGTACGACCGGATCGCCCAATTGGTCGTCCAGCAGGTCGAGAAGGTGCGCTTCCACGAGGTGGCGGAGCTTCCCGGATCGGCCCGGGCCGAGGGGGGCTTCGGGTCCACCGGTGGTCACACCGCTGTGGGCGGGTCAGGCGTGGACGGCCTACAGGGTGGGAATCGATACGCTTCGGTCGTATCCGACCGGGAAGGACAGTGACGTGTTCGGACGTCGCAAGAAGAGCGGTTCCGCCGACGATGTGGCGGGCGAGGCCGAGCAGGTCGTCGAGGAGCTCGACACGGACGACGCGGCGGAGGAAGACGCGCCGCGCCGGGTGAACCTTCCGCCGGCGCCCCGGCCCGACGGGCCCTGGGACGTCTCCGAGGTCTCCCAGCCCGGCGACGGCCGGGTGGACCTCGGCGGTCTCTGCGTGCCCGGAGTCGAGGGCATGGAGCTGCGGGTGGAGGTCGCGGGCGACGCGATCGTCGCGGCGACGGTCGTGCTGCAGGACAGCGCGGTCCAGCTTCAGGCGTTCGCCGCGCCCAAGAAGGAAGGCATCTGGGGCGAGGTCCGCGAGGAGATCGCCTCCGGCATCACCCAGCAGGGCGGCGTCATCGACGAGGTCGAGGGTCCGCTGGGCTGGGAGCTCCGGGCGCAGGTGCCCGTCCAGCTTCCGGACGGCACCGGGGGCGTCCAGCTCGTCCGCTTCGTCGGCGTCGACGGGCCGCGGTGGTTCCTGCGTGGAGTGATCTCCGGGCAGGGCGCGGTCCAGCCCGAGGCGGCCGGACTGCTGGAGCAGATCTTCAGGGACACGGTCGTGGTGCGCGGCGAGGGCCCGATGGCTCCGCGCGATCCCATCGTCCTCAAGCTCCCGAACGACGCTCAGATGGTGCCGGAGGGCATCCAGACGGAGGAGCAGGAAGGATCCCGCTTCTCCGGAGGGATGGGGCAGCTCCAGCGCGGACCTGAGATCACCGAGGTGCGCTGACAACCGGCTTTCCGTGATGGGGGCCGTACACCGCGAGTGGTGTACGGCCCCCATCGGCGTTTCGGCGCCCTGGGGCGCTGCTGCTCGGTCGCCGTGCTCGCGTCAGAATCGCGTCAATACGTCCATCACCACGGAATGATGTCCGTTTTGGCGGATTTGATGGATGTAGCTTCAATGAGTGTCCGCTGTGGACACAGCCGCCCACCGGGGGTGGCCATCGAAGGACAATGAGGCCATGGCACGCGGCAAGCTACGCATCTACCTCGGTGCGGCTCCGGGCGTGGGCAAGACCTACGCGATGCTCTCCGAGGCACACCGCAGGGTGGAACGCGGCACCGACTCCGTGGTCGGCTTCGTGGAGCATCACGACCGGCCCCGCACGGAGGTCATGCTGCACGGTCTCGAGCAGACCCCGCGCCGCGAGATGGCCTACCGGGACACCGTGTTCACGGAGATGGACGTGGACGCGGTGCTCCGGCGCCGGCCCGCCGTCGCCCTGGTGGACGAGCTGGCCCACACCAACGTGCCGGGCGCGCGGAACGGCAAGCGCTGGCAGGACGTCGAGGAACTGCTGGCCGCGGGTATCGACGTCATCTCGACCGTCAACATCCAGCATCTGGAGTCGCTCGGGGACGTCGTCGAGTCGATCACCGGGGTGCGACAGCGGGAGACCGTGCCCGACGAGGTCGTCCGCCGCGCCGACCAGATCGAACTGGTCGACATGTCGCCCCAGGCGCTGCGCCGCAGGATGGCGCACGGCAACATCTACCAGCCGGACAGGATCGACGCCTCGCTGTCCAACTACTTCCGCCTGGGCAACCTCACCGCGCTGCGCGAGCTCGCGCTGCTCTGGGTCGCCGACCGGGTCGACGAATATCTCCAGCAGTACCGCGGCGAGCACAACATCCGCACCACCTGGCAGGCCCGCGAGCGGATCGTCGTCGGACTCACCGGCGGCCCCGAGGGCCGCACCCTGATCCGCAGGGCAGCCCGAATGGCGGCCAAGGGCTCCGGAAGCGAGATCCTCGCCGTCTATGTCGCGCGCAGTGACGGGCTGACCTCGGCGTCTCCGAAGGAGCTGGCGGTCCAGCGCACCCTTGTGGAGGACCTTGGCGGCACCTTCCACCACGTCATCGGTGACGACGTCCCAGCCGCGCTGCTCGACTTCGCACGCGGGGTCAACGCCACCCAGATCGTGCTCGGCTCCTCGCGCCGCAAGACCTGGCAGTACGTGTTCGGGCCCGGAGTCGGCGCGACCGTCGCCCGGGAGTCCGGGCCCGACCTCGACGTACACATCGTGACGCACGAGGAGGCCGCCAAGGGCCGCGGTCTGCCCGTCGCACGCGGTGCCCGGCTGGGCCGCTCCCGGATCATCGCGGGATGGTTCGCCGGCGTCCTGGGCCCCGTGCTGCTGGCCCTGGTCCTCACGAGGATCCAGCAGGGCGGGACGGAGCTCGGACTCGCCAACGACATGCTGCTGTTCCTGGCGCTGACCGTGGCGGCGGCGCTGATCGGCGGGCTGCTGCCCGCGCTGGCCTCGGCCGCCCTGGGCTCACTGCTGCTGAACTACTACTTCACCCGGCCGCTGCACCTGTTCACGATCGCCGACCCCCGCAACATCGTCGCGATAGTGATCTTCGTGGCGGTCGCCATCTCGGTGGCCTCGGTCGTGGACCTCGCGGCCCGCCGCACTCACCAGGCCGCCCGGCTGCGCGCCGAGTCCGAGATCCTGTCGTTCCTCGCGGGCAGCGTGCTGCGCGGCGAGACCACCCTGGACGCGCTCCTGGAACGGGTGCGGGAGACCTTCGGTATGGAGTCGGTGGCGCTTCTGGAGCGCACCGGCGACGTGGAGCCCTGGGAGTGCGCGGGCAGCGTCGGCCCCTCACCCGCCGCCCGCCCCGATGACGCGGATGTGGACATGCCGGTCGGCGACCATATGGCGCTGGCCCTGTCCGGGCGGGTGCTGCCCGCCGCCGACCGTCGTGTCCTCGGTGCCTTCGCGGCTCAGGCGGCCGTGGTCCTGGACCGCCAGCGACTCGTGGACGAGGCCGAGGAGGCCCGCAAGCTCGCCGAGGGCAACAAGATCCGCACATCGCTGCTGGCCGCCGTCAGCCATGATCTGCGCACCCCGCTGGCCGGTATCAAGGCGGCCGTCAGCTCGCTGCGATCCGACGACGTCGAATGGTCCGACGAGGACCGCGCCGAGCTCCTCGAAGGCATCGAGACCGGGGCCGACCGGCTCGACCACCTGGTCGGCAATCTGCTGGACATGTCCAGGCTCCAGACCGGCACGGTCACGCCCCTCATCCGCACCATCGACCTCGACGAGGTGGTGCCCATGGCGCTCGTCGGGGTCCCCGACTCCGCCGTCGGCCTCGACATCCCGGAGACCCTTCCGATGGTGCGCGTCGACAAAGGACTGCTGGAGCGAGCCGTGGCCAACATCGTCGAGAACGCCGTCAAGTACAGCCCCGACGCGAGCCCCGTCCTGGTGTCCGCGAGCGCGCTCGGCGACCGTGTCGAGGTGCGGGTCGTGGATCGTGGCCGGGGCGTGCCCGACGAGGCGAAGGACCGGATATTCGAGCCCTTTCAACGCTACGGTGACGCCCCGCGCGGTGCGGGCGTCGGACTCGGGCTCGCCGTGGCCCGGGGCTTCGTGGAGTCCATGGGCGGCACGCTGACGGCGGAGGACACACCCGGTGGCGGCCTGACGATGGTGCTGACCCTCCAGGGGGCGCCCGGCAGCGCCCCCGCCGGCTCCGAGCTGCCCGCCCAGGTCACCACCTGACCGGGGCCCCACCGCTCCCGCGCCATCCTCCGCACGGACGAGAAGACGAGAGACGAAAGGCAGGCACTCATGACCCGAGTGCTCGTGGTCGACGACGAGCCGCAGATCGTACGCGCCCTCGTGATCAACCTGAAGGCGCGTAAGTACGACGTCGACGCGGCCGCCGACGGTGCGACGGCGCTCCAGCTCGCCGCCGCCCGCCCCCCCGACGCCGTCGTCCTCGACCTCGGACTGCCGGACATGGACGGCGTCGAGGTGATCAAGGGCCTGCGGGGCTGGACGCGCGTCCCGATCCTGGTGCTCTCCGCGCGCCACACCTCCGACGAGAAGGTCGAGGCACTGGACGCGGGCGCCGACGACTACGTCACCAAGCCGTTCGGGATGGACGAGCTGCTGGCACGGCTGCGCGCCGCGGTGCGCAGGGCCGAGCCGGTCGGCGGCGGTGACGACGCGGTCGTCGTCATCGAGGCGGAGGGCTTCACCGTCGACCTCGCCGCGAAGAAGGTCAACCGCGGGGGCAAGGACATACGCCTCACCCCGACCGAATGGCACCTGCTGGAGGTCCTGGTGCGCAACACCGGACGGCTGGTCAGCCAGAAACAGCTGCTCCAGGAGGTGTGGGGGCCCTCGTACGGCACGGAGACCAACTATCTGCGGGTCTACATGGCCCAGCTCCGGCGCAAGCTGGAGGCGGACCCCTCGCACCCCAGGCACTTCCTCACGGAGCCCGGAATGGGATACCGCTTCGAACGCTGACCCGCGGCGGGCACCCGCCCGAAACGGCCATGATCGGTTCGTGCCCGGGCCGGGGGAGCGCCCCGGTACGCTTTCGGTATGAGTGCTGCATCTCGATCCGAGAATGGCGAGAAACCGGCCGGCCGCTTCCGCCGGATGCTCGACCGTCTGTCCAGCTCCCAGCAGGACCTCGAGTCCGAGGAGCTCCAGGAGGACTCGCAGGCATCGGGTTGCACGCGTATCTGCGACTGCGGGGACCGCCAGATCGTGAAGGTGACTGGTACCTTGCGCACGGTCACCCTGCGCCCGAGGGCCGGAGTCCCGGCCCTGGAGGCGGAGCTGTTCGACGGCTCCGCCGCCCTGGACGTGGTGTGGCTGGGCCGGCGCTCGATCGTGGGCATAGAACCGGGCCGCAGGATGATCGCCTCGGGCCGGATCGCCATGAGCCACGGCCGGCGTGTGCTGTTCAACCCCAAATACGAGCTGCGACCGCTCGGACAGGAGTAGCCGGTGACCTCCCTCGACAAGCCGACCGCGCAGGATCAGGAAGACCGTGGCCCCGAGCACAACAGGGCCGTCACGGAAGCGGCCCTGTTCGAGGCCTTCGGTGGGATCCGGGGCATGGTGGAGACGGTCCTGCCCGGGCTGCTCTTCGTCACGATCTTCACGATCAACAAGGACCTGCACATCTCGGCGATCGCCGCACTCGCGGTCTCGCTGCTGCTCGTCGCGGTACGGCTGATCCGCCGGGACACCGTGAAGCACGCGTTCAGCGGTGTCTTCGGGGTGGCCTTCGGTGTGGTCTTCGCGATGATGACCGGCAACGCGAAGGACTTCTACCTGCCGGGCATGATGTACACGCTGGGCCTCGGGCTCGCGTACATCATCACCACCCTCGCGGGCGTGCCGCTGATCGGTCTCATCCTCGGCCCGGTCTTCAAGGAGAACCTCTCCTGGCGCACCCGCAACCCGGGCCGCAAGAAGGCCTACGCGAAGGCCAGCTGGGCGTGGGGCCTCATCCTGCTGGCCAAGTGCGCCATCCTCTTCCCGCTCTACTGGTGGGCGGACACCACCCAGTTCGGCTGGGTGCTGGTGGCCCTGAAGATCCCGCCGTTCCTGCTGGCGGTCTATCTGACCTGGGTCTTCCTGGCGAAGGCACCGCCGCCCATCGACGTCTTCGCGGAGATGGAGGAGCAGGAGCGCGCCGAGGAGGAGCGAGCCGAGGGCGAGCGCAACGCAGCCCCGCGGGGCGACCACGAGGCGTAGCCCAGCCCTCTTTCGCATGAACGAATTCACGTGGTGTCCGCGTGAACGAACGGCCCGGGACCAGAAGGTCCCGGGCCGTTCGTATGCCGGCGCTGCCGCGAAGCGCGAGCCAACCGGCCCGTCACACGCGGTACGGCCCGGGGAACCATGTTCCCCGGGCCGTACCGACGACGCGACGGGACTCACGTCAGGGCTTACGACTCGCGTCAGCTCTCCGCGGAGTCCCGGCGCACCGACAGCAGGTCCTCCAGCTGCTCCTCCCGGGCCTGGGCCGCGACGAACAGCAGCTCGTCACCCGGCTCCAGCGTCTCCTCGCCGTGCGGGGTGAGGACCCGGGGACCGCGGATGATGGTCACCAGTGAGGTGTCCTCCGGCCAGGCCACATCCCCGACCTGCGTGCCCGCGAGCGCCGATTCCGGCGGCAGCGTCAGCTCCACCAGGTTGGCGTCGCCGTGGCTGAAGCGCAGCAGCCGGACCAGGTCGCCGACGCTCACCGCCTCCTCGACCAGCGCCGACATCAGACGCGGCGTGGACACCGCGACATCCACGCCCCAGGACTCGTTGAAGAGCCACTCGTTCTTGGGGTTGTTCACCCGGGCGACCACGCGCGGCACGCCGTACTCGGTCTTCGCCAGCAGCGACACCACCAGATTGACCTTGTCGTCACCGGTCGCCGCGATCACGACGTTGCAGCGCTGCAGCGCGGCCTCGTCGAGCGACGTGATCTCACAGGCGTCGGCCAGCAGCCACTCCGCCTGCGGCACCCGCTCCACCGAGATCGCGGTGGGTGCCTTGTCGATCAGGAGCACCTCGTGCCCGTTCTCCAGCAGCTCGCCCGCGATGGAACGCCCCACCGCGCCGGCCCCGGCAATCGCGACCCGCATCAGTGACCGCCCTCCTCAGGACCCTGGGCGAACGCCGCCTCGACCTTCTCGATCTCGTCCGTGCGCATCATCACATGGACCAGATCGCCTTCCTGCAGCACCGTCTGCGACGTCGGAAGCACCGCCTCGCCCAGCCGCGTGAGGAACGCGACACGCACACCCGTCTCCTCCTGCAGCTTGCTGATCTTGTGTCCGATCCAGGCCCCCGACGTGTGCACCTCGGCGAGCTGCACACCGCCGCTCGGGTCCCGCCACAGCGGCTCCGCACCGGACGGAAGCAGCCGCCGCAGCATCTGGTCGGCGGTCCAGCGCACGGTGGCCACGGTCGGGATCCCGAGACGCTGGTAGACCTCGGCACGCCGGGGGTCGTAGATCCGCGCGGCCACGTTCTCGATGCCGAACATCTCCCGGGCGACGCGCGCGGCGATGATGTTCGAGTTGTCGCCGCTGCTCACGGCGGCGAAGGCGCCGGCCTCCTCGATTCCCGCCTCGCGCAGGGTGTCCTGGTCGAAGCCGACACCGGTCACCCGTCGCCCGCCGAAACCGGAACCCAGTCGGCGGAAGGCCGTGGGGTCCTGGTCGACCACGGCGACCGTGTGCCCCTGCTGCTCCAGGGTCTGCGCGAGCGCCGCTCCCACCCGGCCGCAGCCCATGATGACAATGTGCACCTATCTACCCCGCAGTCCTGGTCATCCGGCTGACCTGCGCAAACACCCTGGTCACTCTTCTCTCTCGGCTCTGCTGGGCAGTGGAGGGGGAACAAGCGCCCGGCGCTGCCCTTGACGAGCTTATGACGCGGCCACCAGCTTGCCCTCATCCGCGGTACCGATCCGAACGCACTGACGTACCACTGCGCATGGATCACATGGATCCCCATAGCCCTCCGTACCCGCGTATCACCACAACGTGGCGACAGGATGCCAATACACGGCCCAGAGGGGCCGCGAGTGGGCTTCGCCCGCACGGAGCCCTTACGATCCTCTGCGTGTCCAAACTGACCGACCCGCTCAAACGGATCCTGATCGGCCGGGCCCTGCGTAGCGACAGGCTGGGAGAAACGCTCCTGCCGAAGCGCATCGCACTCCCCGTCTTCGCCTCCGACCCGCTGTCCTCGGTGGCGTACGCCCCGGGAGAAGTCCTGCTGGTCCTCTCGATCGCGGGTGTGTCGGCCTACCACTTCAGCCCGTGGATCGCCGTGGCCGTCGTGGTGCTGATGTTCACGGTGGTCGCCTCGTACCGCCAGAACGTCCACGCGTACCCCAGCGGCGGCGGCGACTACGAGGTGGCGAACACCAACCTCGGCCCCAAGGCGGGTCTCACGGTCGCCAGTGCGCTCCTCGTCGACTACGTGCTCACCGTCGCCGTGTCGATCGCCTCCGGCGTGGAGAACCTCGGCTCCGCGATCCCGTTCGTGGTCGAGCACAAGGTGTCCTGCGCCATCGGCATCATCGTGCTGCTGACACTGATGAACCTGCGCGGCGTGAAGGAGTCGGGCAAGCTCTTCGCCATCCCGACCTACATCTTCGTCGCCGGTGTCTTCATCATGATCGTGTGGGGCGCTTACCGGGGGCTTGTCCTCGACGACACCATGCGCGCCCCCACCGCCGACCTCGAGATCAAACCCGAGGCGCAGGGGCTCGCCGGCTTCGCCCTGGTCTTCCTGCTGCTTCGTGCGTTCTCCTCGGGCTGTGCGGCGCTCACCGGCGTCGAGGCCATCAGCAACGGCGTGCCCGCCTTCCGCAAGCCCAAGAGCAGGAACGCCGCCACGACGCTGCTGTTCATGGGAGCCCTCGCCGTCACGATGTTCTGCGGCATCATCGGCCTCGCCATCGCCACCGACGTCAGGATGGCCGAGAACCCGGCCCACGACCTGATCCAGAACGGCACCCCGGTCGGCTCGGGCTACGTCCAGAACCCTGTGATCTCCCAGGTGGCGGCCGCGGTCTTCGGCGACGGCACCTTCTTCTTCGTCGTGCTCGCCGCCGCCACCGCCCTGGTGCTGTTCCTGGCCGCGAACACCGCGTACAACGGCTTCCCGCTGCTCGGCTCGATCCTGGCCCAGGACCGCTACCTGCCGCGCCAGCTGCACACCCGCGGCGACCGGCTCGCCTTCTCCAACGGCATCGTGCTGCTGGCGGGCGCCGCGATCCTGCTCGTCTGGGTCTACGGAGCCGACTCCACCAAGCTGATCCAGCTCTACATCGTCGGTGTGTTCGTCTCCTTCACCCTCAGTCAGACCGGCATGGTCCGGCACTGGAACCGCCATCTGGCGACCGAGCGGGACCCCGCCAAGCGCCGCCACATGGTCCGCTCCCGCGCGATCAACGCCTTCGGAGCCTTCTTCACCGGTCTGGTGCTGGTGGTCGTGCTGGGCACCAAGTTCACCCACGGGGCGTGGGTGGCCCTGCTCGGCATGGTGATCTTCTACGGAACGATGACGGCGATCCGCAAGCACTACGACCGCGTCGCCGACGAGATCGCCGCCCCGGACGAGCCGACCGACGACACCGTGCGCCCCTCCCGGGTCCACTCCATCGTGCTCGTCTCCAAGGTCCACCGCCCGACGCTGCGAGCCGTCGCCTACGCCAAGCTGATGCGCTCCGACCGGCTCGAGGCGGTCAGCATCAACGTGGACCCGGCCGAGACGAAGGCCCTCAAGGCCGAGTGGGACCGGCGCGGCATCAACGTGCCGCTCAAGATCCTCGACTCGCCCTACCGCGAGATCACCCGGCCGATCATCGAGTACGTGAAGAGTCTGCGCCGAGAGAGCCCGCGGGACGCGGTCAGCGTGATCATCCCCGAGTACGTCGTCGGCCACTGGTGGGAGCACCTGCTCCACAACCAGAGCGCGCTGCGGCTCAAGGGCAGGCTGCTGTTCACTCCGGGCGTCATGGTCACCTCGGTGCCCTACCAGCTCCAGTCGTCCGAAGCGGCGAAGGCGCGTGCCAAGAAGCGTCAGGACTGGAACGCTCCGGGCGCGGTGCGCCGTGGTCCCGTGAACGAGCGCCCCAAGGAGTCCAGCACCAAGGCCTGAGGCCCTCGCGCACCCACGTAGACTGGTGGGCTGTCGTAGTCGCACCCCCTGCCCCTTGGAGTCCTCCCCGCCATGCAGAACGCACCTGAGTCTTCGCTCGTCGGGGAGGAGTACGAGGTCGAGATCGGCCCCGTCGCACACGGCGGTCACTGCATCGCCCGCACCGACGAGGGCCGGGTGCTGTTCGTCCGGCACGCCCTGCCGGGTGAGAAGGTCGTGGCCCGCGTCACCGAAGGCGATGAAGGCTCCCGCTATCTCCGTGCCGACGCCGTCCGCGTACTGGAGCCGTCCAAGGACCGCGTCGAGGCGCCCTGCCCGTACGCGGGCCCGGGCAAGTGCGGCGGCTGCGACTGGCAGCACGCCAAGCCCGGCGCGCAGCGCCGCCTCAAGGGCGAGGTCATCGCCGAACAGCTGAAGCGTCTCGCCGGCCTCACCCCGGAGGAGGCGGGCTGGGACGGCACCGTGATGCCCGCGGAGGGCGACAAGCTCCCCGCCGGCGAGGTGCCCGCCTGGCGCACCCGCGTCCAGTACGCCGTCGACCCCTCCGGCCGCGCCGGCCTGCGCCGCCACCGCTCCCACGAGGTCGAGCCGGTCGACCACTGCATGATCGCCGGGCCCGGTGTGACCGAGCTCGGCATCGAACAGCGCACCTGGGAGGGCATGGCCTCGATCGAGGCCATCGCCGCCACCGGCTCACAGGACCGCCAGGTGATCCTCACCCCGCGTCCCGGCGCCCGGCTGCCGATCGTGGAGCTGGACAAGCCGGTCTCGGTCCTGCGCGTCCACGAGAAGGACGGCAGCGTCCACCGCGTCCACGGCCGCCCCTTCGTACGCGAACGCGCCGACGACCGCACCTACCGCGTCGGCATGGGCGGCTTCTGGCAGGTCCACCCGAAGGCCGCCCAGACCCTCGTCGAGGCCGTGATGCAGGGCCTGCTGCCCCGCAAGGGCGACACCGCCCTCGACCTCTACTGCGGCGTGGGCCTGTTCGCCGGCGCCATCGCCCAACGCGTCGGCGAGAAGGGCGCGGTGCTCGGCATCGAATCCGGCAAGCGCGCGGTGGAGGACGCCCGCCACAACCTCCAGGACCTCCCGCGGGTCCGCATCGAACAGGGCAAGGTCGAGTCCGTCCTCCCGCGCACCGGCATCACCGAAGCCGACCTCGTCGTCCTCGACCCGCCCCGCGCGGGCGCCGGCCGCTCCGTCGTCGAGTACGCCTCGGACCTCGGCGCCCGCCGCATCGCCTATGTGGCCTGCGACCCGGCAGCGCTGGCACGGGACTTGGCGTACTTCGGCGAGTACGGGTACAGGCCGCGGACGCTGAGGGCGTTCGACCTGTTCCCGATGACGCACCACGTGGAGTGCGTGGCGATTCTTGAGCCCGCCGAAAAGGGCCGCTGACCTGCGGTTTTGCAGTAGTGCCGGCGTGTCTCGACCTGTTTCGCGATATCCAACAGGTTGAGCCCATCGGGTCCGCCCCACCTGCGGATTTGTGCTGGAGTGACCGATGGGAGCGGCTGCGTGATGCTCGGTCGTCGGGACTCTTGACGCTCGACTCCGTCGGTGAGGCCGGCTGAAATCAGTGCATTGTGATGCCGGGACTGGCCTTGTCGGGGAGTCGTTGACGGCGCATTCTCTGCGAACGCTCCGCTGTGTGGTGCAACGCCTTCACCTGCTTCTCGACAGGGCGAAGGCGCTTGTGCGGTTGCTGGATGTTCGGCCATCAAGAGAGCCGCGAGGGTGAAATCGACGGCCAGACGGGCAGCTCGTAGCTTCCTGTCCGCCAGCCAGGAGAGCACCTGTAGCCGACGGGCCTCGACATTCCGTTCAAGCTCCCCACGCGCGGCCGCACTCACACCGACTCGGTGGTGTACGACCGCTCGCCCATCAATTCGGCATGAAGCCCCGCCCTTGGGAGCACGGGCCGCAGCGCGAGCAGCGCAGCCCCTATGGCGGCCATCAGCAACAGGCACACCAAGACCAGGGGGAAACACCTCGATCAGGGGCATGCCACGTGCACTCGACAGTACGGCGATCCCTGCAGCCAGCAAGCCACCGGCTATTCCACACAAGGCTGTTGCTTTCGTGTCCGCCCGCTGCACCTCGACGAAGGCGCGTTCAGCGTGCCCTTGCAGCCGCTCCGTCTCTATCGGAATATCGCATGGCTCGCTCATACCGCCCCACACCCTCCGTGGCCGTCGTGTGCTTGTCATGGCAGTTACCAGCCTGCTCGCAGCCGCCGAGGAGTGATGCCTACCGCAGGGCACGAGGAGCGGTAGGTCCCTCACTCCGCGGTCTTCCGCAGGGGTAGTCACGGAGGCGGGGATTCGGTGCCGGCGAGGCAGGGCGAGCGCAGCGAAAGAGCGGCCCGGTTCCATGCGGTGTGAGCTGGGCCTTGCCACGTTCGTCCGTGTCGTGTGGCAACGGCTCGCCCGCTCCGCCGAACCGCGCACGGTGCTTTTGCTCCTCGACGCGGGTCTGATCGCCCGCTCCTGGGACGAGCGCGGGCGTACATTCCTGGTCACGCTCCAGGCAGCCGTCCGTCGGCTGTCGGAGGGGCCGCACGACCTGTGGCTCCCGTGCCCGATGGAATCCAACGTCCAGGCTCCACACCTGGACGGACAGACGGTCCAGGCACTGCGCAATGACGGAGAGGTGGCCTACCTGGCGGAGGATTCCTCCAACAGCCCATGTGAATGGCGAGAAGAGGCCCGCCAGTCGGAGGAACCGGCAAGAATGCGGCCATGGTGGCGATCATCAAGTGCCGTGAGAATGAGGACGAGTACCTGGAGTTCCTCGAAAAACTGCATCAATCCCGACGGCACGACTGGGAGTGGTCATTCACGCGCGGGCGTGACCTGTGGGCCAAGGGCCGTCACCTGCTCCTGATCGCGTCCAAGGACGCCTACGGCCGCTTTGAGGTCACCCGCGTGGGGAAGTCCGTCCGCCGACGTGGGGCCAGGGACCAGGACCAGCAACTGCGCGTCACCCATGTGCGTCGACTGCGCAGGCCCCTCCCGCTCGACGAGCTGCTCGATGGGCTGACCGCGGCCCAGCGGCGCCATCTGGTCGAGGATGGCCACCAGAGCAAGGGGACCGGCGAGGCGATACGCGCCCTGCTGCTGCGGCTCAGGCCGGAACTGACTGAAGCGGTCCAGCTGATCGAGGGGGCTATCGAGTCCTGGGACTTCGGCGACTCGCGGGCGGCGCAGGAAGTGGCACTGCAACGCGACGCGACCCTGGCCGTCGCACGCATGGCCGGGATGCAGGCTCCACAGCTGGCGGAGTGGGACCCGCCCGCCGAGGAGCTGTACGACGACACGGTTCCCCCGGTGTTCCTCGACATGGTGGGAGCAGCCCGCCATCCTGACGAGCTGTTCGACCCACCGGAGCAGCGTCCGCAGGATCCTCCCGCACGGCCCGACACGCTGAGCAATCAGCAGGCTCTTGAGGACCATCTCGTCATGCACGACACCCGTACGATGCATGGGTGGCTCAGCGAAGAGACCAGCCACGTGGCCTGGCGGAAATTCCGCGAACACGGCCGCACGCTGCTGGTCGCGAACGCCAACCGCACTCCGGCGGAGCAGGCCCTCGGCTGCGACATCATCTTCTACAACGTCACGCGCCACAGCCTCGTCCTCGTGCAGTACAAGAAGCTCGACGCCGTGCGAGGCGGCTTCTACTACCCGAACAGCGACCGGAACCTCACCAAGGAACTGTTACGGATGAGGAGCCTGGACCGGTACGCGGAGAGGCACGCCGGGCTGACCGACGAGCAGCGACTGAACCCCAGCCCGAGCTGGATCAAGCTCTGCCACCCGCGTTCCGTACTGCCGCACACGACGGAGATGATCCATGGGATGTACTTCTCCCGTCGTCAGTTCGAATCGCTGTGCGACGACGCCCGGTTGAAGGACGGGCGAGGCGGCGCTGTCCGATTCGGCTACAAGAACGTCCCGGCCTACCTGGACAACACACTGTTCACGCGCCTGGTAGAGACGGGCCAGATCGGCACCACCGGCACGGGCACCGAACTCGTCCGCCAACAGGTCATCCGCAGCTTCCGAGGGCAACGCAACCTCGTGCTCGCCACGCTGCGCGGGCAGGAGCCGCCGCAGGCGGAGCGGAACGCGCAGCGCAGGGCGGGACGTTGAATACCCCGTCCTTGCATGACGACTGGTCGAGATCAGACCTGCGGTAGCCGGTCGCCGGACGGGGTATAGGGGCCCGTCTGGCGGCTGCTGTCCCGCGTCAGTTGACGGCCATGCGGGGCGCACCGCCCTTACGGCTGATGTCGAACGACGGCCGGTAGACGTCCGGTAGATTGATCGCCTCTCCGCTGTGCCGGGTCATGACGCCCAGCTCGATGAGTTCCTCCAGCAGCACGACGGGGTTCCCCAGATCAATGAGGCCGCGGCCGGGGGAGTTCGTCATTGAGCTGTCCTGCACCTTGCTGGCCAGTGGGTCCTGGCGGGCATGGTGGACGGCGAGAGCCGGGAATTGGGCACAGTTACGGCCATAGATCCGGAACAACGAACCGAGGTGATCTTGCAGGCGCCGGCCTCTCGGGGCGTAGATCCAGACAACACAGGCCGGGCTATGAAGCCCTTCCGGTCGGCGCTCGAGAGGCCGTCCGGCGGGCTCGTGTCGTACGTCGGCCCCGGCTGGAGCTGCCGTCCCGAGAATGGCGTCCCCCGGGTGGTGTAGCAGCGATCCTGAGGTACACCCGTGGGTAGAGCAGAGATCAGGGCCGTCGCAGGGAAGATCGACTGACGGGTCAGGTGCGTCGCACGCCGCTGGAGGGCGCTTCGGCTCTTGCTCTGATCGCTTTCATGCAGTCTCATCCGGACGCGATCAGTCGATATCCGGGTCATCGGACTCTTCGAGGAGTCGGGTCGCGAGGTCGTCGGCCCACTCCACGGCCCAGGTACGAAGCGTGGTGATGGTGGCCTGGTCCAGGCCGTAGGCGGCGAAGGCTTCGTCGTCGGTCCACTCGGCTCCGGCGAGGTTTGCCTGCAGGTCTTCGCGCTCGAAGCGGCCGCGGGCGTGGCGGCGGCCGAATTCCTCGAGATCGGCAGTGCTCCAGCGGCGTGAGGCTGCGAACACGTCGATCAGGTCACGAGGCGCTCCGCGGTCAGCGAGAGCGCGGACCTTGGTCCCGATTACGTCCTCCTCCGCGAGGACGGGCCCGTAAGGGCTCTGGGTGACCGGCCGCCAGAAGATCTCCTTGAGGATGTCGACCTCGCAGTCCTGCCCGGTGGCCGGATCGGTCACGGTGAAGCGGGCGGACAGCGGGGCGGTCTCCAGCGCGTGCACCTTCCAGCCGCGGGCTTCCAGGCCGGCGCGCAGCGTAGCCGCGATGTCGGCCATGGGCGCCGGGTTCTCGGTGGCGACATCGAGGTCCTGGCTGGGGCGGTTCACGAGGCGGTGCGCCCGGACGGCATAGCCACCGGTGAGGACCAGAGGGTAAGGGGAGCCGAGGGCGATCACATCCGCCAGGAGCCGTGTATGCAGCTCCGGCATGTCCGTCACGCGGCTGCCCGGGTGCGGGAGGCGAGCTGGGGGAAGGCGTCTTCCCATACCGTGCGCACAGTGCGCCCGACGAGGGTACGCAGCACCGGCCACAGATGGAGGAGCAGGTCCCGGTCGAGGTAGCGGGGCAGGTCCTCGCGCAGCCCCTCGTGCAGGACGGTGCGGTACAGGCCCATACGCTGGCGCGGCTTGCCCAGGTCGTACGAGGTCATCCCGGACCAGGCCATGTGCAGCGGCAGGTCGACGACGCCCTGGGTCGGGCCGTGCAACTCGTCCAGCGACTCCGGCAGGCGGCACCGGAACTTCTCCCGGTACAGCGCGAGGTCCTCGGCGTCCGCGCCCGGAAGGTTCTCCGGCGCGGGTGCGGGGTGGCGTGGGCTGGAGGGCATGCCCCCATTATGGCGGCCGGAGAGGGGGTGCGGGTCATGATGCGGGGGCGGCGTCCGGAGCAAGCGGCGGCCCCTCGGGGCGAGCTGGGTGCCGCAGTCTGCTCCGCCCTGAGCTACGGACTCTCGGCCACCCGTGCGCCACGACCTTGTGGAGAGCCTCTCAGGCAGTCATTCCAGGTGGGCCTGTGCCACCGTGTGCGGTGGTACGGCTACTATTCGGCCGCCCGTGTGCCGCGTGGAGTCGGAGAGGGGAGCGGCCGGGTGAATCTCTACGGAATACTCGGTCCCATGCTGTTCCTGGCTTCGGGGGCGGCGGGCGCTCGCGCGACCCTGGCCCTCGATGACGCTCTCCTGCGTCACACCCGGCTCCTGCGGCTGGGTCTGCAGCTCGCCTTAGCCGGTGTCACGGCGGCCACACCCGCCCGTAGCGCGAACGGCACCAGCCGGCGCCTGCTGACCCGTGACGCTCGTTTGACGCTCGGACGATTTCCGGCATCAGCGGTGAACCGTTGAGTGGATTCAGGCGTTGTAAGTGGCCCTCGGCCCAGGCGATCCACGCCTCGACTTCGTCCTTGGCTGGTCCGACCGGCGGACTCTCGGCGTGGAGTCGGAGTGCGCCGACGTACTCGACAAGACCCGCTGCGCGCCTCCACGCCGCGTTCTGTGCTTCAAGGTGGCGGGCGCGGGCCACGGTGCGGCCTCCCTTCGTGTGGTGGTTACCGTGCGTCGGCGATGGCGGCGAGGTAGCGCTCTGCGTCGAGGGCGGCGGCGCAGCCGGTGCCGGCGGCGGTGATGGCCTGGCGGTAGGTGTGGTCGACGACGTCGCCCGCGGCGAAGACGCCAGGGAGGCTGGTGCGCGTAGACGGGGAGTGGACCTTGAGGTAGCCCTCGGCGTCGAGGCCGAGCTGCCCGGTGAACAGCTCGGTACGCGGGTCGTGGCCGATGGCGATGAAGAGGCCGGTCACGTCGAGGTGTTGTGTCTCTTCGGTGATCACGTTTCGGACCGTGAGACCGGAGAGCGTGCCGTCCTTGTCTTCCAGCTCGGTGATCTCGCTATCGAAGAGGAAGGAGATCTTGTCGTCCGAGAAGGCGCGGTTCTGCATGACCTGGGAGGCGCGCAAGGTGGTGCGTCGGTGGACGACGGTGACCGAGCGGGCGAAGCGGGTGAGGAAGGTGGCTTCCTCCATGGCGGTGTCGCCGCCGCCGACCACGACGATGTCCCGGTCGCGGAAGAAGAACCCGTCGCAGGTGGCGCACCAGGACACGCCGCGCCCGGACAGCTCTTCCTCCTTGGGTAGCCCCAACTTGCGGTAGCCGGACCCGGTCGCCACGATCACCGTTCTGGTGCGGCGGACGGTGCCTTCGGAGTCGGTGACTTCCTTGATGGTGCCGGTGAGGTCGACGGAGACGATGTCGTCGTCGATCATCTCGGCGCCGAACTTCTCTGCCTGGGCCCGCATGTTCGCCATGAGGTCCGGGCCGTCGACCCCGTCGGGGAAGCCGGGGAAGTTCTCGACCTCGGTCGTGGTGGTCAGCGACCCGCCGACGAAGACGGAGCTGCCGAACAGCAGGGGCTTCAACTGTGCTCGGGCCGTGTAGAGGGCGGCGGTGTACCCGGCGGGGCCGGAGCCGATGATGATGACGTTGCGTATGCCGTCGTCGGCGGTGGTCGCGTCGGTCACGGGATCAGGCCTGCTTCTTGGCGTCGATCTCGGCGATGAGGCCCTCGATGAGGCCCTTGATCTCGTCGCGGATGGGGCGGACGGCCTCGACGCCCTGGCCGGCCGGGTCCTCGAGCTGCCAGTCGAGGTAGGTCTTGCCGGGGAAGTACGGGCAGGCGTCGCCGCAGCCCATGGTGATGATGTAGTCGGATGCCTGCGCCGCCTCGGGGGTGAGCACCTTCGGTTTCTGGTCGGAGATGTCGATGCCCAGCTCGGCCATGGCGGCCACCGCGGAGGGGTTGATCCGGTCACCGGGCACGGAACCTGCGGAGCGGACCTCGACGCGGTCCCCGGCGAGGTGGCGCAGGAACCCCGCCGCCATCTGGGAGCGGCCGGCGTTGTGGATGCAGACGAAGAGGACGGACGCGGCAGGGTTGGAGGACATCGTTCTTCCTTGGGGATCAGGCCACTGCGGGGATGGGCGGTTTCAGGCGTCGAGCTCGGTGAGCAGCTCGGCGATGCGGGCGTCGATGGCATCGCGGATGTCCCGGACGACGGCGATCGGCGCTCCGTCGGGGTCGGGGACCGGCCAGTCGAGGTAGCGGCGGCCGGGCACCACGGGGGAGGCGTCGCCGCAGCCCATCGTGTTGACGACGTCGGCGGCTTGGACGACCTCCTCGGTCAGCGGCTTGGGATAGGCGTCGGCGAGGTCCACGCCCGCCTCGGTCAGGGCCTGGGCAATGTGCGGCTCCGTCAGCCGTTCCGCGAGCACGATCAAGTGCGTACGGATGCGGGCGCGCTCGGCGAGCCGGGCGTAGGAGTCGCCGAGGAGGCCGAGGACGGTCTCCGGGCCGAAGTGTCCGGCGTACCGGGATGCGAGGCGGGCAGCCCCGGCGGCCAGGCGTTCGTCCGGCAGGCGGGGCGAGGAAGGCGTGGACATGGCGTTCCCGTTCAAAGGAGCCAATAGGGTCAGCTCGGACTGGTGTCAGCCCCAACTGATGTGACAGTATCAGTCCATGATGACGTCAGTCGACACTGATCTGATCCGGGTTCTGGCCGACCCGCTCAGGCTCCAGATCGTGACCCTCCTCGCCAGGGAGACGCTGTGCACCACCCACCTCGTTGAGGAGACGGGTGCCAAGCAGACGAACCTCTCCAACCACCTGAAGGTGCTCCGTGAGGCCGGGGTCGTGGAGACGGAGCCCTGCGGGAGGTACATCTACTACCGCCTGCGCCCGGAAGTCATCGAAGCCCTCGCCGGTCAGTTCGCCGACCTCGCCCAGACCGCGCGTGCCACCGCCGAAGCGAACCTCAAGCGGTCCTGCCCATAAGCCTTCGCGGCTTGTCCGCCCTGCCTCACCTGCCCGAGGAGAACCTGTCTTGACCGCCACCGAGCCCGCCGCGAGCGACGCCATAGCCGCCGACACCGCTCCGCGGCCTGCCCCCGGCGCGACCCCGCCCCGCACCCCGCTGATCGCCCGCGCCGCCGCCGAGCTGGTCGGCACCGCAGCCCTGGTGGCGGTCGTCGTCGGGTCGGGCATCCAGGCCACCAAGCTCACTGACGACGTGGCGCTGCAACTGCTGGCGAACTCGACCGCCACTGTGTTCGGCCTCGGCGTCCTGATCGCCCTTCTCGGCCCGGTCTCCGGAGCCCACTTCAACCCCGCCGTGACCCTGGCCGAGTGGTGGACCGCACGCCGCGGCGGCGCTGGCGTCACCGCCCGCGAGCTGGCCGTCTACGTGCCCTCACAGATCGTCGGCGCCATCGGGGGCGCGATCCTGGCCGACGCCATGTTCGGCGAGCCGCTGGTGAAGTGGTCCACGCACGACCGCTCCGCCGGAAACCTCCTCCTCGGCGAGGTGGTCGCGACCGCCGGCCTCATCCTGCTGATCTTCGGACTGGCCCGCACCGACCGCCTCCGCTTCGCGCCTGTCGCCGTCGCCTCGTACATCGGCGCCGCGTACTGGTTCACCTCCTCCACCTCTTTCGCCAACCCGGCCGTCACCATCGGCCGCGCCTTCACCGACACGTTCGCGGGCATCGCCCCCGGCTCGGTGGCCGGCTTCATCGGCATGCAGTTGGTCGGAGTGATCGTGGGCCTGGCCCTGGTGGCGGTCATCTTCATGCGCGGCCAGACCGGCCAGGAGCAGCCCGCCGCATGACGCAGCGCACCGACGTGGTGGTGATCGGCGGTGGCCAGGCGGGGCTCGCCGCCGGCTACCACCTGCGCCGCCTGGGCATCGAGCACGTCATCCTCGACGCCCAGACGGCACCCGGCGGGGCATGGCAGCACACCTGGGACTCCCTGCACCTGTTCTCCCCGGCGCAGTACTCCTCGCTGCCCGGGCGGCTGATGCCCGCCCAGCCCGGGCAGACGCACCCGGACGCGCGGCATGTCGTGGAGTACCTCGCCGAGTACGAGAAGCGGTACGAGCTGCCGGTCCAACGCGGCGTGTGGGTCGACGCCGTACACCGAGACGGCACTTGTCTGCGGGTGGCGAGCGACTCGGGCGAGTGGCAGGCCCGCGCGGTTATCGGTGCGACCGGCACCTGGACCCGCCCGTTCATCCCCGCCGTCCCCGGTCGCCGGGAGTTCTCCGGCCGCCAGCTCCACACGGTGCAGTACAAGAGTCCCGCCGAGTTCGCAGGCCTGCGGGTGATCGTGGTCGGCGGCGGCAACTCCGGCGCCCAGATCGCCGCCGATCTCGCCTCTGTGGCCGAACTGACGTGGGTCACCCGGCGTCCGCCCCGCTACCTGGCCGACGACATCGACGGCCGCGCCCTCTTCGACGCGGCCACCGCCCGCCGCCAGGCCCTGGATGCCGGACACGGCGACACCGGTGGCGTGGCATCCCTCGGCGACATCGTGGCTGTGCCGCCCGTACGCTCCGCCCGCGACGCCGGACTGCTGCCCGCGAAGCCGATGTTCACCCGCCTCACTTCCACCGCGGTTGAATGGGCCGACGGCACCCTCGCGGAAGCGGACGCGGTCGTCTGGTGCACCGGCTTCCGCCCCGCCCTCGCCCACTTCGCTTCACTGCGCCTGCGGGGGACCCGCGGCCACATCGCGACCGTCGGCACCCGGACGGTCGACGACCCGCGGATACACCTGCTCGGCTACGGAGACTGGACCGGCCCCGCCTCCGCCACCCTCATAGGCGTCGGCCGTCCCGCCCGGGACGCCGCCCGTGAGATCGCATCCCTGCTGTCCGGCTGAGCAGGTAGAACGCAGTGCCGTCAGATGATGGCGGGGCTGCGGCGCTCCAGCAGGACCACGTCGCGCCACACGCCGTGGTGGCGGCCGATGCGCTCACGGGTACCGATGACCCGGAAGCCGGCCCGCTGATGAAGGGCCAGGCTCGCGAGGTTCTCGGGGAAGATGCCGGACTGGATCGTCCAGATCCCCGCGGCCTCCGTCGAGCCGATCAGTGAGGTAAGAAGCTGCGTGGCAACGCCTTGTCCACGGGCGGCCGGGTGGACGTAGACGGAGTGCTCGACCACGCCCGCGTACGCGCACCGGTCCGAGACCGCGCTCGCCGCGACCCAGCCCAGGACCTTGCCGTCCTCGTTGACGGCGGCGAAGCGGTGCCCCGGCACCTTACCCGCGTCGAACACCTGCCAGGTGGGGGCTGTGGTCTCGAAGGTGGCGTTGCCCTCGTCGACTCCCGCCTGGTAGATCGCCAGGACCTCATCCGCATGCGCTTCGGCCAGCGGCACGATCATGATGCTCATGCGGAGGCCGCGCGGGTCAGAAGCCGGCCCATCGCGGCGAGTACCGAAGGCTCGACCCGGTAGTACACCCAGGTGCCGCGCCGTTCGGAGGACAGCAGCCCGGCCTCCCGCAGCTTCTTCAGGTGATGGGAGACCGTCGGCTGGGACACGCCCACATCCGAGATGTCGCACACGCATGCCTCACCGCCCTCGTGCGAGGCGACCAGTGAGAACAGGCGCAACCGGACCGGGTCGCCCAGAGCCTTGAACATGACGGCGGTCCGTTCGGCCTCCTCGGCCGTCAGCGGGCGCTCCGACAGGGGTGGGCAGCACACCGCCACGGCCTCAGGCTCCAGCAGCGGCAACACCTTCGTAATCATGCCTCCATCATCCGACGGATTTCGACACATGTCTATGTTGACGAATGTCGATGCGGGGTCCACTCTGGAGGCGTCAAGACATCGACAGACGTCGAATCAGCTGGGAGCCCGCCGTGAACGCATCCACCGAAGCCCTGCCCGTCGTCGTGATCGGCGCCGGCCCGATCGGACTCGCCGCGGCCGCCCGCCTCATCGAGCGGGGCATCGAGCCCCTGGTCCTGGAGGCCGGGCCGGCCGCCGCGTCCGCCGTGCGTGACTGGTCGCATGTACGCCTCTTCTCCACCTGGTCCGAGGTCGTCGACCCGGCCGCCGAGAAGCTCCTCGCTCCTACCGGCTGGGTGAAGCCGGACGGTGCCACCTACCCGTCCGGCGGCGACTGGGCCGAGCTCTATCTCCAGCCCCTGGCCGACGTCCTCGGAGACCGCGTCCGCTACAACGCGACCGTCACCGGTGTCTCGCGCAGCGGCCGCGACCGCATCGTCGACGCCGACCGCGAGGCCCAGCCCTTCGTCGTTCACCTCACCGGCATCGAGGGCCGCCAGGAGCGGATCTTCGCCCGCGCCGTCATCGACGCCTCCGGCACCTGGTCCACCCCCAGCCCGGCCGGCGGCAGCGGCCTGCACGCACTCGGCGAGAAGAGCGCGGCCGACCACATCACCTACCGCGTCCCCGACCTCAAGGACCCGGCTGTCCGGGCCCGGTACGCCGGCAAGCGCACCGCCGTCATCGGCTCGGGCGCCTCCGCTTTCACGGCTCTGGCCTACCTCGCCGACCTCGCCGGGAACGACGAGGACGGTACCGGGACGCACGCCACCTGGATCCTCCGTCGCGGGATCAGCGGATCCACCTTCGGCGGCGGCGAAGCCGACCAGTTGCCCGCTCGCGGTGCCCTCGGCCTCGCCGCGAAGGCCGCGGTCGACGGCGGGTACGCCGACGCGGTCACCGGTTTCCGCACCGACGTCATCGAACGGGACGGGGACGACCGGCTGGTCCTGGTGGGCGAGGACGGCCGCCGCCTGGATCCGGTTGACGAGGTCATCGTCCTCACCGGCTTCCGCCCCGACCTCACCTTCCTGAACGAGCTCCGCCTCGGCCTCGACGAGCGCCTCCAGGCCCCGGTCGAGCTGGCCCCGCTGATCGACCCCAACCAGCACTCATGCGGCACCGTCTACCCCCACGGCGCGGCCGAGCTCTCCCACCCGGAGAAGGATGTCTACCTCGCCGGCATGAAGTCCTACGGCCGCGCCCCCACCTTCCTCGCCATGACGGGCTACGAGCAGGTCCGATCCGTCGCAGCCCACCTGGCCGGCGACGAGGAAGCCGCCGAGCGCGTCGAACTCACCCTCCCCGAGACTGGCGTCTGCGGCGGCGCGGGCCTCTTCGACCAGCCCGAGGCCGCCGAACAGACCGGTGGCGGCTGCTGCGCAGCTCCTGCCATCCTCGCCGTCGGAGCCCCCGCCTCCTCCGGCGCCTGCTGACCGCCGTGCCCAACACACAGGCCAGCGTGGCCGCGACCGAAACGGGGGTTCGGTCGCGGCCACGCGCCGCCCGCCGTACCCGGAGGCGGCGAGGCTCGCCGGGTGGCCCCAGGTGGCGTAGATCCGTGAACTGCCGGAGTCCAGGGCGGCCAGTGCGGGGGCGTCCTCGGCCGTCAGACGCCGTACGGACATACCGCGCGCCACTCGCGGCATGTCCACCGGTCACTGGTGGACGTACACCGTCCGCTCCCACGGGGTGACCCGGTCGAACGAGGAACGCATCGCGGCACCGAAGCGAGCCGGCGCCTCGACGTAGCTGAGCGCGAACGGGGCGAGGTCCCCAGGAACCAGAGCGTCCGGTTTGCCGCGCAGCAGCACCTGGTCCCCGCACTGAAACCTGCGGAGCTGTTCGCAGGGAGCTTCGCGGGTCCGTACAGGGTCCGCGTCGGGGCCCGCGTATGGGTTCCGTCAAGGTCGTCCTGCCCGCCGTATGGGTGACGTCAAGACCTCTCAACGACCTCGCCGGGATGCGGTTGGCTCGTCATCGGCCAGCTGGCCGATTTCCAACTTCCACTTCATCCAGGAGCTCACGATGGCCGACGTGGCCTTCGTCGTCACCACGATCGCGGTGTTCGCGCTGGTGGCCCTCATCGCCAAGGGGGTGACGAAGCTGTGACTGCCGAGAACATTGTCGGCCTGGTCGTGGCCGTCGCCCTGCTGGGCTATCTCGTCCTCGCCCTTGTCAAGCCGGAGAGGTTCTGAGCCCCGACATGAGCCCCGTTCTTGCTGACATGCTCCAGGTCGCGGCGCTGGTCGGCGCCCTGGCCCTGGTGCACCGCCCCCTGGGCGACTACATGGCCCGCGTCTTCTCCTCTGAGAAGCACCTGCGGGTCGAGAAGTGGATCTACCGCAGCGTCGGTGCCAATCCGAACGCCGAGATGCGCTGGTCGGCCTACCTGCGTGCGGTCCTCGCCTTCTCCGCCGTGAGCGTGCTCCTGCTGTACGTGCTCCAGCGCGTGCAGCACGTACTGCCGCTGTCCCTCGGCTTCGAGGCCATCACCCCGGACCAGGCGTTCAACACCGCTGCCTCCTTCGTGTCGAACACGAACTGGCAGTCGTACTCGGGTGAGACGGCCATGAGCCACGTCACCCAGACCGCCGGCCTGGCCGTGCAGAACTTCGTCTCCGCGGCCGTCGGAATCGCCGTCGCGGTGGCCCTTGTGCGCGGTTTCGCGCGCTCCCGCACCGGCGAGCTGGGCAACTTCTGGGCCGACCTGGTGCGCGGCACCATCCGCATCCTGATCCCCATTTCCGTGATCGCCGCGATCCTGCTGGTCGCCGCCGGCGCGATTCAGAACTTCGGCGGGATCCACGAGCTCACGACGGTGACCGGCCAGCCCCAGAGCATCTCTCCGGGCGCGGTCGCCTCCCAGGAGGCCATCAAGGACCTGGGCACCAACGGCGGCGGCTACTTCAACGCCAACTCCGCCCACCCCTTCGAGAACCCCAACGGCTTCTCGAACCTGCTGACGATCTTCCTGCTTCTGGTGATCCCTTTCTCGCTGCCGCGCACGTTCGGCCGCATGGTCGGGAACGTCAAGCAGGGCTACGCCATCGTCGCCGCGATGGCGAGCATCTGGTTCGTCGGCGTGGTCCTGGTGACCTGGATCGAGTACGCCCACCCGGGCACCGCCTCCCAGCTCGCGGGCGGCGCCATGGAGGGGAAGGAGCAGCGCTTCGGCGAGGGGACCTCCTCCCTGTTCGCGGTTTCCACCACCATGACCTCCACCGGCTCGGTCAATTCCTTCCACGACTCCTTCAGTGGCCTGTCCGGCGGTGTGCTGCTGCTCGGCATGATGCTCGGCGAGATCGCGCCGGGAGGCGTGGGCTCCGGCCTCTACGGCATGTTGGTCATGGCGGTCATCGCGGTCTTCCTGGCCGGCCTGATGGTCGGCCGTACGCCCGAGTACCTGGGCAAGAAGATCGGCACCCGCGAGATCAAGTTCGCCGCCATGTACATCCTCATCACCCCGGCGCTCGTACTGATCGGCACCGCCGTGGCGATGGCCCTGCCGGACGGCAAGGAGGCCATGACCAACGTCGGGGCGCACGGCTTCTCCGAGGTGCTGTACGCGTACACCTCCGCCTCGAACAACAACGGCTCCGCCTTCGCCGGCTTCGGTGCCAACACACCGTTCTTCAACACGACGCTGGGCCTGTGCATGCTGCTGGGCCGGTTCCTGCCCGTCGTGTTCGTCCTGGCGCTGGCCGGCTCGCTCGCCCAGCAGACCCCCGTACCCGCCACCGCGGGCACCCTGCGCACGGAGAAGCCGCTGTTCACCGGCCTGCTCGTCGGCGCGATCCTGATCATCACCGGTCTGACGTTCTTCCCGGCACTGGCGCTGGGCCCGCTCGCCGAGGGGCTGGGGTCATGACCACCCACGTAAGGAAGCACGAGGACCCGATGTCCACCACCACGGGGACCCCGGCGCCGCACAGCGACGTACCGACGGGTCACAAGCCCGAGAGCGGCCGCGTGGGCGCCGGTCTCTTCGACCCCAAGCAGCTGCTGAAGTCCTTCCCGGACGCGGTCCGCAAGCTCGACCCCCGCGTGATGGTCAAGTCCCCGGTCATGTTCGTGGTCCTGATCGGCTCGGTGGTCACCACCGTGCTGGCGATCAAAGACCCCACCGACTGGTTCGGCTGGGCCATCACCGTCTGGCTGTGGCTGACCACGATCTTCGCGAACCTCGCGGAGGCGGTGGCCGAGGGCCGCGGCAAGGCGCAGGCGGACACCCTGCGCAAGGCGAAGACCGACACCGTCGCCCGCCGCATGGTCGGCAGGAACGAGGAGCGCGTCCCGGGCACGGAGCTCCGTATCGGCGACCTGGTGGTGTGCGAGGCCGGCGACATCATCCCCGGCGACGGTGACGTCGTCGAAGGTGTCGCGTCCGTGGACGAGTCGGCGATCACCGGCGAGTCCGCACCGGTCATCCGCGAGTCGGGCGGTGACCGCAGCGCGGTGACCGGTGGCACGAAGGTCCTCTCGGACCGGATCGTCATCAAGATCACGACGAAGCCCGGCGAGACCTTCATCGACCGCATGATCAACCTGGTGGAGGGCGCGGCCCGGCAGAAGACGCCGAACGAGATCGCCCTGAACATCCTCCTGGCCTCCCTGACGATCGTCTTCCTGCTCGCCGTGGTCACGCTCAAGCCGTTCGCCATCTACGCGGGCGCCGACGAGCAGACCTCGATGATCGTGCTGACCGCGCTGCTGGTCTGCCTGATCCCCACCACCATCGGCGCGCTGCTCTCGGCGATCGGCATCGCGGGCATGGACCGCCTGGTCCAGCGCAACGTACTGGCCATGTCCGGCCGGGCCGTCGAGGCGGCCGGCGACGTGTCCACGCTGCTCCTCGACAAGACCGGCACCATCACCCTCGGCAACCGCCAGGCCGCCGGGTTCGTACCCGTCAAGGGGACCACCGCCGCCGAACTCGCCGACGCCGCCCAGCTGTCCTCCCTCGCCGACGAGACCCCCGAGGGCCGCTCGATCGTCGTCCTCGCCAAGGAGAAGTACGGGCTGCGCGAACGCCACCAGGGCGAACTCGCGCACGCCACCTGGGTGCCCTTCACCGCCCAGACCCGTATGTCGGGTGTCGACGTGGATGGCAGGAAGACCCGCAAGGGCGCCTCCGGCTCCGTCATCGCCTGGGTCACGGAGCAGGGCGGCCAGGTCGCCCCCGACGCCAGGGAACTCACCGACACCATCTCCCAGGCCGGCGGCACCCCGCTGCTGGTCGCCGTCGAGGACGAGAAGGGCGCCCGCGTCCTGGGTGTCATCCACCTCAAGGACGTGGTCAAGGAGGGCATGCGCGAGCGGTTCGACGAGCTGCGGCGCATGGGTATCAAGACCGTCATGATCACGGGTGACAACCCGCTGACGGCCAAGGCGATCGCGGAGGAGGCGGGCGTCGACGACTTCCTCGCCGAGGCCACGCCCGAGGACAAGATGGCCCTGATCAAGCGGGAGCAGGCGGGCGGCAAGCTGGTCGCGATGACCGGTGACGGCACGAACGACGCGCCCGCGCTGGCCCAGGCGGACGTCGGCGTCGCGATGAACACGGGTACGTCGGCCGCGAAGGAGGCCGGGAACATGGTGGACCTGGACTCCAACCCCACCAAGCTCATCGAGATCGTCGAGATCGGCAAGCAGCTCCTCATCACCCGCGGCGCGCTCACCACCTTCTCGATCGCCAACGATGTCGCGAAGTACTTCGCGATCATCCCGGCCATGTTCGCGGTCGCCTACCCGGGCCTGGACAAGCTCAACATCATGGGCCTGGCATCGCCGGAGTCCGCGATCCTCTCCGCGGTCGTCTTCAACGCGCTGATCATCATCGCGTTGGTCCCGCTGGCCCTGAAGGGGGTCCGGTACCGGCCGACCAGCGCGGACAAGATGCTCCGGCGCAATCTCGGGATCTACGGCCTGGGCGGCCTGATCGCTCCGTTCATCGGCATCAAGCTCATCGACATGGCTCTGTCCCTCATCCCCGGAATCGGCTGATCACCATGAACAACTCCGTCTCCAACACGGGCCGTCTCCTGGTGGCCGCGCTGCGGATGCTGCTGGCGCTGACCGTGGTGACCGGCATCCTCTACCCGCTCGCCGTCACCGGTGTCGCCCAGGCCCTCTTCCAAGACAAGGCCAACGGCTCCCTCGTCAAGGCCGACGGCAAGGAGGTCGGCTCCTCGCTCATCGGCCAGAGCTGGGACCTCCCCAAGCTGAACCCGGACGACGAGGCGGAGGCCGCGCGCCCGGACCCCAGGTGGTTCCAGCCGCGCCCCTCCAACAGCGGATACGACCCACTCGCCACCGGCTCCAGCCAGCTCGGCGCGTCCGACTCCCGGCTGGTCCAAGCAGTCGCGGACGCCAAGAGGCAGGTCGCCGAGTTCAACGGCGTCCCGGAGTCCGAGGTGCCCAAGGATGCCGTCACGGGTTCCGCCTCCGCGATCGACCCGCACATCTCCCCGGAGTACGCGGGGATCCAGGTCAGGCGCGTGGCCAGGGAGAACGGCCTCGCCGAGCAGCAGGTGGCCAAGCTGGTCGAGGAACACACCGAGGGCCGCACCGCCGGATTCCTCGGCGAGCCTCACGTCAACGTCCTGAAGCTCAACCTCGCGCTGAGGGATCCGGCCAAGCGCTGATGCCCGGCCCGAACGGGCTCCGGAGCCGGTGGGACGCGGACCTTCCGTGTCCCACCGGCTCCGCCCCGTATCCAGCACACCCACCATGGCAGAAAGGCGCCACAGCGATGACCAGGGTCCTGGTGGTGGAAGACGACCCTCAACTCGTCCGAGCCCTGAGGATCAACCTCCAGGCACGCAAGTTCGACGTCGACTCGGCGTCCGACGGCAGTACGGCCCTGCGTATCGCCGGCGCCCGCGGACCGGATGTCATAGTGCTCGATCTCGGCCTGCCCGACATGGACGGCATCGACGTCATCAAGGGCGTACGTGAGTGGAGCCGTGTCCCCATCCTCGTGCTGTCCGCCCGGCACACCTCCGAGGACAAGATCAAGGCCCTGGACGCGGGCGCCGACGACTACGTCACCAAGCCCTTCAGCATGGACGAGTCCTCGCCCGGCTCCGCGCGGCCGTCCGCCGCCAGGAGGCCGCTGCGCCCTCGGACGAGACGGTACCGGTCACGACCGACGACTTCACGGTGGACCTGGTGGCCAAAAAGGTCCGCCGTGGTGGCCGGGACGTCCGGCTCACCCCCACCGAGTGGCACCTGCTGGAAATCCTCATCACCCACCCCGGCCGACTGATCAGCCAGCGCCGGCTCCTGCTGGAGGTGTGGGGCCCGACGTACGGCGACAAGACCAACTACCTGCGTGTCTACATGGCCCAGCTCCGGCGCAAGCTGGAAGCGGACCCCGCACACCCCAGATACCTGATCACCGAGCCCGGCATGGGCTACCGCTTCGAAGGCTGAACCACATGGGACGCGGCACATTCCGGATCTACCTCGGCGCGGCACCCGGCGTCGGCAAGACCTACGCGATGCTCTCCGAGGGCCATCGCCGGACCGAGAGAGGCGCCGATGTCGTCGTCGCCTTCGTCGAGCACCACCACCGTCCGCGCACGGAGGTGATGCTGCACGGCCTGGAACAGGTCTCGCGGCGAGAGCTGGAGTACAGGGGCTCCACGTTCACGGAGATGGACGTGGACGCGCCGCCCGGCGGTGGCCCTGGTGGACGAGCTGGCTCACACCAACGTGCCCGGCTCGCGCAACGCCAAGCGCTGGCAGGACGTCGAAGAACTCCTCCAGGCGGGCATCGACGTCGTTACCACTGTCAACATCCAGCATCTGGAATCCCTCGGCGACGTCGTCGAGACCATAACCGGTGTCCGCCAGCGCGAGACCGTGCCCGACGAGGTGGTACGCCGCGCCGACCAGATCGAACTGGTCGACATGTCCCCACAGGCCCTGCGCCGGCGGATGGCCCACGGCAACATCTACAAGCCGGACAAGGTCGACGCCGCCCTCTCCAACTACTTCCGCCCCGGCAACCTCACCGCCCTGCGCGAACTCGCCCTGCTGTGGGTGGCCGACCGGGTCGACGAATACCTCCAGGAATACCGGGGCGAGCACAACATCCGCTCCACCTGGCAAGCCCGCGAACGCATCGTCGTCGGTCTCACCGGCGGCCCCGAAGGCCGCCAGCTCATCCGCCGCGCTGCCCGCCTCGCCGAGAAGGGCGCCGGCGGTGAGGTCCTCGCCGTCTACATCGCCCGCAGCGATGGCCTGACCTCCGCCTCGCCCAAGGAACTCGCCGTCCAGCGCACCCTGGTCGAAGACCTCGGCGGCACCTTCCACCACGTCATCGGCGACGACATCCCCGACGCCCTGCTGGAATTCGCCCGCGGCGTCAACGCCACCCAGATCGTCCTCGGCGTCAGCCGCCGCCGCCCCTGGCAGTACGTCTTCGGCCCCGGCGTCAGCGCCACCGTCGCCCGCGAATCCGGACCCGACCTGGACGTCCACATCGTCACCCACGACGCGGCAGCCAAAGGCCGCGGCCTGCCCGTCGCGCGAGGCGCCCGCCTGGGCCGCTCCCGCATCATCTGGGGCTGGCTGGTGGGTATCGCCGGACCCGTGCTTCTGACCGTACTGCTGCGCACCGTCGTTCCCGACCTCGGGCTCACCAACGACATGCTGCTCTTCCTCACGCTCACCGTGGCAGCCGCCCTGCTCGGCGGACTGCTCCCTGCGCTCGCCTCGGCCGCTTTCGGGTCCCTGCTGCTCAACTACTTCTTCACCCCGCCCCTGCACCTGTGGACCATCGCCGACCCCAGGAACATCGTGGCCATCGCGGTCTTCTTCGCGGTCGCCGTCTCCGTCGCCTCCGTGGTCGACCTCGCCGCCCGCCGCACCCATCAGGCCGCCCGGTTGCGCGCCGAGGCCGAGATCCTCTCCTTCCTCGCCGGCAGCGTCCTACGCGGCGAGACGGCCCTGCCCGCCCTGCTGGAGCGGGTCCGGGAAACCTTCGGCATGGAATCGGTGGCCCTGCTCGAACGAGGCAGCGACGTCGACCCCTGGACCCTGGCGGCCGGCACCGGGCCGGCCCCGGCCGCCCGACCGGAGGACGCCGACGTCGACATGCCCATCGGCGAGAACATGGCCCTCGCCCTCACCGGCCGCGTCCTCCCGGCCGAGGACCGGCGGGTCCTCGGCGCCTTCGCCGCCCAGGCCGCCGTCGTCCTCGACCGCCAGCGCCTCGTCGGCCGCGCCGAAGAGGCCCAGCGCCTCGCCGAAGGCAACCGCATCCGTACCGCGCTCCTGGCCGCCGTCAGCCACGACCTCCGCACGCCGCTGGCCGGAATCAAGGCATCCGTCACCTCGCTGCGCGCCGATGACGTCGAATGGTCGGAGGAAGACCAGGCCGACCTGCTCGAAGGCATAGAAGAAGGAGCGGACCGGCTCGACGCCCTGGTCGGCAACCTCCTCGACATGTCCCGCCTCCAGACCGGCACCGTCACCCCTCTGATCCGCGAGACCGACCTCGACGAGGTCGTCCCGATGGCCCTGGCCGGCGTACCGGACGACAGTGTCGAACTCGACATCCCCGAAACCCTCCCCATGGTCGCCGTCGACCGGGGACTCCTGGAACGCGCCGTCGCCAACATCGTCGAGAACGCAGTCAAGTACAGCCCCGACGGCCAGCCCGTCCTCGTCTCGGCCAGTGCGCTGGCCGAGCGCGTGGAACTGCGCGTCGTCGACCGGGGCCCCGGCATCCCGGACGAGGCCAAGGACCGTATCTTCGAACCCTTCCAGCGCTACGGAGACGCCCCCGCCGGAGCCGGCGTGGGCCTCGGCCTCGCCGTCGCCCGCGGCTTCACCGAAGCCATCGGAGGCACCCTGACCGCGGAGGACACCCCGGGAGGCGGTCTGACCATGGTCCTCACCCTGCCCACCGCGGACCCGGCCCCCAAGTCCATCCCCGACCTCCCCAAGGCGGCACTCACCTGACAGGCCACCAGCCGTGCTTCCCCGTCCACCCCTGCGGACTCCTGGCGCTGATCCAGGTCGGCGGCTTCGGCATCATGACTTCGGCATTCCTGCTGGCGCTGCTGGTCTCCGGCGAGCTGCGGCTGCGTATGCAGCTCACCGCGGCAGCCGAGACCAAAGGCCTCGGCATCGGCGACGTTCGCCGCGTCCTTCTCGGCGTCGCGGGCTGCACGCTGATCGTCGAGTTGGCGGTGGGTGCGTTCCTGGCCCTGCGGCTGCGCTTCGGATACGGCGGTCCCTCGCCGAAGCCGCCTACTCCGGCTTCTTCCACGCGATCTCGGCGTTCGACAACGCCGGCTTCGGACTGCACGGGGACAGCCTGACCCCGTACGCCCAGACCCCGTGGATCACGCTGGCGATCGCGGTGGCCGTGATCCTCGGAGGCGTCGGCTTCCCCGTCCTGCCGGAACTCCTGCGCCACCGTACCCGGCGCCGCACGACGGGCCGCCGCAACTGGTCCCCGCACACCCGACTGACGCTCGTCACCAGCGCCGCTCTGCTGTCCGTCCGCACCGTGCTCACCTGCCTCAGGTGACGAGACAAGACAGGGGCGGTATCAGAGAGGGCGAGGAAGGCAGCGCACCGTCCTCGCCCTTCCAGGATCAGGCTTCGGGCGCTGCTGCAGCCCGGCCGTGTGCCTGGTCCCTTACGACCCTTCCGCGTTCAGCATCTGCCGCATCTGGGTGATCTCGGCGGTCTGGGAGGTGATGATGGCGTCGGCCAGATCCTTCGCGGGGACGTAGGCGCCTTGCTGCTTCTCGGTCTTGGCCATGTCGATCGCGCCTTCGTGGTGCTCGATCATCATTGTCAGGAACATGGTGTCGAAGGCGCCTCGGGCCTTGTCCAGCCGGTTCATGTCCTGGTCGTCCATCATCCCTGGTATGCCGGAGCCGTCGACGCCGTGGTACATGCCGTCCATGCCCATGCCGGTGGGGACCTTCTCGCCCCAGGCCTTGAGCCAGCCGGACATGGTCTCGATCTCCGGGACCTGCGCCCTTTTGATCTTGTCTGCGAGTGCCTTGACGTCGGCGGAGGCGCTGCGGGCGGCCACCATGTCGGACATCAGTACGGCCTGGCGGTGGTGGGGGATCATCCCCTGTGCGAACGCGACGTCCGCCTGGTTGTGCCGGTCGGCCTCCGACACCGCCGGTGCGGTCGTGGTCGCAGGAGTGGTACCCGCCGTGTTCGTGCTGTCGTCGCTGCCGCACGCGGCCAGGACCAGGCCGACGGCGACCGCGGTGGCCGCCAGTGCAGCGCGGCGCGGCAGGGATCGGTTCGTGTTCATTTCGCTGAGCTCCAGTGATCGGATACGGGAGAGTAGGGCCGGGCGGTCCGTGGTCGGCGCCCTCGGGCGCGTGCCACGGGAGGAGCCCCTACATCCGTAGGATCTGGAGTTCGGCGAGCATGGGTGGTGCCCGCCCTCCGGCGGGTTCGTAGGCCAGCGCGACCGACAGCGCGGCCGGAGTGTCGGCGATGCCGCTCGGCAGGCCGGTGAGGGGTGCGGTGTCCGGAGCGGCGATGCCGGGGGATCCGGGCAGGGCCGCAGATGCGCACATCTGGTCCGCGTGGCCGCCGTGGCGGGTCATACCCGGGTCATCCTCGGGGCAGAGGTACTGCGGGCCGATCGACGCCGCCGCCACGTGGTGGGACATGTGCTCGGTGGCGCCCGTCGACGGCTGCGCGGCAGTGCCCAAAGCGTGCATGCCCAGTAGCCCGAGGGTGACCCCGAGAACGAGCAGCAGCCTGAGCCTCAGCATCGGCTGGGGCCGCGGCGGCGTGCGGGGCTCGCGGACGGTCACATTTCCCACGGTAGGACGCACTCGTGCCTGCCGCAGCGCAGCGCGGCCACGGCCCCGTAACCGGACATCGTCGTCGCCTCCATCTGCCGGGTACGCAGGAACCGGGCGGGGCAGGCGGGGGCGTTTGAGGGCAACGGCGTTGACGGCGACGACGATGCCGGATCCGGACATGGACAGGGCCGCGATCTCGGGGCGGAGTGGGCCGGCACCGACTGGGGCGCAGTGGTAGCGGCACTCGGTCACCCATCAGCGCAGCTCCGCCAGCGAGGTCTGGCGCGGGTTGAAGACGGCGGTGGCCGGCTGCGCCATCGGTACGTGACGTGAGACGTGAGGACCTGCGGTAGGTCGCTGAGGCGGTACCAGTTGCTGGGGCAGCGCTCCAAGACGTGTGCAGCGACTTGACGTCCGCATGAGCCGATTGCACCTTCTCGGCGTCCCGGCCGCTCCCGAGAGTGATGGGATCAGCGCTTCCGGGGGGTGAGGGCCAGCCGGCCGAGGGTGACGGCGATCAAACCCAGGAGTATGGCGAAGTAGGCGCCGCCGAGCCCGTTGCCGGTGCCGAGACCACCGTCGGCGGTGGCCGCCACCGTCCCGCCGACGACCATGGCGACCGTACCGGCCACGAGAGCCGTGACCGCTCCGTTACGCCCGGCCCACGTGACGAGGCGCCCACGGGTGTCGACGCGGGCCAGCGCGAGGGCTCCGGCCACCGAGCCGAGGAAGCCTGCCAGCGCCGACAGGGAGGCCCCGACCCTGCCTGCGCTCACGGTGTAGACGCTTGCGGCGACCTGCTGGACCGGGGTGTCAGCGGCGGCCGGTTCGGCGAACGCGAGACCGCCGATCAGGAAGGCAGCGGCCAGGGAGAGGACGGATCGATCGAACACGGGAGCCCGCCTTTCTGAGAGGGTCAGAACTGGTTGTTGGTGAGATCGCCGGCGATGGTGGCTCGTTGAGTCCAGCGCCGGGATCGACCTGGCAGGGGTTCACCAGGCGGCGGCCAGGACCTGGCCGCCGGGCGCAGCGCCAGGTGCGGGAGCAGTGACGAGGCGAGAAGCAGGGTGCTCAGGGCGAACATCACCACGCCCAGGGGGACATGGAACGAAGGCACGTGCGCCACGCCCAGCGCGACCTGTGCCGAGGCGAGGAGGAGAAAGCCGGCGGCGTACAGGACGGGGCGGGGGGATCCGCCGCCCGGGCGCCATGCCAGGATCGTGGCGAGCAGGAACAGCATGGCGGCCGCGTACATCACCTTCGATCCGATGTCGTGCATCAGATAGCCGTGGGACGAGGTCAGCAGCATGCCTGCGGTGACCGACTGGAAGAAGAGTGTCAGGGTCTGGAGTGCTGCCGTGGTCCGGAGGAAGGTGCGGCCGCGCGACGCGGCGGTGTTCGTCTGTCTGCCCATGGCGGGGTTCCTCTCGTGTGGTGTGCGGCGATCGGCGGGCGGTTCCGAGCCGCCGACGTCAGCGGAGGGTGAGCGGGGTCTCGGAGGTGAGGTGGGTCAGCTTCTCGGGGTTGCGCACGAAGTAGAGGCCGCAGATGCGGGCGTCCTCGACCCGGACGGTCATGACGCCGTCGAGTTCGCCGCCCACGTACACGGCGAGCGCGGGGCTGCCGTTGACCGCGGTGGGCTCCCAGGTGATCGTGGCCTCGACCTTGGCGGAGCCGCCGAGCCAGAAGCGGACGATCTTCTCGGCGCCGGTGACCGGATGCAGCGCGGCCCTCTTGAGGCCGCCGCCGTCGCTGAGTAGAACCACATCGGGGGCGAGTACGTCGAGGAGGTCCTGTGGATTCCCGGTCTCGACGGCACGCTGGAAGGACTCAAGGGCCGCCCGGGTCTCGCGCACGGAGGCGGTTCTGCGGGGGCGGCGGGCGCCGACGTGCTTTCGGGCGCGGTGCGAGATCTGGCGGACCGCGTCGGGGCTCTTGCCGATGGCCTCGGAGATCTCGTCGTAGTCGACCTCGAAGACCTCGCGCAGTACGAACACGGCTCGTTCGGTGGGGGAGAGGCTTTCCAGGACGAGCATCATCGCGATCGACATGCTCTCGGCGAGATCGATGTCCTCGGCCACGTCCGGCGTGGTGATCAGCGGTTCGGGCAGCCACTGGCCGACGTACGCCTCGCGGCGGCGTTTCAGGGTGCGCAGCCGGTTGAGCGCCTGCCGGGTCGTGATCCGCACCAGGTAGGCCCGCTGGTCGCTCACGTGTCCCAGATCGGCCTTGACCCAGCGCAACCAGGTCTCTTGGAGGACGTCTTCGGCGTCGACCGCCGATCCGAGCATCTCGTAGGCGACGGTGAAGAGCAGGTTGCGGTGGGCGACGAACGCTTCGGTCGCCGGGTCGGTGGTGTGGTCGGTCACTTCTCGATCCTTCTTCCTCGAATGCCTTGTCAGGCTGTCGGCCCCGCCGCTGGCCGACGCCTGCCGCCGTCGGCCAGCGGCGGTTACCTGCGGTGGTCGGCCGTGGGCCGGGGGGCAGACTTCTACGTCGGTGTTCTCGGCCCTGGGCTGCTATTCCGTTTCCAGGGAGCGGCCCCTCTTCTCAAGGGACGGGGCCGGCGCGGCGGTTACGTGATGCTTGCGCTTGGGCATGCCGAACGTCGGGTGCCAGGTGCCCCACAACGACATCCTCACGATGCCCGACTTGATCCTCGCGGCCTTCCGGCCGCCCAGGTACTTCGCCCTCGCCCGCGCTTCGTGATCGACCATCTGCAGGATCGCGTCCCGGCGCCCGAGGCTGATGTGGTTGCCGACGTACTCCAGCTTGGTGTGCGCGACCTTGCCGCCGGTGAGGCGTGCCACGATCGCGTTCGTGGCCTGCCGTCCGGTGTAGCCGGCTGAGGCACAGGACATCGGCAGTGGCAGGCCGTTGTCGCCGACGGCGTAAGCGCTGTCCCCGACGGCGTAGACGTCCGGGTGCGAGACCGACCGCATGGTGCGGTCGACGACGATCCGGCCCTCCCCGGTGACCTCGAGCCCGCCGGCGGCGGCGAGGGGGGTGACGGCGAACCCGGCCGTCCACACAGTCGCGTCGGATGCCAGGGCGGTGCCGTCGGCGCACCGCACCCGTGTCGCCTCGACGGCGTCGACCTCGGTGTGCTCCAGAACGGTGACGCCGAGCCGGTCGCACACGCGGCGCAGGTGGTTGCGGGCCCCCGTGGAGAGGGGGGTGCCGAGCTTGCCGCGGGCGATCAGCGTTACCGACAGGCCAGGGCGGGACTCGGCGATCTCGGTGGCGGTCTCGATCCCGGTCAGCCCGTCGCCGACGACCACCACCCTCCCGCCCTCGCCCCGCGCCTCCAGACCGTCCAGACGGTCGCGCAGCCGCAGCGCGGAGGGCCGGGTAGCGACGTCGAAGGCGTGCTCGGCGACACCGGGGACACCGTGGTCGGCGCCGTGGCTGCCGAGCGCGTAGACGAGGGTGTCGTAGCCGACCTCGCCGCTGCCGCCGGTGACGGCCACGGTGACGGACTTGCGCGCGGGGTCGACGTCGGTGACCCGGGCCAGTCGCAGCCGGATCCCGGTTCCCTCGAAGACGTCGGCAAGGCGCGGGGCCTCGATTGCCTGGCCGGCCGCGAGCTGGTGCAGTCGCAGCCGCTGCACGAAGTCCGGCTCGGTGTTGACCACGGTGATCTCGGCATCCGACGGTGCCAGCCGCCGAGCCAGGGTCCCGGCGACGTAGGCCCCGGCGTAACCGGCGCCGAGGACGACGACGCGGTGCTTCGTGCCGTTCCTGTCAGGCATGGCTTCCTCCTCTGTCTCAAGGCGATCGACCACAGGACACCGGACCACCGCCCCTTGTGACAGGAAGTGATCCGGATCACCTTCCGGTGACTCGGTGGGCGGCGGGGAGGTGAGGTGAAGCGTCTTCAAGCGGCTTACTGGACCCGGTCGGCTCTGGGCTGCTGGTCGGTTCTCACGCTCACGGCCGTCCTGGGCGGAGAGATCCACTGCCGGGCCGTGGTGAAGCGCTGCGCGAGGGCGGGCCTGCCCCGCCCTCGCGCACGGTGCCTAACCTCGTGGCATGAAGATCGACTGGAGGGCGGAGTACTTCCGCCTCTTGGACGGCCGCCGTCACGGGTACCGGGACCCCGAGGCCATGCGGCGGGAGGGGTTCCCGCCGGAGCGGAGGCTGACCGAGACGGACCTGCGGGCGGCGGAGGGGGAGCTCGGGATCACGTTCCCGACCGAGTACCGCGAGCACCTCTTGCGGCACGGGAACCCCGAAAGGGGTTCAAGCGGCTGTGGCGCGGCCCGCGGGGCTGCGGCTGGTACGGCGACACCCACACCAACTACGACCTGCTGACCGAGCCGTTCCCGCACCCCGACTCGTACCGCGCCTACGACGACGAGCTCGACGAGCGCGAGCCGCCCCGCGAGGACGGGGAGGCCTGGGAGGAGTGGGACTGCGAGGGCGGGTGCCCAGGTACCGTCACGCACGCCGGCTGCACCACTGCGGGGCTCCTGTGGCCGTGGTATCGCGAAGAGGCGCGCAGTGGAGCAGTTCGCCGGGAGCCCTGCGCGGCCAGCGGGGCCGATACACCCAGACCGTGCGTCCCGTGCGCCTGTCCTTCCGTCCGGCACCCAGAGCCGAAGGGCCCTGCGACCTCGGCCCAACGGGCCCTCACCGCCGGTACCGCACGGCCTGCCACCGGGGACTGTTGCCGTCCGGGTTCAGCCGGCCGCGAGTGACAGGGTTCATGTGCTCCCCGGCGTCACGCAGACGCCGGGGAGCACGCCATGTGCCTTGCTTTCCGCGGCACTTCGAAACCGACCTCACGGGGGCTCCATGTCTTTTCACGTTGACTCCGAGACGGGCCGTCTGAAGCAGGTCATCCTGCACCGGCCGGACTTGGAACTGAAGCGGCTCACTCCCACGAACAAGGACGCGCTCCTCTTCGACGACGTGTTGTGGGTCAAACGCGCCCGCGAGGAGCACGACGCCTTCGCCGACACGCTGCGCGACCGCGGAGTGCGTGTCCATCTCTTCGCGGACCTGCTGACCGAGACGCTGGAACTGCCCGCCGCTCGGCAGCTGATCATGGGTCGCGTCTTCGACGAGCGCGAGTTCGGGGCCTTGGCCACCGACCACTTCCGTGCCTATTTCGACTCCCTTGAGCCTACCGCGCTGACCGCCTGCCTCATCGGTGGTGTCACCAAGGGTGAACTGCTCAAGCGCGTCGGGACCACTCCGAGTGTCCGGCTCCATGCCATGGCACCCGACGACTTCCTCCTCGCACCGCTGCCCAACCACCTGTTCACGCGCGACACATCGTGCTGGGTGTACGACGGGGTGAGCATCAACCCGATGAGCAAGCGGGCCCGCCGCCGTGAAACGGTCCACTTCGAGGCCGTCTACCGCCACCACCCCCTCTTCGACAAGAGCGAGTTCCACCGGTGGACCGAGGGTGAGGGGGCCTACCCCGCCACCATCGAGGGTGGCGACGTCCTCGTCATCGGCAATGGCGCCGTACTCGTCGGCATGAGCGAGCGCACCACCCCGCAGGCCGTGGAGAACCTGGCACTGCGCATGTTCGCCGCGGGCTCCGCCCGGCGGGTGGTGGCGATCAACATGCCCAAGCGCCGCAGCTTCATGCACCTGGACACCGTGATGACGATGGTCAGCGGTGACACCTTCACCCGTTACGCCGGCCTGGGCATGCTGCCGGTGTCCACGATCGAACCCGGCACGGGCGGGCAGGGACTGAAGATCACGGACCACGCACCCGAGTACATGGACCAGGCCATCGCGGACGCCCTGGGCCTGCCGTCCATCAACGTGCTCACACCCAGCCAGGACGTGCGCTCCGCCGAGCGGGAGCAATGGGACGACGGCTGCAACGTGCTGGCCGTGGAGCCCGGGGTGGTCGTCGCCTACGAGCGCAACGTCACCACCAACACCCACCTGCGCAAGAACGGGATCGAGGTCATCACCGTACGCGGCAGCGAGCTCGGCCGAGGCCGTGGCGGCCCTCGGTGCATGAGCTGCCCCATCGAACGAGAAGCCGCCTGACGCACTCCGGCGCCCGGACACCCCACCTCTGCCATACCCCTGACACACGCCCCGAGGAGCCAGAGCATGACCGTCGACCTGAGCCACCGCACCTTCCTCAAGGAACTCGACTTCACCCCGGTGGAGTTCCGCCACCTGCTGGAGCTGTCCGCACAAATCAAAGCGGACCGCCGCAGCGGTTGCGAGGAGCAGAGGCTGCGCGGCAAGAACATCGCCGTCATCTTCGAGAAGACCTCGACCAGGACCCGCTGCGCGTTCGAAGTGGCCGCCCACCAGCAGGGCGCGCACGTGACCTACCTGGAGCCCTCGAGCTCACAGCTCGGACACAAGGAGTCGATCAAGGACACCGCCCGGGTGCTGGGCCGCTACTACGACGGCATCGAATACCGGGGTAGCGACCAGCGCCTGGTGGAGGAGCTGGCCCGGTACGCCGGCGTGCCGGTGTGGAACGGGCTGACCGACCAGTGGCATCCCACCCAGTCGCTCGCCGACGTGCTCACCATGTGGGAGCACACCGACAAGCCGCTGCACCAGGTTTCCTTCGCCTATCTGGGGGATGCCCGGAACAACGTCGGCAACTCCCTGCTGATCACCGGGGCAATGCTTGGCATGGACGTACGCATGGTCGGTCCCGGCTCCCTGCACAATGCCCCGGAGACAGTGGACGAGGCACGCAAGGTGGCAGCCGGCACCGGCGCGCGGATCACGCTCACCGAGGACGTGGCCGAAGGCGTGGCCGGGGTCGACTTCGTCTACACCGACGTCTGGCTGTCGATGGGGGAGCCGCCGGAGCTGTGGGACGAACGCATCGCCCTGCTCAAGCCGTACCAGGTGACCTCCGCCGTCCTTCAGGCGACCGGGAACCCGCGGGTGAAGTTCATGCACTGCCTTCCCGCCTTCCACAACGGCGACACCACCGTCGGCGCGAAGATCGCCGCCCGCACCGGCATGACCGCGCTGGAGGTCACCGACGAGGTCTTCGAGTCCTCCCACTCCATCGTGTTCGACCAGGCCGAGAACCGGCTCCACACCATCAAGGCGGTTCTCGTCGCCACCCTCGCCGACTGACCCGGCCGCCCCCCACCCCCTGGAGAACACTCATGCGTGTCGTCGTCGCCCTGGGTGGCAACGCCCTGCTCCGTCGCGAGGAGCGCCCGGACGCCGCCGTGCAACTCGCCAACGTCCGCGCCGCCGTGGCGGCCCTCGCCCCGCTCGCCCACGAGCACGAGCTCGTCATCACCCACGGCAACGGGCCCCAGGTCGGCGTCCTCGCACTGGAAAGCGCCGCAGACCGCTCCCTGAGCAGCCCCTACCCCTTCGACGTCCTGGGCGCGGAGACCCAGGGCATGATCGGCTACTGGCTCCTGCAGTCCCTGCAGAACGCCCTTCCCGGCCGCCAGATGTGCGCCCTGCTGAACCAGACCCTGGTCTCCGCGGCCGACCCCGCCTTCGCCGACCCGGCCAAGTTCGTCGGCCCCGTCTACGGACGGGATGAGGCCGAACGGCTGGCGGCCGACCGGGGCTGGACGGTCAGGCAGGACGGCACGCACTGGCGGCGTGTCGTACCTTCACCCCGCCCACAGAGGGTCGTGGAGACCCGACTGATCCGGCTGCTGCTCCAGTCGGGAGCGGTGGCCGTGTGCGCCGGAGGCGGCGGCGTACCGGTCGTCCGGGACGGACAGGGGCAGTTGACCGGAGTCGAAGCGGTGGTGGACAAGGACCTCACCGCGGCCCTCCTGGCCGAGGCGCTCGACGCCGACGCCCTGCTGCTGCTCACCGACGTCCCCCACGTCTCCCTCCACTACGGCACCCCTGAGGCCGAACCCATAGGACGAACCACCCCCGCAGCGCTGCGAGCCCAGCACTTTCCGGCGGGATCGATGGGCCCCAAGGTCGACGCCGTGTGCCGGTTCGTGGAACTCACGGGCGGCACGGCAGCCATCGGCGCCCTCCAAGACGCCCGAGCCATCCTCGACGGGACCGCCGGCACCGTCGTCACACCCACCGGCCGCGACCTCGACGGCCGCCTCGACGCACATGAGGACCTGACATGAGCCTCGGCACCACCCCCAGAGCCCCCGAGCCCACCGCCGACAAGGCCGGCACCGCACCCACGAAGCGGCGCTTGTCGTTCCCCTCCGCGTTCACCGTCCTGATAGCGGTCACCGTCGCGGTCTGGGCCCTTACCTTCGTGCTGCCCGCCGGACGCTACGACACCAAGGACGGCAGCCCCGTTCCCGGCACCTACCGGTCGGTGGAGGTGACCACCGGCTTCTGGGAGCGGCTCAAGGACCTGTTCCTCTCACCGGTCAACGGCCTGTACGGCGTCACCGACACCCAGAGCGGTCTCACCACACCCGGTGGCACCGGAACCTTCGCGGGCGCCGCTGGAGTGTTCCTCTTCATCCTGGCCGTGGGAGCCTTCATCACCGTCACCATGCGCACCGGAGCCCTCACCGCCGGGGTGGCCCGTCTCGCTCAACGCCTGCGCCACCACAGAGCGGTGCTGCTCGTCGTCCTGCTGGCGGTGTTCTCCCTCGGCGGCACCACCTACGGCATGGCGGAGGAAACCCTCGGCTTCTACGGGCTCATGATCCCCCTGATGCTCGGCCTGGGCTACGACCGCATGGTCGCCGCGACCGTCATCATGGTCGGCGCCGGAGTCGGCACCCTCGCCTCCACCGTGAACCCGTTCGCCACCGGAGTGGCCTCCGACAGCGCCGGCATCGGCACCGGAGACGGCATCCTGCTGCGCCTGGCGATGTGGGCCTGCCTGACGACGCTGGCAGCCGCGTACCTGCTGCGCTACGCCCGCCGCATCACCGCCGACCCCTCACGCTCCCTGACCCCGCTCACCGAGGACGACCGTCGTCTCCAGACCGAAGGCGGCGACCAGGTGGAGCTCACCAGTCGTCAGCGCACCGTCCTGGGCCTCTTCGCAGCCACCTTCCTCTTCATGATCTTCGCCGTGGTCCCCTGGACCGATCTGCACGTCACCTTCCTGCCCACACTCGGTTGGTACTTCCCCGAGCTCGCCGCCCTTTTCATCGTCGCGGCCGTCCTCGTCGGGCTGATCGGAGGCTTGCGGGAGAAGGGCACCGCGGAGGCCGTCACCGCCGGAGCGGGAGACTTCATCGGCGCGGCCGTGATCGTCATGCTGGCCAGGGGTGTCACCGTCATCATGAACAACGCCAGCGTCACCGACACCATCCTCAACACCCTGCATGGGGCGGTGTCCGGCACATCGTCCGGCGTGTTCGCCGTCCTGATGTTCGTGGTGAACCTCCCCCTGGCGTTCTTCGTCCCCTCCTCCTCCGGCCACGCCGCCCTCGCCATGCCGATCCTCGCGCCGCTGGCCGACTTCGCCGGAGTCAGCCGAGCCCTGGTGGTCACCGCCTACCAGTCGGCCTCGGGATGGGTGAACCTCATCACCCCCACTTCCGCTGTCGTCATGGGCGGCCTTGCCCTGGCCAAGGTCCGCTACGACCAGTATCTGCGCTTCATAACGCCCCTCATGGGCATGCTGCTGGTGGCGGTAGCCGGCTTCCTGGCACTCGGCGCGGCCCTGAGCTGAGTCCCGTCACGATGTCCCGGGCCCGGCAGCCCGATTCTCGGCCTGTCGGGCCCACCACTGTGTCCACCGCGCGTTGCGGGCCTCATGGGTGCGTCGGACGGGCCATCAGGCCCTTGGAGCTGCTCCACTGTTCGGTGACAGTGAGATCTGGCAGGGGCAGGGTGCCCATCAGCCGTTCCAAGGAGGTGGGCCACATGCTCGGACTGCTGGCCATCGGAGCCGTCACATCGATCGGGCTCGGCGCGATTCTCGTGTTCGCCGTCGACTGGCAGTGGGACGGTGCTGACCGGCCACTGGTGGGACTGATCATGATGGCGGTCGGGATGCTCGCCCTTGTCGCCGCCACGAACATGTACGGCCATGACTCCCACTCCGGGAAGGCATCGTGAGCCCGCCCCCTCCGCGCGGAATGGACAGTAACGGTGTCCATCCAGTCTGCCGCGTACAGAGCAGGCACGTGGCTGTGGTCCGCCCGGGCAGAGCAGGGTGGGCCCATCCGGCCCTTACCGCGCGGCTTTTGCCGTGTCAGCGTCTGAGGCGGCGGGTGCACTTCCGACCATGGGGTCGGTGGACTCGCGGGAGGTCCCATGTCCCGGGGCGCTGCTGAGACGGTCCGCACTCCTGCGACGCGGCGCGTCGCATGTTTCGGCTACGCCGGCCCGGCTCCCGCCTGCCGCCCGCGACCACACACGACGGAGGAAGCATGCGCAAGGACGAGCGGCCGGACGGCGTACCGCTGACCGACGAGGAGCTCAGTGCGCTGGATGCGCACTGGAGGGCCGCCAACTACCTTTCGGCGGGCCAGATCTACTTGATGGACAACCCTCTGCTGAAGAAGCCGCTGGAACCGGTGCACATCAAACCGCGGCTGCTCGGCCACTGGGGCACCTCCCCGGGGCTCAATCTCGTGCACACCCACCTCAACCGGATCATCAAGCGGCACGGCATCGACGCACTCTGCGTCTGGGGTCCCGGACACGGCGGGCCGGCCGTTCTCGCCAACTCCTGGCTGGAGGGCAGCTACAGCGAGGTCTACCCGGACGTGAGCCGTGACGAGGACGGCATGGCGCGGCTGTTCCGGCAGTTCTCCTTCCCCGGCGGAGTGCCGAGCCATGTGGCGCCCGAAACCCCCGGCTCGATCCACGAGGGCGGCGAACTGGGCTATTCCCTGTCGCACGCCTACGGCGCCGCCCTGGACAACCCGGACCTGCTGGTGGCGTGCGTCATCGGCGACGGCGAGGCGGAGACGGGACCGCTGGCCGCCTCCTGGCACTCCGACAAGTTTCTCGACCCCGTCCACGACGGAGCGGTCCTGCCCATCCTCCACCTCAACGGATACAAGATCGCGAACCCCACCGTGCTTGCGCGGATGCCGGAGACGGAGCTCGACGAGCTGCTGCGCGGCTACGGTCACGATCCCCTGCACGTAACCGGTGATGACCCGCACCAAGTCCACCAGGCCATGGCAGCCGCGATGGACACGGCCCTCGACCACATCCGGCGCATCCAGCAGCAGGCCCGAACCGGCGCCCCCGCCGGACGGCCGCGCTGGCCGGTGATCGTCCTGCGCACGCCCAAGGGCTGGACCGGCCCCGCCGAGGTCGACGGCGTGCCCGTCGAGGGTACCTGGCGTTCCCACCAGGTGCCCCTGGCGCAAGTCCGCGACAACGACGACCACCGGGCCCAACTGGAAGCGTGGCTGCGCTCGTACCGTCCCGAGGAGCTCTTCGACGAGACCGGCCGGCCGAGCCCCCAGGTGCTGGAATGCGTGCCGGAGGGCGAACGGAGGCTCGGTGCGACACGCCACGCCAACGGCGGCCTGCTCCTGCGGGACCTGCCCCTGCCTCCGCTCGAAGGCTTCGCCGTCCCCGTGGACCGGCCCGGCGCGACCCGCCACGAGCCGACCGGGGTACTCGGACAGTTCCTCGAAAGCGTCATGGCATCCACCGGCGAGCGCCGCGACTTCCGCCTCGTCGGCCCCGACGAGACCGCCTCGAACCGCCTCCAGGCCGTGTACGAGGCGAGCGGCAAGGCATGGCAGGACCCGGTCCTGGACACTGATGAGCATCTCGACCGGCACGGCCGGGTGATGGAGATCCTCTCCGAGCACACGTGCCAGGGCTGGCTGGAGGGCTACCTTCTGACGGGCCGGCACGGGCTGTTCTCCTGTTACGAAGCCTTCGCCCACATCGTCGACTCCATGGTCAACCAGCACATCAAATGGCTCAAGACCTCACGCGCCCTGCACTGGCGCGCACCCATCGCCTCCCTCAACTACCTGCTGACGTCCCATGTGTGGCGCCAGGACCACAACGGCTTCTCCCACCAGGACCCCGGCTTCGTCGACCACGTCCTGAACAAGAGCCCCGAGGTCGTCCGCGTCTACCTGCCCCCGGACGCCAACACCCTGCTGTCCGTCGCCGACCACGCGTTGCGCAGTCGTGACTACGTGAACGTGATCGTGGCCGGCAAGCAGCCGTGCTTCGACTGGCTCTCCCTGGAGGACGCCCGCGCGCACTGCGCCCGCGGCGCCGGTGTGTGGGAATGGGCAGGCAGCGAGCACGGAACGCGCGACCCCGAGGTCGTCCTTGCCTGCGCCGGCGACGTACCCACCCAGGAGACCCTCGCGGCGGCCGGCCTCCTGCGGCGCCATCTGCCCCAGCTCGCCGTGCGCGTGGTGAACGTCGTCGACATGACCCGGCTCATGCCCCACGAGGAGCACCCGCACGGCATGACCGACCTGGAATTCGACGCCCTGTTCACCCGCGACAAGCCGGTGATCTTCGCCTACCACGGCTACCCCTGGCTCGTGCACCGCCTCGCCTACCGCCGCGCCGGACACCCGAACCTCCACGTCCGCGGCTACAAGGAGATGGGCACCACGACGACCCCCTTCGACATGGTCGTACGCAACGACCTCGACCGCTACCGCCTCGTGATGGACGTGATCGACCGCGTGCCCGGCCTCGCCGTTCGGGCCGTGAGCGTACGGCAGGCCATGGCGGACGCCCGCGTCCGCCACCACGCCTGGATCCGAGAGCACGGCACTGACATGCCCGAAGTCGCCGACTGGACCTGGGGCTACGACCGGCACCCGGCCTGATCCCACCGTCCACACGCCGTGACCCCGGACGTCTCGGGCAGGCCGCCGCAGCACCCAGCGCGGCCTCGCCCGACCCGCAGAACCGCTCAGGGGCGGGAGTCGAGCCCGCGCTTGCACATCACGTCAGCCTCCCCTGCGGAGCGGGAGGCGACCGCGACGCGGCGGCGGGTGCCGCCGCTCGTGCAGTGCCTTTCGGCGTCTGCGGGGGTCCAACGGCCCGGGCACCCCCCACCCGGCTCCCGGCATTTTCAAGTACTTGGGGCATCCCGCGTGCCCGCAGCCACACCGGGCCGTCCGGCTCGCCGCACGCGCCAGGCCGACCGCCTGGTGCCTTTCGGCGACAGCGGCACATCCCTGATGAGGTGTGACGCGTGGCGCACCAGCGGCAGAACCGGGTACGGGCTTCGACGATCGGCAGGGTGTGGGCGGTCAGGGGGCAGGCCTCGAAGCGGTGGACGAGTTCGGCGCTGCGCCTGGGGCGGGTGATGATCGGCAGCGCGCCTTCTTCCATGGCCAGTTCCTTCCATGGCCAGGGGCTCAGCATCCGGGCAAACTTGCCCCAGCGTTCCGGAAGGTCCGACTGCTATAGCTCGCTCGGCCGTACGGACGAGGCGTCTTGCCGGTCGGCCGCCAGCCGGTTGACCACGCCGACGACGCCGTCGACCCGCCATGCGGCCCGGATCAGCGCCATGGTGTCGATCTCAGGTCCGGCGGCGCCCTCAATGGTGACGACCCCGTCTCGGACATCTATGTGGAGTTTGCCGGCGTCGTCAGCGGGACCGTGGAGGCAGACAGCGCCGGCTACGTCTTCGCGGATCTCCTCGTCGGTGCGCAGGAAGACGCTCAGGAGGTCGCGGCGTGTGGTGATGCCGATGAGACGGTCCTCCTCGTCCACGACGGGTAGCCGGTCGATGTGGCGGCGTTCCATGATGCGCGCCGCGTCGACCACGCGCTGCTCGGGATGCACGGTGACCGCGGGACTCGACATCAGCCCGCCGGCCGTCAGGGCCGGGGCGGTGGGGCGAGCGCGGGCGATCCGCCTCAGGGCTCCCAGCACGCGGTCCCGGCCGGCCCCGGTCCGGCCGCGAGCCGCCTGTTCCCGGGTCAGGTCGGTCCGCGAGACCACGCCCATGACCTTGTCGTCGTCGTCCACCACCGGCAGACCGCTGACGCGGTGGGACGTGAGCAGGCGGGCCAGCTCCTTGAGGGAGGTGTCCGGATGTGCCTTGACCACTTCGCTCGACATCACTTCGCCCACAGTCCGGTGCTTCACCACGGTTCTCATCTCCATTCGCCTGAACAGCTCTTGGCCTCCGCCCGCGGCACCACGGTCGTCCCCGGCACAAAGGGAATTTGTCCCGGGGCTATCCCGTTCCCGAGTCCTCGATAGACGCCGACGGCCTCGTGCCCGGCTACGAACGGAGGGGGGCTTGACCGGCCGGTCACCGTGGGCCGCGTCAATGTCCGTATGGCACAGCCGGACGCCTCGACGCGGATGCGCACCTGCCAACGGCTCTCTCAGGGTCTTCACCACTGCTGCCTCCATCGCCCGCTCCTCCTGCTTGTCGTCGCCACCAGCGTGGGCCGCGGTGGGGAGGGCGAACAGAACCGGTCAGGACCTGTACCGCGGGCCCTTCGGCCCGTGATCTGTCGGGCCGCTCGGCGTGCGGGAGACGAGGGCCCAATGGCACTGGGACAGCCCCCTTCGACCCCTGCCGCGGGGCAGGCGGGAGCCCGCACGCTGGCACCACCTGCATCGGCACCGGGCCTCCGAACGCTTCCAGGACGTCGCCCGCGTACTGGGCCTGCCCGCCTCCACCCCCGAGGAAGGCGTCGCCTCCTACGCGGCCGCCGTGGAGCGCTGCGCGACGCGGTCGGTATCGCCCCGTCCTTCCGCGCCCTGGGCATCGACGAGACGGCGTATTCGGCGCCCTGCCTCAGCCGGCGCTGAACGCCTACGAGGACCAGTGAGCCCCGGCCAACCCGCGCATGCCGATGCTCGACGACATGCAGGACATCATGCGCGCCGCGTACTACGCCGGGCCCCGGCCACTGCCCTTGACCTGACCCTCCGTCCACCCACACGGCCGATAGGCTGTCCCGGTACGGGCGGGGGATCGACGGAGGAGGCCCGGTGGGTGTGGAGGAGCCGCTGTCGCGGATGCCTCAGATGCGGCTCGACGAGCTGCTGGAGGAACTGCAGGCGCGTATCAACGCCGCGCGAGGCACCCGGGACCGGGTGCACAGCCTGCTGGAGGCGGTCGTCTCGGTGGGCCGCGAACTGGACCTTGCGCAGGTGCTGCGACGGATCGTGGAAGCCGCCGCGCTGCTGGTCGATGCCCAGTACGCGGCGCTCGGAGTGATCGGCCCCGACGGACGGAGCCTGTCGCAGTTCCTCACCGTCGGCCTGACAGAGCAGGAGATCGCCGGGATCGGGCCCCTGCCGGCCGGGCACGGCATCCTCGGCGAGCTCATCCGCAATCCCGAACCGCTCCGCCTGACCGACCTCGGCACCCATGAGGCGTCCTACGGCTTCCCCTCCGACCACCCGCCGATGCGGACGTTCCTCGGCGTGCCCATCCGCGTCCGCGACGAGGTCTTCGGCAACCTCTACCTGACCGACAAGCACGGGGGCATGGACTTCGACGCTGAGGACGAGTCGGTGATCTCCACGCTGTCCGTCGCCGCCGGGGTCGCCATCGACAACGCCCGGCTCTACGAAGCCTCGCAGCGCCAGCAACGCTGGCTGCAGGCGAACGCGGAGATCACCAACAGCCTGCTCTCGGGCAGCCCGCGCCTGGAGGTCCTGGAGCTGATCGCCCGCCGAGCCCGGGAGATCACGGAGGCTACGCTCGCCGACGTGTCCGTGCCCGTGGCCGGTACGGACGACCTCGTCGTCGAGCTGGCCATCGGTGCCGACGACGACACCCGCCGCGGCCTGGTCGTACCGGTCGAAGGCACCCTTTCCGGCGCCGCCTACCAGGCCGGTGCACCCGTGACCACGGCCGGCCTCGCCGAGGACGACCGGTACAGCGCCGGGCCCGGCCGCTTCGACGGCCTGGGCCCGGCGGTCGCCGTCCCCCTGGGCACAGCCGCCAAGGACACCCGGGGAGTGCTGCTGCTGGCCCGCCACCAAGGGGAGCCGGTCTTCGCCGGAGCCGAACTGGAGCCGCTGCTGGCCTTCGCCGGACAGGCCGCGCTCGCCCTCGAGCTGGCCGAACGCCGCAGCGACGCCGAGCAGCTCGCGCTCCTGGAGGACCGCGACCGCATCGCCCGGGACCTGCACGACCTCGCCATACAGCGCCTGTTCGCGACCGGCATGACGTTGCAGAGCGCCGCACGCCTCGTGCAGCACGAGGGCGCCGCCGAACGGGTCTCGCGCGCCGTCGGAGACCTCGACGAGACCATCAAGATCATCCGTTCCACCATCTTCGGCCTGCGAGCCCGCGAGGAGGACACGGGGCCGAGTCTGCGGGCGCGCATAGCCCGCACCGTGGGCGAGACGGCGACTGTGCTCGGGTTCCCGCCCCGCCTGAGCATGGAGGGCCTGCTGGACACGGACGTACCGCCGCAGGTGGCCGATCACGTCACGGCAGCCCTGACCGAAATGCTCAGCAACGCCGCCCGCCACGCACACGCCACCCGGGTGGAGATCGTCCTGCAAGCCACCTCCGACGAAGTCCTCCTCACCGTGACGGACAACGGCAGAGGCATTCCTGCCGACGGCCGGCGCAGCGGCCTGAACAACCTCGAAGAGCGGGCCCGAAAAGTGGGTGGCACCGTGGAGATCGGGCGCCCGGACGAGGGTGGCAGCCGGCTGGTGTGGCGCGCGCCTCTCGCCTCCGGCCCTGGCGATTGATCGCCGGCTTCCCAGCAGGCGAACATCCGATCCTTCCGGTGCAGGCCGGGGACGGCGCCCCGTCCGCGGCCCCACCCGATGTTCTGAGGGCTGCCGTGGAACAGGTGCCCGCAGTCGGGGTGACAGCGGCGTTTGCCGTCGCAGGACTCGGTCATCCGGTGCGACTGGCTCTATGCGATGACCTGCAAGCCCGTCACCAGGTCCGGCCGGATACGCAACGCGGCATTCATGGCGGGGTGTTGCGCCCACGGGCGCAGACGGGCGGCGAAGCGCGCGAGTTCGCTCTCGTCGGTGACCCCGTGGGCGTAACCGGTGACCACCACGCTCCAGCCGACGTGCGTCTCGAGGTCGATGACGTCAGCCTCGTAGGCCACCACGACACCTGCGGCCTGGTTCGGCGTCACGATGGAGGCGAGCGTGGCGCCGTCGTGCAGCTGGACGATGATGTCCTCGCCGTCCATGAGGTGGTTCACCGGTCGGATGGCCGGCAGGGCCTGATGGGTGAAGACGATGCGCCCGAGCGAGACGCTGCCGAGCAGCCGCAGGCACTCGACACGGCCGAGCTGTTCTGTCCGCCGGGGCGCCACCGCCTCACGGTGGCCGTCCACCGTGGTGTGCGTGGCTTCGTCCTTCATCGTGCTCACCTTCTGCTCCAGCTCGGCCCTGGACGACTTCGCTGCCTCCAGCCAGCGTCTCCCGCTGCACGCTGCCTCAGTAGGGCCGAACGGACCTTTCAGCCGCGCCGGTTCGGCCATCGCCGCAGGCCGGATCTCTCCGAGGGGTCAGGCGAAGGAGCAGGGCACGACGTGGTGCACACCCAGGGCGCGGACGACGCGAGCAGTAAGCCACTGGATGCGGCACAGGCTCAAGCGCACACCGGCAGCCACGCACCGGCGGTGCATGCGCAGGAACAGCGCCACGCCGGAACTGTCACAGAAGGTGACGTCTGCCAGGTCGAGCACCAGTTCGCGCGCGGTCTCCCGCGTGAGATGGGTCAGCTCCGCCTCGATGTGCGCAACGGTGTACAGGTCGAGCTCCCCGGCCAGGGCGACCGCCGTCGTACTGTGGTCCAGCGGGGTCGTGGTCAGGCTGATCTGGGGCGTCGTCATGGCGGCAGCCCTGCTTTCTTGATCCAAGCGGTGTCCCGGGGCCATTGCCCCGGCCGTGCCGGCGCACGCGGGGAAGTCAACCGGACCGCGAGCGAAGGCAGCAGGTCCGGCGGGTCCCTCACCATGGGGCCGAAGGCCCCTCGCCAGCGATGCCTCGTCGTCGCAGCGGGAACCGAGGGCCGCACAACGGGGGCGCCGACGGATACCGTTCACCCGGCTCGTGATCGTCGTCCACAGGGGGGTGCGCTGGCCTTTGCGGCATCGGGTACCGGCGATTGCCGGGCCTGGCCGGGGCATGGGGGCCGTCCGGCCCTGGGCGATGGTCCCGCTCGCGCGACAGGATACCCAAGGAGCCCCTCGGGGCGGAGAATTCGGCGAACACGGAGTGTGCGATGACAGACAGCAGCGGCGGCCTCACCGAGAAGGCACCGGTCAGGGTCTTCCTTCTCGACGACCACGAGGTGGTGCGTCGCGGTGTGCACGATCTGCTGGACGCCGAGCCCGACCTGACCGTGGTCGGGGAGGCCGGTACGGCCGAGCAGGCACTGGTGCGGGTGCCAGCACTGCGCCCGCAGGTCGCTGTCCTCGACGTGCGTCTGCCGGACGGGGACGGCGTGAGCGTGTGCCGGGAACTGCGCTCGCGCATGCCCGACCTGGCCTGTCTGATGCTGACCTCGTTCGACGACGAGGAGGCGCTGCTCGACGCGATCATGGCCGGCGCATCCGGTTACGTCCTCAAGCAGATCACCGGCACGGACCTGGTCACCGCCGTGCGCACGGTCGCCTCGGGCCAGTCCATGCTCGACCCCGGCGCCACGGCACGGGTGATGGCCCGGCTGCGTGGCGGATCCCCCCAGGAGGAGCAGCGCCAGGGGCTGCCCGGATTGACCGAGCGGGAGCGGGAGATTCTCGCTCTGGTGGGAGAAGGGCTGACGAACCGGGAGATCGGCAAGCGCCTGTACCTGGCGGAGAAGACCGTCAAGAACAACATCTCGCGGCTGCTCGCCAAGTTGGGTGTCGAACGCCGGGTGCAGGCCGCCGTCATCGCTACCCAGGCACTGGCCGCCCACAAGGACCAGGCTGGTTCGGCCGGGCGGGAAGCCCGCCCGCGAGGCTGAACGCCAGTTACGTACGCGGATGCGTACTGATGACAGGGCCCCTGCTCCGTGACGCGCCGGAGCTGAGCAGGGGCCGCTGTCGGCATCCCGGCCTACGAAGAGCACGACGGGCGCGGCCGCCGGACTCTTTCGCGCGCTGACATCCGGCGACGTCTGGACGGGCCACCTGTCGTGGATGTCGTTTCGAGGCGGGTCCGGAAGTCCCCTTGCCGCGCCGTCGCATGATTGATGTCGGCGAGTCGCTGATGCCGACCGGCCAACTCGGCAGTCGTCAGCGTCATGCGGAATCCGGCCTGTGGTGAGGCGGAGGTCTGCTGAGCTCGTTTCACAGGCGAGCTCTGCCCCGGGTCAGGTCGGCTTCGATGTACTGGGCGACCCTGACGCCTACACGCCGGGGCCGCACATGACCCAGGTGACCGAGGGCGCTTTGGCCCGCGGGCGGGTCTCGGACGGGTTGACCTCGCCGGCCCGCAGGCTGGCCCTGCGGCGAGCGACGACAGCTCGGCCCGGTATGCGTTCCTGGTCGTGGAATCGCCTTGCGATCCGGCCGCTTCGGCGGTCCCGGCGGTGTCGTCTTCATGGCGGGGGCCGGCCATGTGCTCGGCCCCCGCCACCGGGAGACGGTCAGTCGTGCGGAACGACAGCGACGGGGCAGGGCGCATGGTGCAAGGCGGCGTGAGCGACCGATCCGATGCGGGTACCGACGGGCGCGTGGCGCGTCCGTCGGCCGACCACGAGCAGCTGCGCGTTCGACACGGCCGACAGCAGTACCTGTCCCGCGCTGCCGATCTCGACGTGCTCGGTCACGGGGACGTCGGGGAACCGCTCCCGCCACGGGGCGAGGGCCTCCGCCAGCGCCTTCTTCTCGAAGGGCTCCAATCCGCCCGCCTCGTCCGCCAGGCACATCGAGCCGGGGCTGTATGCGAAGACCGGCGGCAGGTTCCAGGCCCGTACCGCACGCACGGCCGCGCCGCGTGCGGCCGCCTCCTCGAATGCGAAACCGAGCACCGCGTCGCTGTCCTCCGGCGTGCCCTGCTGGCCCACGACGATCTCGCCGCCCTGCGCCTGCGTCTGCCCGCCACGGGCGCGCACGGAGATGACGGGCCGTTTCGCGGCGGCGATCACCTGCTGACCGTAGGAGCCGAGGAGGAAGCCGACGAACGCCCCGTGCCCCCGCGAACCCAGCACCAGCATCTCGGACGCTTCGGCCTCCCTCAGCAGAGCGGCGACCGCGGTGTCCTGGACCACTTCGGCGGTGACCGTGAGAGCCGGGTGACGGCCAGCGATGTGAGTCTCCGCTTCGCGGAGCACCGTGTGGGCGGACTTGGCCTGCGTCTCCCTGTCCTGGACGACCGGGACGTCCAGCGGCTGCCAGAGCCAGGCGTGCACGATACGCAGCGGCATCCCGCGCAGTTCGGCTTCGCGTGCCGCCCAGCCGGCCGCTGCCAGGCTCTCCGCGGAACCGTCCACTCCTACGGTGATGTTGCTGGTCATGAGGGTGCCTCCATACGGTTCGACGGGCACGCCGCTTCGGCCGCCCTTTCCCGTCCTCAGCATCCGTGAGAAGGCGGCGATCCGCGGAGGGCCCATCGGCCCTGTCTCCCGGCCGTTCGGTCACGGCGTCGGGGCCGTCCAGCCGGTGATGCGCGGCCGCGAGGCCCACTGGCCCATGACAGGGACCTCCGGCCCCCTGCGCGAACCACCCTGGCCGACCACGGTGTGAGGGGCAGGCCCGCCCAGCATGGCGCCTCGGAGTGCCGGACGGCCAACTCCCTTGAGAGGTCGTGCAGTTCAGTCCACGTACGCCGCATCCGGCTCTGCCGGCGGCCAGACTTACGGAGTCCCCATGTCCCGCACCGTCACCGTCGGCCTCGACGGATCCCAGGAGAGCCTCACCGCCACGCAGTGGGCCGCCCAGGAGGCACTGCGCCGCGCGGTGCCGCTGCGGCTGCTCCGGGCATGGAGCAGGGACGAGGACCCGCGCACTCGTCTGGTCGACCCGGCGACGGCACGCGGATGGGGCGAGCGTACGCTCGCCACCGCCGAAAGGCGGCTGCGGCGCCGCCACCCGGGCCTGGATGTCGAGACGAAGTGGGTGGCCGGCGACCCGGTGGAGGTGCTGTGCGCCGCTGCCGACGACGCGGAATTGCTGGTGCTCGGCTCCCGCGGTCTGGGCGGCCTGGCCGGCTTCTTCGCAGGGTCGGTCTCCTTGGCCGTGCTCGCCCGCACGCGGCGACCTGTCGTCCTCGTTCGCCCGCACGACCCCCTGGAGCCCGAGCAGAACCTTACGGGGGATGTGGTGGTCGGTCTGGACGTGTCCGCCCCCAGCGACGAGGTGCTCGCCTTCGGCTTCGGTGCGGCCGACCGATACGGCTGCGGCCTGCGGGTGGTGCACAACTGGGCTGTCCCCGCGCTCTACGGACCCGACATGGGCGGCGCACTGCCACTGCTCATGACGGAGGTCGCCGAGGACGCACGACGGGCGCTCGACAAGGCGCTGGCCGCCTGGACCGAGAAGTTCCCGGGCGTAGTGGTGGCGCGCGACTGCCGCCAGGGTCGGCCGGCGCAGGACCTGATGGAGCTGTCGCACGACGCCCGGCTCGTCGTCGTCGGCCGCAGGGTCCGGCGCGCGCGGATCGGTACCCACATCGGGGCCGTCACCCACGCGGTCCTGCACCACTGCCTGGCCCCGGTCGCGGTCGTCCCACACGACTGAACGGGCCCGCCGGCCGGGCGGGGCACGCCGACGCTGCCCGCCGGTGCGGCATCTGCCCAGGGCAGGTGGCGCAGCCGAGCCGCCCACGCTGGTACCTCCCGGCCTCTTACAGCGACGACGATGAAAGGCGCCGCGTGGACCGTGAGGGCGGGCGGGGTCCTCACCAAGGGCTGTTCAGCCCACCGCCGTGGACCGTTGGCGCCCGGCGCGGCCCGGCGCCGGCCGGGAGAGTCCGCGGTGTCAGGAACCGAACGGAACGTCATCGAAGGGATCATCACCATGGCCGTGCACCAGCACCCCGACCCGAAGGCCCGATTCCACCTGCCGTCCATGCGCAGGAACCAGGCCGCCTCCGCCCCGGAGTCCGCAGCGCCTGCACGCATCGACACGGACACGGCACGGGCCTACGTCTTCTCCTCGGTCCGTGTGCTGATGGGACTCGTCTTCCTGTGGGCCTTCCTCGACAAGACCTTCGGACTGGGCTACGCCACCCGGTCCGGCAAGGGCTGGATCGACGGTGGCTCGCCCACCGAGGGGTTCCTCGGCCACGTCGCCGTCGGACCGATGGAATCCGCCTTCCACTCCTGGGCCGGCGCCGCCTGGGCGGACTGGCTGTTCATGCTCGGTCTGCTCGGCATCGGCCTCGCCCTGACCGCCGGGGTGGCGCTGCGCCTGACGGCCCTCGCGGGCACCGTGATGATGGCGCTGATGTGGATGGCCGAGTGGCCACCCGCTCAGCACCTGTCGGACGGCTCACGGAGCATGTCGACGAACCCGTTCATCGACTACCACCTCGTCTACGCCATGGTGCTCATCGCCCTCGCCGCCGCCTCGGCCGGCGACGCCCTGGGCCTGGGGCGGCCGTGGGACAAGCTCCCCTTCGTCCGCGACCACAGGTGGCTGCGCTGAACGCCGCCGGTGCGGTGGGCCCGCTGACGTGGCCCACCGCTCCGGTCCGCCAAGAGGGCCTGCCGGCCCCCATCCGGGACCAGCGGTCCCTGCCCCGGTCGTCCACTGACCGAGATGCTCGAAGCAGATCACACAACGCAGGAGGTGGGCTCTGTGCCCGGAACGATTGTCGTGGGACTCGACGGCTCGACCGAGAGCCGTGCCGCCGCGGAATGGGCCGCCCGTGAGGCGGAGTTGCACGACCTGCCGGTGAAACTGGTCCAGGTGTGGCAGCCGGTGCCGATGGCGCAGGCGCCGCTCCTCGGGGCCGAGACCGACCAGCACTGGACCGAGCGCGTCCTCCGCGAGGTCGCCGAAGAACTGCGGCAGCGTCACCCCGGCGTCGAGGTGAGCACCGAACAACGCAACGGAATCCCGGCCGGTGTCCTCCTGGACGCCGCACTGGACGCGGAGTTGCTGGTCCTCGGCTCCCGCGCGCTGAGTGGTATCGGTGGCTTCCTCGTGGGTTCCGTCGGCCAGTCCGTGACCGCCCACACCGAGGTGCCCGTGGTCCTGGTCCGGGCGGGTGGGCAGGCCGCCGAGCACCTCGAGGACGCCGTCGGCACCGCGTCCGGTGCCGCCGGCTTCCGGCCCGTCGTCCTGGGGCTGGACACCGGCAGCTCCAATGTCCAGGTGATCTCCTTCGCATTCGAGGAGGCACGGCGTCGCAAGGCCACCCTCACCGTCGTCCACAGTTGGGACCTGCCGCCCTCCTACGCGTACGGCATGGCCGGCGGGTACGACCCCCGCGCGGACATATCCCGTGCGCAGGCAGGCGCCCTCACCGAGGTGCTCCTGCCCTGGCGGGAAAAGTACCCGGACGTCAGGGTGGACGAGATATCCCGTATGGGTAGCCCCGCCAGCCACCTTGTCGACGCCTCCCGTGACGCCTCGCTCGTCGTCGTCGGCCGTCGCGTGCGCCGTGCACCGTTCGGCATCCACATCGGTTCCGTGGCGCACGCGGTATTGCACCATGCCGCCGTCCCCGTCGCCGTCGTCGCCCACGACTGACACTGCTGAGCGCGCAAGGCGATACACATGACGGTGGCTGTCGTAGGGGGCTCGGCGACCACGGCTCGGTCGCCATCTGGTTGGTCGGGACGCACACCGCGATCCGCTCGTGCGGACACCCGTGTCCGGGTCCGCGTCCCACTCCGTGATCAGAGCGGCCACACCCTCCCGCTCGGCGTCCCAGTCCGGGAAGGCGTGCCCGGCCGGGCGTCAACATCCGCGGCCGGTCTGCGAAGCTGACCCTCAGCTACCGCACCACACGGCAGATCCTGCGCTCGGCCCTCGGAGTCCTGGGCGATGTCGTCGCCTTCTTCAGCGGGCGTGCGCAGGGATGCACGAATCGGGCTGGATCCATCGGCGGTCGGATCAGCGCGATGAGGGGTGCCGGTTCGTTACGGCACCGGGCGGGAGCCGTTGAAGGTGCGGGCCCTGGCCGGTCGCACGGGCGGCCCGGCCTGTGGGCATTCCCACAGGCCGGGCCGGGTTCCCGTCAGGCGAACGGGATCGTGAGGACGGAACCCGTGCCCACCTGGATAGTGGAAGGACCGTTGCCCAGGGCGCTCCAGACCTCGACGCGGATGGTGCCGCCGTTCAGGTCGCCCAGCGTGCCCGAGGCGGAGAGTCCTCCCTGCCGGGCGGAGGAGTAGTCCTCCCAGCCGGTGATCGGGTCGGAGGCGAAATAGCGGAAGGTCTCGACACGGTCGAAGGCGCCGTCGCCGGTCAGGTCGTAGGAGACCCGGGCCTGCTGGGCGTAGCCGACGTTGGTTCCGGCGTCGACCTTGAAGGTGAAGGCCGTGCCGGTCCCGGCCTTCAGCGTGCCGTTGACGTTCTTCACCTCGTAGACGAGCGGGTTGTAGGGGGCTCCGTCGCGGTTGGTGCCGTCCGCGGACCGGATGGTGTCCGAGGAGCCGGCAGCGGCCGCCTGGGTGGCCAGCTGGCCGCCGGAGCGCAGGTAGAAGGTGTCACCCGTGACCGGCGGGGGGCCGGAGGTGGTGACCGTCACGGTGCCGCTGGCCGGGCCGACCTGGTCGGCCGTGTCGCGGGCCCTGACGCTGAAGGTGTAGTCGGTGCCGGCGGTGAGCCCGGTGACGGTGTGGGTGGTGCCGGTGACCGTGGCGACCTTGGTGGTGCCGCGGTAGACGTCGTAGTCCTTGACGCCCCTGTCGTCGTTTGCCGCCTCCCAGCTCAGCGCGACGGAGGAACTGGTGATCTCACCGGCGACGGGGGTACCGGGCGCGCCGGGTGCTTCGTCGCGCGGGGGCGGGTTGCCCGTGGTGGTGACGGTCACGGTGCCGCTGGCCGGGCCGACCTGGCTGGAGGTGTCACGGGCCTTGACGCTGAAGGTGTAGTCGGTGCCGGCGGTGAGGCCGGTGACGGTGTGGGTGGTGCCGGTGACCGTGGCGACCTTGGTGGTGCCGCGGTAGACGTCGTAGTCCTTGATGCCCTTGTCGTCGGTGGCGGCGCTCCAGGTCAGCTTGACGGAGGTGTCGGTGATGTCGCTTGCGACCGGGGTGCCGGGTGCGCCGGGTTTGTCGTCCCCGGGGGCGCCGCACAGGGTGCCGAGCCCGGCGTCGTCGCCCGCGCCGGACGCGGTGGACTTCGCCGGGACGTTCAGCACTCCGCCGTCGGAGAAGACCACCGAGCACGCCTCGGCTGCGTAGTTGTGCGCGGCGTAGGTCTTGGTGCCGTTCTTGTCGAAGACGACGGCTGTCGGGGAGTTGGCCGTGACGGTCATGTCCGGCGATCCGATGGCGTTCATCGTGGCGACCCAGTGGTAGGTGTGGGCCTTGGTCTCGCCGGCCTCGGGGACGTAGCCGCCGTTCCACTGGTTCCAGTAGCTCATGGCCTTGGCCGGGTCGTAGAGAGCCTGGACCTGCCAGAAGATGTCCTTCCACTCGACGGCCGGGCCGCCGTTCTCCCTCTCCATCTCGGCCACGCTGCGGTTCAGCATGGCCTTCTCACGGGCCAGATGCAGCGAACCGCCGGTCATCGGCAGGAAGTTGATGCCGTGGATCTCCTCGGGGTTGGCGGTCCACCAGGTCGCGTACGCGCCGCCGCTGCTCCAGACCATGCCGACGACGTCATGGGTGAAGTCCTGCGGGTAGACCTGCCGGTCGGCGTCGAACCAGTACTGCGCGATCGACTCCGACTCCGTCATCATCATGTAGACGCCCTGGTCGCGCAGCGCCCTGTCGCCCGTCGCCGAGCCCCACATGATCAGGCCGGCGCTGAGGTTGATCGACTCCGATGACGACTCCTGGTTGTTGCCGGCCGCGAACGCCTCGTGGCCGGCGGCCCAGCTGTGGCCGGCATAGACGTCGAAGCCGCGCAGGAACGGGTACTCGGTGTCGTTCCTCGCCGGGTTCGCGGCGTCCTTGATGAGCTCCTTGACCATGCCGCCCCACTCGGAGTCAGCGGCCCAGCGGGGGTCGTACTGCGCCACGATGCCGGCGGCCATCACGTAGTACGAGTAGTGGAAGTGGTGGTCGTTGAGCTCTTGGTCGCTTCCGTACGAGGCCGGGTACCCGATGAGGGTGCGCCAGTCCTTGTCGTAGGAGAACTCGGAGGGGCCGCCGACCGTGAACCATTCCTCCATGCGGCCCTTGATCAAGGTCAGCAGCTTGTCCCGGCCGGCGGTGTCCCCGGCCTGGTCCGCGAGGGGGACGAGCTGGGCGAGCCTACCCAGGGCCTTGCCGGTCCAGTAGGTGTCGATGGCGCCGCCGAAGGGGTCGCCCTGGGTCAGCACGTCGTTGATGTAGGCGCGGAGCTTCGCCTTGTCGACGCCGGTCGCGCTCGGGAGGCCGGGCAGGACGCCGTTCACCTTCTGAGTGGTCGTGAAGGAGGTGCCCTCGCGGACCTTCATCTCGCCGCGTGACGAAACGTAGCTGTAGGCGGTCAGCGGGTCGGTGGTGTGCAGCCACTGGTGGCGGTAGAGCGCCTGCATGGTGCCGGTCTCGGTTCCCTCCATCGCCTCGGTGGTAAGCGCATAGGTCGCCCTGACCTCGCCGTCGCCCTCCCTGTACTCCCACGCCACCTTCGAGCCGGTCACGAAACTGAAGGCGTACTTCTTGTAGTGGGGGAGTGCGTCCTTGCTGGGAAGGACCGCGAGAGAGAAGTACTTCTTGGTGCCCAGGTCCGCCCGGATCCCATTGCCGGAGACGGTCCAGTCGCTGCCGCCCGGAGCGAACAGCGCGTAGTCATGACCCGAGATGGTGAGACCGAGGACGTTGCCCTGATCCGCGAAGACGGTCGGCGGGGCCGCGGCGCTGATCTGTGCCGCCCCGCCGGTGCCCTCCGCGTACACGAACGGAAGACCATGACCGATCGTCGTCCGCAGGCTGCGCGCTCCGTCGTTCCAGTACGGGCTGACGGTCCAGTCGCTCCACCCGTCCGCCTTGGCGTCGGGAGAGTTGAGACCCGCGAGTCCCAGGGTCAGGTCGGCCTTGTGCGGGAACTCGTACTGACGGCCGCTGCCCACGATCTGATGTGTGGTCGGGTAGCCGACCTCCAAGCCCCCGGCGACCGCCTTGTAGGTGAGGGGGTGGCCGTACATGTTCTCCGACCACGGGTTACTGGAGAAGCGCTGGAAGGCCAGCGAGGACCACCAGTCGTTCGTCGGGACGGGGGCGTCCGCCACGGAGACGGTGACCTTGGGCTTGACCGCCTGGCCACTGTTGTTCGACGGCCCCTGGCGGCCGGCGGGCCGTACGTCGCTGTAGCTGCCCTTGCCCACCTCCACGGTCGCGGCCGAAGCGGCACCGCTGCCGACGGTGCCCAGCGCTGTAACGGCAAGAGCAGCCGTCGTCAGTAACGACAGATTTCTGCGAGATCTCATGCGCAGCCCTTCTGAGAGCGCTCTCAAACCGCCGACAACGTAGGACGGCACTCCGGGGCGGTCAATACTTTGAGCCAGAACCGCGTGCCGGCTGCTGGGTCTTCAAGGAGTTGAAAGGTGGCCGCAGTACGGGTGATCAGGCTCTGTGCGCGACAGGGGTTGGCGGGGGAACTCGCCCGCCCGGAGCGTGCGAATCGCATCGGCTGCCCACGGGGCGCGGCGTGCAGAGGAGGCGCGTGAGGCGCGGAGAAGAGTCTCCTTTCTGGGAGCGCTCTCATGTTTCCGTGCTGCGGGACTATGCTGCAACGGCAGCCCGCCGGACTTCAGCACGTGGAACAGGAGAGCCTCTTGCCCGAGCAGACGATGACGTCTCGTCCCACCCTCGAAGAGGTGGCGGCTCGCGCGGGCGTCTCACGGGCGACGGTGTCCCGTGTGGTCAATGGCGGGTCCGGAGTGCGCCAGCCGTTGATCGACAAGGTGCGCAAGGCTGTCGACGATCTAGGTTACGTTCCCAATCGGGCGGCGCGTTCCTTGGTTACCCAACGTACCGGCGCCGTGGCCGTGATCATCGCCGAGCCCGAGTTCCGGGTGTTCTCTGATCCCTTCTTCGAGCGGCAGGTAAGAGGGATCAGCAGGGAGCTGACGGCAAACGACCTCCAGCTCGTGCTGCTGTGGGTGGAGGGCGAGTCCGACCATGACCGGATCGCCCGGTACCTCTCCGGCGGGCACGTGGACGGCGCTCTTGCCTTCTCCCTGCACAGCGACGACAGGCTTGCCCATCTGATAGCCCACAGCAGGGTGCCGTCCGTGTTCGGTGGCCGCCCCCCTGCGGGCTCCTTTTCAGCGGTCCCCCACGTAGACTGCGACAACAGGGGCGGGGCGCGGGCAGCGGTATCACACCTCGCTTCCACAGGGCGCCGGAGAATCGCGCACATCGCCGGCCCACCTGACCAGACCTCCGCGGTGGACCGTGCAGCCGGCTACCACGACGTCCTCATCGACGCCGACCCCGAACTCGTGCAGCTCGGCGATTTCACTGAGGAGAGCGGCGCCAGGGCCATGAGAACGCTGCTCGACCGATGCCCCGGACTCGATGCCGTCTTCGCCGCGAACGACCTGATGGCACGGGGCGCGCTGCGCACTCTTCTGGAGCGCGGCCTGCGGGTCCCCGAGGATGTCTCAGTCGTCGGGTTCGATGACATGGAAGACGTCGCCAGCGGTGCGTCCCCTGCCCTCACCACCGTTCGTCAGGACATCGAAGGTATGGGCCGCCTGATGGTCAGGCTTCTGATGCGCCTTCTCAATCACCCTGAGCAGGCGTGGGCCGATTCCGTGATCACCCCGACCGTGCTGGTGCGGCGCCAGTCCTCCTGAAATCCGAAATCGCAGGTGACCCGTCCACACGTCGCGTCCTGCCTCCCCGTTGGCCGGTGCCGTTGATGCGCCGTATGGCATCGGATGCCCGCTCTTTCAGGCGTTCAGCCCCGGCTCGATGAGTCTGTGAGAAGAAGCGCGGTGTCGGCTGTCGTCCGGCCGAACAACTCGTACGGGCGGCGAACCGCCTGCATCGTCGCGCGAGTTCGGTTGATGACGGCTGCAGCCCTCCCCGGCGTGCCTCCAGCGGTCGGGCGTCCGCAGCCGCCGACCGATCGCCGCAGGGCCGAGGTGTCTTCGCGGCCAAATCTCCCAACGGTCGCCTCTTGTCGGTGAAACCAAGCCGTTACTGCTTCAAGTCTTGACGGTGTGCGGCGCGCCCGGGCAGGCTCCACATCGCGTCTGAGAGCGCTCTCAAGCACCTCGTGTTCAACCGAAGCCCAGGAGGCCGTCTTGACTACTGCCAGAGCCGCCAGGAGAGCGATCTTCCGCCTCGGCGGAGTCGTGCTGGCCGGAACACTGCTCGCCGCCTGCGGCTCCGGTTCCTCGTCAGAGAGGGCGGGCGGCAAGGTCACGATCACCGTGGACCTGTTCGGCTCCTTCGGTTACAAGGAGGCTGGGCTCTACGCGGAGTACGAGAAGCTCCACCCCGGCGTCACGATCAAGCAGACCGCCACTCAGGACGAGGCCGACTACTGGAAGTCCCTGCAGACCCGGCTCGCGGGCGGCGGCGGCCTCGCCGACGTCCAAGGCATCGAGGTGGGCCGGATCGCGTCCGTCACCCAGCAGCAGACCGACCGCTTCGAGGACCTGCGGAAGTACGGCGCGGACAAGCTGAAGGGCGCCTTCGCCGAGGCGAAGTGGGCGGCCGCGACCGGGAGGAACGGTGAGGTCCTCGGCCTCGGGACCGACGTCGGCCCCGAGGCGATGTGCTACCGCACGGACCTCTTCAAGCAGGCCGGCCTCCCCACCGACCGCACCGAACTGGCAAAGCGTTGGGCCACCTGGGACGGCTACCTGGAGCTCGGCAAGCAGTACAAGGCCAAGGCCCCGGGCAAGAGCGCCTGGCTGGACAGTGTCGGCAGTCTCTACTCGATCATGATCGGACAGGAGGAAGAGCGCTACTACGACGCCTCCGGTGAGCTGATCTGGGAGACCAACCCCGCGCTGAAGAAGGCATGGGACGCCTCCGTCAAGGCAAGTCACGCCGGTCTCAGCGCCGAGCTCGACCAATGGTCCCCCCAGTGGAACCAGGCCTTCGCCGCCGGTTCCTTCGCCACCATCCCCTGCCCGGCCTGGATGCTCGGCTACATCAAGGGCCAGGCCGGTGAGAGCGGCAAGGGCAGGTGGGACATCGCCAAGCTCCCGGGCGGCATGGGCAACTGGGGAGGCTCCTACCTCTCCGTCCCGAAAGCCGCGAAGCACAAGAAGGAGGCGTACGAGCTGATCGCCTGGCTCACCGCCCCCGAGCAGCAGGTCAAGGTCTTCGCCAAGCAGGGCAACTTCCCCTCGGCCAAGGGCGCGATCGCCGAGATCGCCCGCACCACGGACCCGTACTTCTCCAGCGCGCCCATCGGGCAGATCTTCGGACACGCGGCCGAGTCGGCCCCTGTCCAGGTCCTCGGGGTCCACGACCAGAACATCGCCCAGCAGATCACCAACGCGCTGAGCGAGGTGGAACGCAAGGGCCTCGCCCCGGAGAAGGCGTGGGAGAACGCGAAGAAGGGCGTCGCGAACACCCTCGGATAGGGATCCGCGCAGTGCCCGACTGCAGCTACCCGTCCTTCCTCCGCCGCCGCACTCGACCCCGCTCGGCGGCGGAGGAGTCCTCCTTCACCTCTCACCTCGAAGGGCCGCCAAGTGACCCTCACCGCCCCGGCAGAGATCGCGAAGCCTCGAAGTCCTTTCGCAGCGCGTCGCCTTCGCAGCACGCTCGCGCCATACGCCTACGTCGCCCCGTTCTTCACCCTCTTCGCCGCCTTCGGGCTCTTCCCGCTGATCTACACCGCCTTCGTCTCGCTCTACCGGGTGGAGCTGCAGACACCCGGTGACATGGAGTGGCGGGGCTTCGGCAACTACGCCGCACTGCTGAACGACCAGTACTTCTGGACCGCGCTGCGCAACACCTTCACCATCGGCGTGCTGTCCACCGTGCCGCAGCTGGTCATGGCGCTCGGCCTGGCGCACCTGCTCAACTACAAGCTCCGCGGCCGGACGTTCCTGCGGACGGCGATGCTGCTGCCGTACGCCACCTCGGTCGCCGCCGCCACCCTCGTCTTCGCCCAGCTTTTCGGCCGCGACTTCGGGCTGGTCAACTATGTTCTCGGCCTCGTGGGCATCGGTCCGGTCGACTGGCAGACCGGCACCCTCGCCTCCCAGATCGCGGTCTCGACGATCGTCATATGGCGCTGGACGGGGTACAACGCGCTCATCTACCTAGCCGGCATGCAGTCCATCCCATCGGAGCTGTACGAGGCGGCCGAGATGGACGGCGCCTCCCGGTGGCGGCAGCTCTTCCATGTGACGCTGCCGGGGCTGCGGCCCACGATCCTGTTCACCGTCGTGGTCTCCACGATCGGCGCGACCCAGCTCTTCGGCGAGCCGCTGCTCTTCGAGGGCTCCATGTCGGGCGGCATCTCGCATCAGTACCAGACCCTCGGCCTGTACATGTACGAGCAGGGCTGGGGCTTCTTCCACCTGGGCCGGGCTGCGGCGATCGCCTGGGTGACGTTCCTGCTGATCCTCGTGCTGGTCGGGGCCAACGCCCTGATCGCGCGCCGCCGTTCCCGCAAGGAGGCCGGCCGATGACCGTGCATACCGAGCCCGCCCAGGTCCCGGCACCCGGTAGGCCGGCCGACCTGGCGACCGCTTCACCTACCGCTGTACGTGCGCGCCCGCCGCGCCGCAGGTCCTCCCGTGCGGGCCGCACCCTGCACGCCGGTCCGCTTGCCTACGCGATCCTCGTCGTCGCCGTGGCCTTCTCCGCCTTCCCGTTCTACTGGACGATAGTCGCCGCGAGTCGCTCCAACGCCGATCTGGCGAAGGTCCCGCCGACCCTGTTGCCCGGACCGAACCTGATCCGCAACTTCGAGGCGGTCCTGGAGGAAGCCGACATCGGCACGGCCCTCCTCAACTCCCTCATCGTCTCCGGCTCGATCACCCTCGGCACCGTCCTGTGCTGCACCCTCGCCGGGTTCGCCTTCGCCAAGCTGCGCTTCAGGGGCCGGGGCGCGCTGCTCGCGGTCACGGTGGGCACGATGATGATCCCGCCGCAGCTCGGGGTCATCCCGCTCTTCATGCTGATCGCCGAGCTCGGCTGGGTGAACCAGCTCCAGGCAGTGATCCTGCCCGGCCTGGTCTCCGCCTTCGGCGTGTTCTTCATGCGCCAGTACCTACTCCAGTCGCTGCCCGACGAACTCATCGAGGCCGCCCGGGTCGACGGCGCCTCCACCGCCCGCATCTTCTGGTCGATCGTGGTCCCGATCGCCCGTCCCGGCATGGCCGTCCTCGGCCTGCTCACTTTCATGGCCGCGTGGAACGACTTCTTCTGGCCCATCATCGCCCTGTCCTCCTCCGAGCCGACCGTCCAGGTCGCCCTTCGCCAGCTCGGCGGGGGATACGTCCAGGACCAGTCCGTGGTCATGGCCGGCACCCTGCTCGGCACCCTGCCCGTGCTTTTGGTCTTCGCCTTCCTCGGCCGGCAGATCGTCGGCGGAATCATGCAGGGAGCCGTCAAGGGCTGACCCGAGGCCAGTTCCGACAACGCTCAGCCTTCCATCCGACCTTGATTCGGAGCAATCAGCCCATGTCCGCACTCGACATACTCCCCAGCGACACGACCGAGCTTCGGTTTCCCGGTGGCTTCCGGTGGGGGACCGCCACCGCCGCCTACCAGATCGAAGGCGCTGCCGCCGAGGACGGCCGCACCCCTTCCATCTGGGACACCTTCAGCCGCACACCGGGCAGAGTCCGCAACGGTGACACCGGCGACATAGCCGCCGACCACTACCACCGCATGCCTGAGGATGTCGCCCTCATGCGGCGCCTCGGTGTGACCGACTACCGCTTCTCCATTGCCTGGCCCCGCGTGCAGCAGAACGGGCGAGGGCCCGCTGTCCAGAAGGGCCTCGACTTCTACCGACGGCTCGTCGACGAACTCCTCAACGCCGGAATCCGTCCGGTCGCCACCCTCTACCACTGGGACCTGCCCCAGGAGCTGGACAACGCGGGCGGCTGGCCGCAGCGGGAGACCGCCCAGCGTTTCGCCGAGTACGCCGGCATCATGGCTGACGCCCTCGGCGACCGCGTAGGGACCTGGACGACTCTCAACGAACCGTGGTGCGCGGCGTTCCTCGGGTACGGAAGCGGCGTGCACGCCCCGGGCCGCACCAGCCATTTGGACAGCCTGCGCGCCGCCCACCACTTCAACCTGGCCCACGGCTGGGCGGTCCGAGCGCTGCGCGCGGCGCTACCGGACACGTCCGAGGTGTCGCTGACCCTCAACCTCCACGCACTACGACCGCTCACGCCGTCGGCCGACGACCTGGACGCCGTCCGCCGGATCGACGCCGTCGGCAACCGGATCTTCCTCGACCCCGTCTTCCACGGCCGCCTCCCCGACGACCTGATCCGCGACACCGCCGCGATCACGGACTGGTCGTTCGTACGGGACGGGGACCTCGCGGCGGCATCGACGCCGATCGACTCGCTCGGCATCAACTACTACTCGCCCACCGTCGTCGCCGCCGGAGAGTGCGAGTCGCCGTCGCCCTGGGCCGGAGCCGAGCGGCATGTCCGCTTCCTGCCCGCACCTGGACCGCGCACCGCCATGGACTGGCCCGTGGACGCCGGTGGACTGTACGAGCTGTTGACGCGGCTGCGCGACGACCTGCCGGGCGTCCCCTTGCTGGTCACCGAGAACGGCGCGGCGTACCACGACTACTCGGATCCGTCCGGCCGCGTGCACGACCCCGAGCGCGTTTCCTACCTGCACAGCCACCTGACCGCCGTGCACCGGGCGATCGAGGCCGGAACCGACGTGCGGGGCTACTTCCTGTGGTCGCTCCTGGACAACTTCGAATGGGCCTACGGCTACAGCAAGAGATTCGGCATCGTGCACGTGGACTTCGCGAGCCAGCGGCGCACGCCCAAGGAGAGCGCCGACTGGTACGCGCAGGTCATCGCACGCAACGCGGTTGAAGGGCGGCAGGAAGGGTGAAACCGTTTGCCGCCGCAGCCGTACCGAGTCGCATGTGATGACTCCGCCGTCATCTTCGTGCGTCAGGGCACGACGGCCGCGCCCTGGGGTGATGCCGGACGATGTGCGGCAGTGACCTTGTCCCGCTTCGACGGACACCGTCGGCGTGGTGGTCAGGCTGAGGGTCGCCTTGTAGGCGGCGGTGTGGGGAGCCGAGCTGCTGAGCCTTCCCGGTCGCGATCCGGGCGCGGTCGGCGGTGAGCATGGCGATGTCCCGTGGTTGGACGTCATCCGCGCGTCACGATCGCGGTCTCGGCGACCCTCGGTGCTCTGGAACGCAACAGGGATCCGGAGTTGCGGCCGCGTTGACGGCTAGGGTGGCGAGGAGAGGCTGATTCCGACGCCTTGGCCAGGGTGTCGGACAAGCCGTCGAGTTGCGTGGTCGGCACATCGGACGTCCTGCCATGCGGCGGGAAGAGCCGGGCAGTTACTGGGGGCGAGGCGCGGTGGTAGCGGCGGGTGACATGGTGTCGGCCCCGACGGCAGGGGGAGGCGCATCGCGTCTGCCGGATGGTCTGCGACGGTGTGCCCCCGCTGGGGCTGCAGCGGCAGTCGGCCACAGGAGCCCGAAACGTGATGCTCGCGGCGCGGGCCCGAACCGCCGGGCGGGCGACCGATTGGCCCTTGGTGCGCAACGCCGGATCGGCGGGCTGGCACAGGGTGGTGGCCTCCGCGGGCAGCAGCCGGTCGTTGACCGGCTCGTGTTCCCACGGCAGGGCACCGCAGACCGACCGGACGCGGTGGGCGGGTGACTGGCCGGTCGGCGCCCGTGGTGCTGGCCCCGGCGGTGCGCGGGTGGCTCGGGCTGGTCGCGGCGCTCGCCGCAACGGTGGTGGTCGGGCTCGGGGTCCTGTATGCCGACGAGAGCAAGCCCGGAACGGTGGACGCGCGGATCGGGGCGGCCCTGGAAGGTGTGGGGCCGACGTGGCGGCACATCGCTCTGTCCGTCGACTTCCTGGGGGAGCCGGTGGGGGCGGCGGCGCTGGTCGTGGCCGCCGTGGCGGGCTGCCTGCTGCTCCGGCGTCCTCGCGCGGCGGTGCTCGTCGTCGTCGGCGCCGGCATGACCGTGGGGACGGCGACGGTGCTCAAGCCCCTGGTGGGACGCACCATCCACGGAGAGAACCTGTCCTACCCGAGCGGGCACACCGCCTTTGCCACGGCGTTCGCCCTCGTGGTGGCGCTGCTCGTGACCGGCCGGCTCGGTCTCGGCAGGACGGCCGGCACGTCGGTCGTGCTTGCCGCGGCGCTGGTGGCCGGCGCCGCCATGGGCTGGGCCCAGGTCGCCCTGGGCGCGCACTACCCGACCGACGTCCTCGGCGGCTGGTGTACCGCGCTGGCGGTGGTTCCGGCGACCGCGTGGCTCGTCGACCGGATGGCCGGCGCCGGCCGGTGGGATCACCGCTGACGGCACGTCACGCCAAGCGGCGGAATACGGGCTTCACCGGGCGTCCGGCCATCCAGGGGGTGGGGTCGGCGGCGTCCAGTGCCTTTCGGTACACCGCACATGCCTGGGCCACCACGTCGACGGTGTGATCGATGTCGGCGGCGTCGAGCGCGCTGCTCACCACGAACGACGGGGCCAGCACCCCGCCCTCGAGGAGTCGGCGCAGGAACAGGGTGCGGTACCGCTGTGACGGCTGCCGGTTCTCGTCGAGGGTGGCGAAGACCAGGTTGCTGGCCCGTCCCCGGACGACGATGTGGTCGCCGACGCCCATGGCGGCCGCGGCGTCGCGGACTCCGGCGGCCAGCCGCTCGCCGAGGGCGTGCAGCCGCGCGGTGACGCCCTCTTCGACGTAGGTGGTGAGCACGGCCATCGCGGCTGCCAGGGAGTGCGTCTCGGCACCATGTGTGGTGGACAGCAGGAACACCCGGTCGCCGGGGTGACGCAGCCCGCCCCGCTCCATCAGATCTCGGCGCCCGGCCAGCGCGGAGACGGCGAATCCGTTGCCCAGCGCCTTGCCGAACGTGGAGAGGTCGGGGACGACGCCGTACAGGCCCTGGGCACCCGCCTCGGACCAGCGGAAGCCTGTGATCATCTCGTCGAAGACCAGTACGCAGCCGTGCCGGTCGGCCAGCTCGCGCAGGCCGGCGAGGTACCCGGGGGGCGGCTCGGTGTGGGTGGCGGGTTCGAGGATCAGGCAGGCGACCTCGTCCTGGTACCGGGTGAGCAACTCCTCCGTGGCGGCCAGGTCCCCGTAGGGGAACGTCACGGTGAGCTCGTTGGTCGCCGCCGGAACACCGGCGGACATCGGCGTGGTGCCGATGAACCAGTCGTCGACGGAGAAGAACGGATGGTCGGCGCAGATGGCCACCCGGTGGCGGCCGGTGGCGGCGCGGGCGAGGCGTACCGCGGCGGTGGTGGCGTCGGAGCCGTTCTTCGCGAACTTCACCATCTCGGCGGTCGGCACCGTGGCCAGGAAGAGTTCCGCGGCTTCGACCTCCACGATGGACGGCCGGACGAAGTTGCTGCCGCGGTCGAGTTGCCGTCGCACCGCTTCGGTCACGCGTGGGTGGGCGTGGCCGAGGCTGACCGACCGCAGGCCGGAGCCGTACTCGATGTAGCGGTTGCCGTCGACGTCCCACACGTGGGCGCCTCGGCCGTGGCTGATGACCGGGGCCAGATCCTCGGGGTACTGGTCGTCGCCCTTGGCGTAGGTGTGCGCGCCCCCGGGGATCAAGGCGTGCAGCCGCGCGTTGGCCCGCCGCGAGCGGGGCAGCGGGAACTCCGCGGTGCCCTCGGTGTCTTCGGTGTGCACGTCGACCTCAACCTTCCTGGTGCTTGAGGACCTCGGCGAGGCTCGGCGCCTCACGGTCCCGCTGGGACATCGATGTGACCGGCAGCGGCCAGTCGATGGCGAGCTCCGGGTCGTCGAAGGCGATCGTCACGCCCTCGGCCGGGTCGTGCGGGCGGTCGATCCGGTACGAGACGTCCGCGGTTTCGGTCAGAGCCTGGAAGCCGTGCGCGCACCCCGCCGGGATGTACAGGGCCACCTGCGTCTCGTCGGACAGCTCGAAGGAGGCGTGGCCCAGGTAGGTCGGCGAGTCCGCTCGCAGGTCCACGACGACGTCGAAGATCCTCCCGTACGAGCAGCGCACCAGCTTGGCCTCGCCTGCGCCGGAGCGCAGGTGCAGGCCGCGCAGCACGCCCCGGACCGAGCGGGACAGGCTGTCCTGGACGAAGGCGTCCGGGTCGAGGCCCACCGAGCGGACCACGTCGGCGTCGAAGGTGCGGCAGAAGAAGCCGCGTTCGTCGGCGTAGGGCGTCGGCTCGAACAGGTACGCGCCGGCGATCGCCGGGACTTCGGTCGCTTTCATGGAGCCTCCCGCAGGGCGTGGGCGTGGTCGGCCGCCGGGAACAGGGCCGCTGTCAAGGCGGTGAACTGGTGGTCGAGTTGTCCGGCGGCGACCAGATTCCGCTCAGTGAGGGTCTGCCGCAGCTCCGCCGACCTCTTTTCCAGGGCCCGGAACTGCTCGAGAAGCCGGTCGCCGTCGACCTCGCGAGCCGGGTGGCAGTACGCGCCAAGACCCATCTGAGCCATGAGCACGTCGCTCTTCGCCGCATAGCTGAGCGCGAGCGTCGGCGTACCGACCTTCAGCGCGCAGACCAGGTTGTGGTACCGGGTCGCCACCACGGTGTCGGCAGCCGCCATCTCCTTCATCAGGTCGGCCAGCGAGGCCGCCTCGGCAGCGGTGACCAGCGGCGAGTCCACGGCGTCGAGGATCGCGGCGACGACCGGCCGGTCGACCTCGTCGCCGGTGAGCAGCCGGACCGGTCTGCCGTCCTCGACCAGTGCGCGGACGAAGCGCGTCGTCCCGTCGAGGTAGCGCCGGTGGATCTCATCGGCCCGGGCTCGGTCGTCGTTGCCGCCGTGGAAGGCCATGACGCCGACGCAGACTCGGCCCGGCGGGGCCGAGAGCCTGTCGGGTCCGCTCGCCCGCGGCGCCGGCAGGGCGAAGGCGAGGTCCGGGTGGACCTCGTCGCGCGCGGTGTCCACGCCCATCGCCCGCATCGCGTCGCGGGACAGGGCGTCCCGGTACGACCGGTACGTGGCCAGCCGCGCCGACCAGCGCACCAGTGTTCGGGTCGGCCGGTCGCCGATCGCGGCGGCGCCGACACCGACCAGCGCGACCCGGGTGCCGAACAGCCGGCCGGATGCGCAGAGCAGGAGCAGCGCGTACGGGAAGCCCCACGGCCGCAGCGGCAGCGTGGCCTCCAGGACGCCCATGCCCGGCACGATCACCACGTCGTGCCGGCGCACCCATGCGGCGGTGCGGACGGCGTCGACGAGTTTGCCCAGACCCTTCGCCGCGATCGCGCCCGCACGCGACGCGGTCCGGTACTCCCCGCGGTACCAGTGCAGCCGTGCGGCGGGGATCCGGTAACGGGTCGCGACGACCTCGGGTCCGCCGCAGAACGCGTCCACGACCGCCTCCGGTTGCTCGGCGCGGAGGTACCCGAGCACGGCCTCGAGCGACCCGTCGTTGCCGAGGTTGCCGGAGCCGAGCAGGCCGAACACCCCTACGCGCACTGGGGTTTCGTCCGCGGATGTCATACCTGCCTCCCCTCACGGCCGGCGACGAGGGCGTCGACGGAGACGGTGAGCCGGTCCGGGTCGACCGGGGCGCGGTCCTCGACCCGTTCGCCTGCGCCCGGCCGGACCCTGCTGGTCATCCATGCGGCCAGGTGGCGGTAGCACGCCCGCCGGTCGGATGTGGACAACGGCGCACGCCGGATCGCCGAGGCGAAGCCCCAGACGTACTCGGCGAGCAGCCGGGGCGTGGGGTGCAGCGGGCCCGCCCGGCGCGGGTCCAGGTTGACGCACCGGGAGCGCTTGCCCGGGTTCGCCCGCTCGGCGCGGGTGGGGTGGTCGCGGCGGAAGTACAGCAGCTCCGGCACCTGGTGGAAGCGCCCGTGCAGGGTGATCTCGGCGACGAAGGTCCGGTCCGCGTGGTGGTAGCTGTCGTGCGGCTTCACCCGGCGCAGCACGTCGGCCCGCATCACCCCGTAGAAGTCGTCGCCGCCGGGCTCGAACAGCAGACTGCGGAAGCGCTCCGGCGCGTGCGGCGAGTCGGTGGCGAGCCCGTACTCGTAAGGGACCTTCACCCGGCTGTCGCCGTCGATGACCGCCTGGCCGGAGTGCGCGAGGATCACGTCCGGCCGCTCGTCCAGTGCCTCCACGCAGCGCCGCAGCAGGTCCCGGGCGTACAGATCGTCGTGCGAGGCCCACTTGAACAGCTCGCCGCGGCACTCGGTGAAAACGTGGTTGTGGTTCGGCGCGGCGCCGATGTTCCAGGGCAGCCGGAGGTACCGGATGCGCGAGTCCTTCGTGGCGTACCGGCGGCAGATGTCCTGGGTCCCGTCGGTCGAGGCGTTGTCGGAGATGACCAGCTCGAAGTGCTCGTAGGTCTGGCCGAGCAGGGCGTCGAGGGACTCGGCCAGGTACTCCTCGCCGTTGTACACGGGCAGGCCGATGCTCAACCGGGGATGGGCAGTCATGGCGTCCTCACTTCGCGGATGGGTTCTTGGTGGTGCCCGCGCACGGCGGAGCGCAGATGCAGCCACCACACGGCCGAGCTGCCGACGGTCGCGGCGGCGACGCCCCAGGCCGAGCCGACCGTGCCGGCCACGGCCGCCCCGCCGATCCCGCCGCCGGCATAGCAGGCGGAGGCGAACAGCTGGCAGCGCAGACTGCGCCGGGCCGCGCCGAGCGCGCGCAGCCCGGCCGCCGCGCCGGTGCCGAGGCCGGCTCCCGCGACGCCGAGCGTGGCCGGCACGATGAGCTGCGATGCGGAGTGCCAGACATCGCCGAGCACGAGCCGGCCGAACGGGTCGGGCACCAGTAGCAGTGCCGCGCCCCAGAGCAGCGCGGCGGCGGCCTGGGCGCCGCCCAGCAGGAGGCAGAACGCGGCGAGCCGGTGCGGGGCCCTCCGCAGCACCCGAGCCGCCTCCGCGACGGTGACCAGGGACAGCCCCATCAGCACGGCGAGGAACGGGCCGAGCAGCAGCTCGGCGCCTCGGACCACACCCACCGCGCCGACCCCGACGATCGCGCCGAGCCCGTACGCCCGCAGCTGGCTCGCGCCGCTGACGCAGGTGTTCTCGACCAGGTACCGGTAGCCGAGGTCGCGGTGCTCGCGAACCCACTCGCGCGCTCCGGTCATGTGGGGCCGGATCCCGGACTGGAAGCAGCCGTACACCGCGGCCACCCCGGCGGACGCGCCCCAGGCGAGCACGAACGCGGCCACGCTGCCCACGCGGGCCGCCACCACCATGGCCGGGACGAGCGCGACGCCCCACACGAGGTCGTTGACGAAAGCCTTCCGCCCGGTGCCGGCGGCGAAGAACGAGTACCGCCAGGCGTCCTGCAGCAGCAGCCCCGGCAGCATGACGCCGAGACAGGCGAACGCGGTCCCCACGCGGCCGCCGACAGCCGGCCCGACCACCAGGCACGCCGCGCCGACGGCGGCACCGACGCCGAGCGCGGTACCCGACGACCGGGCCACCGCCCCCCGCCAGGACGCGTCCGGCACGCCGCTGAAGCGCACTACGAGCGGGTCGGTGGCCAGCCCGCGGGACACGCTGAGCACCACGCCGTAGGTCACCCAGGCCAGGCTGAACACGCCGAACGCGGTCAGCCCCAGCGAGCGGGCAACGTAGATCCCCACCGCGAAGTTGGACACGCTGGAGGCCGCCTGGTCGGCCAGCCCCCAGGACAGCCGGCCGACGATGCCCCGTCTGGCGGGTCCCGCCGGTGGGGCCGTTGGCCGCGGATCCTCCCCCTCGGTGGTCATCGGCGTCATGCCTTGACCAGCCCGGTGGCGGCCAGGGCGTCGGCCGCGGCGGCGACGGTGTCGAACGGCAGCCCGGACCGCTCGGCGACGTCCAGCAGACTGTGCTCGCCGTCGGAGAGACTGAGCACCCAGAGCATGGCCATCTGGGCCTGCTTGGTGTCACTGCGGCCCCCGAGCGCGTCGTACAACCCACGCCGGCCCAGCTGTGGTTCGCCGTAGGGGCTGAGGTTGACGTAACGCCGGTTGCGGTCGAGCACGGCGAATGCCTCGCGGCACAGGGCGAGCGTGTCCGCCATCGCCTCCGGGGAGACGAAGTCCAGGTTGTCCGCCGAGGTGTGGTATTCGGGGTAGCCGGCGTACGGGGTCCGGCTGAGCGAGCCCACGCCGAGATCGAACCCGGGCGAGCAGAACTGCCGCTCGTCGTAGCCGTACGGCGTGAACTCGGTGATGTGGTGCGGGCGTTCGGAGGCGTCCAGTGCGTGCCGCATCACCCGGTCGATCTCGGCGTCGCCGCGCCTGCTCTGCTTGTACGTCAGCCGGCCCGGGTCGCCGGCGCAGGCCAGCACAAGCCCGTGCTTGACCCGCTCCACCCGCTCCGCGTTGCGGGCCAGCCAGGTGATCGCCCCGATGGTGCCGGGTGCGAACAGGAACCGGTAGGTGTAGTGCGGTGTCTGCTGCGCCAGCGCCCGGGCCAGGAACGTCGCCACCGCGATTCCGGCCAGGTTGTCGTTGGCCAGCGACGGGTGGCAGACATGGCACGAGACGATCACCTCGTCGGCGACCTGCCCTGGGACCACGTGCTCGGCGTAGGTGAGGTGTCCATCGGTCAGTGTGGAGTCGACGCACACCTCGTACTCGCCCTCCGGCAGCGCGTCCAGGGTCTCCTGGGCCAGGCAGAATCCCCAATCCGGCTTGTAGTAGCTGGTGCGGTAGGGCACCCAGGCCGGGTGGTCCGGCAGGGTGTGCAGGTGTCCGCGCAGCTCGGCCAGCGGCATGGTCGCCGACACCGGCACGCTGTAGCCGAGCACGTGCAGGCTGGACGCGGCGAAGTCGACGACCCGGTGGCCGGCGGTGTCGGCGATGTACGCGTCCTTGATGTTCCACTCCTGCGGCACCGTCCAGTCGAGCACCTGCGTCCCGGTCGGCACCTCGTGCACCTGCAGCGGGATGTACTCGCCGACGATGTCCAGGGTGGCGCGCACACCGTCGCCGGTGATGCTCCGGCACAGCGGGTACAGCCGCTCCACCAGCCTGTGCATCGCTTCGCCGGCCTCGGTCATCGGCGCCACCGCAGGGTGTCGTCGACGGCGCCGGCGTCGCACGCGGCGCGCAACACGGCAAGCCGTGTGAAGCGTCGCTCGAAGTCCTCCCGGGTCAGACCGTGTTTCCGGTAGGCGTCGGCGAGTTCGAGCGCGCCCTGCTTCACCGTCCACTCGCAGTCGAAGCCGGGCACCGCGGCGCGGAAACGGGAGAAGTCCACCCGGTACGACCGCGGATCGGCACCGGTCTCCCCGGTGATCACCACCTTCGAGCCGGACACCGCCTCGGCGACCTGCTCGGCGATCTCGGCGACCGTGACGTTGTTGGTCTCGCTGCCGATGTTGAAGGCCCGGTCGTGCACCGCGTCCCGCGGCGCGGCCAGCGCGGCCGTGAAGGCCCGTGCGATGTCGGCGGCGTGCACCAGCGGGCGCCAGGGAGTGCCGTCGGAGAGCACGAGCACCTCGCCGGACAGGAGCGCGTGGCCCACCAGGTTGTTCAGCACGATGTCCGCGCGCAGCCGGGGTGAGTAGCCGAAGGCGGTGGCGTTGCGCATGTACACCGGGCTGAAGTCGCCGTCGGCCAGCGCGTGCAGGTCGTCCTCCACCCGCACCTTGGACTCCGCGTACGGCGTCACCGGCCGCAGCGGCGCGTCCTCGGCCACCAGGTCGTCACCGCCCGCGGCGCCGTAGACCGAGCAGGTCGACGCGTACAGGAAGCGCCGCACTCCGGCGTCGCGGGCCAGCCGGGCCAGCCGCACGGACGCGTGGTGGTTGATGTCGTAGGTCAGGTCCGGCGCCAGTGCTCCCAGCGGGTCGTTGGACAGGGCGGCCAGGTGGATCACGGCGTCCACCCCGGCCACGTGCTCGGCCGTGATGTCGCGCAGGTCCACACGGGATCCCGTGGGGGCACCGCCCACGGGCGCGCCGGCGCCGACTGGGGTGGGGGCACCGCCCAAAGGCGCGCCGGCGCCGACTGGGGGAGGGTCCGCGGGCGGTGGGCCCAGCACGCAGTCGGCGAACAGGCCGGCGTCAAGCCCGGTGACCTCGTGCCCGGCGGCCGCGAGGACCGGGGCCATCACGGTGCCCAGGTAGCCCTGGTGCCCGGTCAGCAGTACGCGCAAGGTTCATTCCCCCAGGTTGAGAGTGAGTTTGGTGACGGCGAACGCCTCGGCGTAGCGCGCGTGGCATTCGATGCCGCGGATCCGCGCGAGACCGAGGAAGGCCTCGCGGTCGTACCAGGGCCGGTGCCGTTGCGAGGGGTAGTGCTCCTGCAGCAGCCGCACCTTCCGTTCGGCGACCTCCGCCGAGAGCGGCTGGTACGCCGCCGGACGGCCGAGATCGCCGTCCCACTTGACGATCTCGTAGCCGAGCACCATGTGGTCGCGGAACGCGGTGGTCATCAGCTTCGCCAGACCGCGGTGATCCTGGTGCGCGTCATCGGTACGCGGAGCCAGCACGAGATCCGGCTCCGTCCCCGCGCGCAACTCCTCGACCGCGGCCTTGGCCTCTTCCCAGTGCGCGGGCAATCGGCCGTCCGGCAGCTTGTGCACGGTCAGCCGCAGGTCGGCGCCCGGGCAGAACGCGGCGAGCGCGGCCTGCTCCTCCTGCTCCCGCTCGCTGCCACCGCCGGAGAGCACCAGCACGTCGACGCGGATACCCGGCCGCGCGAGGCACAGCGTCAGCAGCGTCCCGCCGGCGCCGATGGCGATGTCGTCGCAGTGCGCGCCCACCGCGACGATCCGGTCCAGGCGCCCGGCCACGAGCCGGATCACGCTCTTGCTCCGGAGCCGTACCTGCCGCCGGTCGCCCCCGCGCCGCCGTGTTCCCACACGGCCCAGGGGCGGTCGCCCCGGGCGTAGGCGTCATCGAGCGCGGCCCGCTCCTTCACCGTGTCCGTCGGCTTCCAGAAGCCGCGGTGCTGGTGCGCCACCAACCGCCCGCGCTTGGCCAGTTGGGCGCAGCCGTCGGCGACCAGGTCCCCGTTCTCCGGGATGTGGTCGAAGACCTCCTGGCGGAGCACGAAGTAGCCGCCGTTCTCCCACAGCGGCATGTCACTCACCGCCGTGATGCCCCCCACCAGGCCGTCCTCGCCCAGCTCCACGCAGTGGAACGAGGACTGCGGCGGCACCACCATCATCGACGCACCGGCGTCGCGACGGGCGAACCGGTCGATCATCTCCGGCAGCGGGGCGTCGGTGAGCACGTCGGCGTAGTTGGCGAGGAACATCTCGTCGCCGTCCAGGTGGTGCCGCACCCGGCGCAGCCGCTCACCGATCGGTGACTCGATGCCGGTCTGCGCGAACGTGATCGTCCAGGAGGCGATGTCGGTGGACAGCAGCTCGGTCCGCCCGCCCCGCAGTACGAAGTCGTTGGACGTCGTCTCCTCGTAGTTGAGGAAGAAGTTCTTGATGTGGTGAGCCCCGTACCCGAGGCACAGGATGAACTCCGTGTGCCCGAAGTACGCGTAGTAGCGCATGACGTGCCAGATCAGCGGCCGCGGGCCGACCATCGCCATCGGCTTGGGCACGTCGTCTGCGGCACCGCTCCGCATCCGCAGTCCATAGCCGCCGCAGAACAGTACGACCTTCATGCCTTGACCTCGACAATGCTCAGTTCCGGTATGGGAAAGACCAGCCGGCCGCCCCAGGCGTGCACGAAGGACAGCTGCTCCACCAGCTCGGCCCGCAGGTTCCACGGGAGGACGAGGACGTAGTCCGGTCTGTCGGCGGCTATCTGCTCGGGCGGCAGGATCGGGATGCGGGTGCCCGGGGTGAACCTGCCGTGCTTGTAGGGGTTGCGGTCGACCGTGTACGGGAGCAGGTCGGGCCGGATGCCGCAGTGGTTGAGCAGGGTGTTGCCCTTGCCCGGGGCGCCGTAGCCGACGACCGTCTCGCCGCGCTCGGCCGCCTCGATGAGGAACCGCAGCAGGTCCCGGCGCACCTTGGCCACCCGGGCGGAGAAGTCGGTGTACCCGGACAGCTCCTGGAGCCCGGCGGCCTTCTCCCGGGCCAGCACGTCGGCCACCCGCCGGGTCGGCTCGCCGGCCACCTCGACCGGCCGGGCCCACAGCCGGATGGAGCCGCCGTGCGTGGGCAGCAGCTCGACGTCCACGAGCGCGAGTCCGCCGCTCGCCAGCGCCCGGATCGCGGACGCGACCGTGTAGTACTGGAAGTGCTCGTGGTAGATCGTGTCGTACTGGTTCTCCTCGATCAGGGTCAGCAGGTGCTGCACCTCGATGGAGACCCAGCCGTCGTCGGCGACCAGGACGCGCAGCCCCTGCGTGAACCCGACCACGTCGGGGATGTGCGCGTACACGTTGTTGGCCACGACCAGGTCCGCCGGGCCGTGCTCGGCGCGGACGCCGGCGCCGGTGGCCGGGGCCAGGAACTCCGTGAGCGTGGGCACACCCGCGTCCCGCGCCGCGGCACCGACGTTCACCGAGGGCTCGATGCCGAGGCAGCGGATCCCGCGGTCCACCATGTGTCTCAGGAGATACCCGTCGTTGCTCGCGACCTCGACCACGAAGGAGTCGGAGCCGAGGCCCAGCCGCCGTACGGCGTCGGCGACGAAGGTGCGCGCGTGCTCCACCCAGGAGGTCGAGTAGGAGGAGAAGTACGCGTACTGCGTGAACGTCTCCTCCGGCGTGATCAGCGGAGGGATCTGCGCGAGCCAGCAGTCGGTGCAGACCCGCAGGTGCAGCGGGTACGCCGGTTCGGGCTGGTCCAGTTGGTCCGCGGCGAGAAAGCTCTCACACGGCGGGGTCGCCCCGAGGTCGACGACGCTCACCAGCGCCGCCGAGCCGCAGAGTCGGCATCGTGTCATCTCCTGCCCCCATCCCGCTCGCGCGGGTGCCCCCGCCGCGAGCCAGTGTTTTCGTCACGTGACAGCGGCGGGCTGTCCCCGCCGCCGGACCGCACCGCGATCGCGGTGCGGTACCCGTCCACCAGGCGTTCCAGCCCGACGGCCGGGCTGAAGTCCCGCTCGTAACGGCGCCGGGCCGCCTGGCCCATCTCCCGGTTGCGGGCCGAATCGGCCGTGACCCGGCGCAGGCAGGACGCGAGCGAGCCGGGCCCGCCCGGCCGGTGCAGCAGCCCGGTCACCCCGTCCTCGACGAGTTCGACGAAGGCGCCGTGACCGGCGGCGACGGCCGGGACCCCCGCCGCCATCGCCTCCACGACCACCAGGCCGAACGCCTCCAGCCACGTGGACGGAGCCACCACGGCGACCGACCGCGCGATCGCCTGCCGACACTGGGCCGGGTCGTACAGGCCGACGTACCGCACGTCGTCCCGGCCCGCCGCCCAGTCGGCCACCTCTCGCTCCAGCGGCCCCGCACCGGCGACCGTGAGCGGCACGCCCACACCGCCCTCTGCGGCGATCGCGTCCCACGCGGCCATGAGCAGCCGCACACCCTTGGCCTCCGCGAGCCGCCCGAGATAGAGCAGATGCTCGCCGTCGCCATCCCGGCGGGCGCCCGGGTCGGGCACGAAGTTGTGCTTCACCGCCAGCCGCTCGGACGGCATGCCGGCCCGCACCAGGACGTCGCGCTGCGCCGCGGAGATGCAGAAGAACCGCTCCACCCCGGACCACCAACGCCGCCGGTTGACCGACAGGCTGACCGCGAGCGGCACCGTCGCCAGCCGCGAGCTCCGGTAGCAGCCGTGCCGGACGGCGGGCAGCGGCGCGGACCGGACGCACTCGGTGCACGGCCGGCCGTCCCGCTGCAGGGTGCCGGGCGGGCAGACCTGGGTGTAGTTGTGCAGTGTGGCGACGACGGGTACGCCGGCGTCGGCGCAGGCGGCGAGCACCGCCGGCGACAGGAGCGGGAAGACGTTGTGGACGTGCACCACGTCAGGCCGCTCGGTGCGGAGCCGGGCGGCGAGCTCCGCGCGGACCGCCGGGTTCCACGGCACCAGCAGCGGAATCGCGGCCTTGCCCAGCAGGGACCGGGCGGCGATGTCGTCGCTGCGCCGCTCGAACACCTCGACCCGGTGGCCGGCGCCGCGCAGCAGCGCCACCTCCTGGTCGACGACCTTGTTCTCGCCGCTCGGCTGCGCCGAGGCGTAGCGGTTGTGCACTACGAGAACGTGCATGCTCAGGTCACCTCCGATCTCATGGCCCATCGCGGGATCCGCCGGCGAGGGGCTTCGGGTGCCGAGAGGGGAGCGGCCGCGGGGGGTGCCGCCAGCAAAGAGGCGGCCACGGCCAGATGCAGCAGATACGGCGAGGCGTCGCCCAGCCCGGCCTCGGTGTACGACGCGATCGCGCAGTAGCTGACCAGGAAGATCGCGCAGGCCCTCGGCAGCGACGGCGGCCGCAGCAACGCGACTCCGCCCAGCACGGTGATGATCGCCGCCACCAGGGCGACACCGGTCATACCCTGCTCGTGGTAGACGGCCAGCCAGCTGTTGTCGATCGGCAGCCCGCCGAACGACTTGTCGCCCAGGCCCGCGCCGAACAGGGACTCCGAAGTCGTCCGGGGGGCTGCCAGCAGCGCGTTCCAGACCTTTGCCCGACCGGTGAGGCTGGTGAAGTACTCCTGGCTCTGTCCACGCAGGAACCACGCCTGCAGCGCTGAGCCGAACCCCACCGCGGCCACGGCGGCGCACAGCACCGCCCAGGCGAAGAACCGGCGGGCGGCGGCGCTGGTCATGATCAGCGAGCCGATCGCCAACGCCAGCCCGATGAGCAGGCCGATCGTGGCCGTCCGGGTATGGGTCAGCGCGAGCAGGACGAGTGCCGGCACGATGACCAGCGCCGCGCTGCGCGCGTCGGTCCGGCGGCCCAGCACGAGCAGCACGGTCAGCCCGATGATCACCGCGGCGTACTGTCCGATCTGCGGCGGGGTGAGCGGCCACAACGCGCCGACCAGCCGTCCGCCGTAGAGCTCGGGCATGGCGGCGCCCGGTGAGACGACCGCGCCGGCGGCCACCGACCCGAGCACCACGAAGTAGATCCGTATGTGGTGCCGGACGAATGTCAGTCCGCCGTCCCACCAGCGGCTGAGCAGCCACAGCGTGCCGACGAAGAGCGCCAGCCGGGCGCAGCGGAACAGCGCGCCGAACCCGGACTCCAGGTCCGCGCTGGACATCACGCTCGGCACCAGCAGCAGGGTGAGCAGGAACACGAAGGCGCTGGCCCGGATACGCAGCCGGAGGTTGACCGCGAGCGCCAGCGCGAACGCGGCGGCCAGTGCGCCCATGGTGACCATCTGGATGAGGGAGCGGGGCAGCGGGATGACGGTCTTCGCCCCGGCGGAGCCGAGCGTGTTGAGGACCAGCAGTCCCCAGACCGTCCCGACGACCTTCGACGTCTGGTCCGTGTGGTCCGGGCTCATCTCAACCACCGTCCTGCGCGCGGAAGGTGCTGCCCGCGTCCTGCTGGTACGGCGTGCCCTGCCACTGCCCGGAGTCGAGTATCCGGCTCGGGTCGTGGGCGACGAACTTCCATGGTCCGAGGTAGACGTTGTCGTGCCAGCGGTTGTCCTGCTTGCGGGTGATCGCCTCGGCCACCCGCTCTCCCTGGTACGGCGACCAGTCCGGATAGGTGCCGTAGTTGGCCAGCACCGCCATTCGGTCGCAGTCCACCATGCAGGCGACGACGGACTTGTCCAGCACGAAGCGGTTGCTGTGGATGTCCACCCGCTGGGTCTTCCACCGGCAGTCGGCGTAGAGCGGTGCGGTGGCGATCGCCGGCTGTGCGCACCGGCCGGTGTTCTCCACCAGTAGCGTGCAGTCACCGGACGAGGCGTTGGCCGGGCTGTTGCAGAACCGGTCGGCATTTTCCCACAGGGTGATACCGGACCAGTTGTTCTCCAGCACGTTCCGGTAGATCTCGATCTTGTCCGTGCGGGCCCGGACCCGTGGTTCGCCACCGGACTCGGACAGGTAGACGGTCGCGAACGGGAAGGTGTCGCCGCGGTCGGCATGCCTGCGGCCCTCGACCCAGTTGTTCCGCCGGATCGTGTTCTTCCGGATGACCGCGTTGTAGCTGGTCTCGTAGATCAGCGCGGCACCGTCGTTGGCCTCGAGCACGTTGTCCTCGATGCGGAAGTCGTTGTTGTTGGTGTCCGCCCACAACCCGGCACCGCGGTTGTCGTGCACCCAGTTGCCGCGTACGTCGGCGCCGTTGACGGCCCAGAACTTGACGCCTCCGGTGCAGCCGCAGCCCGGCCGCCGCCGCTCCCAGTCGTCCCTGTTGTTGCCCGTGATCTCGTTGCCCTCGACGACCAGGCCGCTGATCCGGCCGGTGGCCTTGTACGCGTTCATGCCGTACTGACCGTTGCCACGCAGGCAGCTGGCGCGGACACGCTGGCGGGCACCGGCCATCAGCCCCGCGCCGGTGTTGTTCTGGATCGTCGCGTGCTCGATCACCCACTCGTCGGCCGAGTCATGGTTGACCACGCCCTCGTCATGCGGCGCGACGAAACCCTGCACCGTCAGATAGCGGATGGTGACGTTCCGGGCGGTGCCGCCGAACGCGTACTGGTTGGTCTTGCGGCCGTCGAGCACCGCGCCCGGCGCGCCGAGGTAGCTGTTCCCCTCCTTGGGGATGACCTGGGCGTAGCGGTCCGGCTCGAGCCTGTGCTGACCCGGTCGAAGCCAGAACACGGTGTGCGGCGGGCTGTTCCTGGTCTTCGCGGCCAGGTCACCGGCCACCGCCGGGTCGACCGTCACCGCACCTGCCGGCGCCTTCGCCGGCCCGGCCGCGGGCTTGGCGCACACCCGGGCCACGGACGTGGACGGCGCGGCGGTCGGCGCGGCGGTCCGCTCCGGCCGCGCGTCCGGCGCGCTCTCACAGCCGGCCGCCGCCAGCAGGGCCAGCGCCAGCGGTGCCGCCGGCAACGCCCAGTGCCGCCACTTGATCCCCACCCGCCCCCCTAGCCGTGGAACCTGAGCACGGTGGTGAACTCCCCGGACAGCGCGGTGCCGTCGGCGAAGCCGGTGCCGACCAGCGTGGTGGCGGGTTCCTTGCGCCCGAAGCCGGCGGAGTACCAGCCCAGCGGCGGGTCACTCTCGCCGCGATGCGCCCGCCAGCAGAGCTGGGCGGGGAGGTCGAGAGCCGCGGAGCGGTCCTCGCCGTCCCGGGTCCAGGTGAGCACCGCCCGGTTCCCCACCAGGTCCGCGGTGATCGCCGGGCCGAGGTGGAACGCCAGTCGCACGGCCCGGCGCGCTCCGCGCACCTCGTCCACCACCCGCAGTTCCTCAGCTGCGGCCCTCAGCTCCACCCGGCGCCGGTGCACGGAGCCCTCGTAACCGTCGTGTTCGGCGCACCAGCGGGCCGTCCCCCGGCCGGAGGCGTCGGATGTGTCCGCGACCAGGACCCGGCTGCGGGCCTGCCGGGTCCACAGGAACGGGCCGCCGGAGACGGACTGGTCACCGCCGTCCAACTGCAGGGTGTTGTGGGCGAGGGTCGACCGGAAGTACTGCCGCCACTCGGGCTGCCCGTGGTAGCAGAACGTCCCCGGGTCGGCGAGCACGTCGACCCCGTCGTGCCGGACCTCCACGGACAGCGCGTCCGCGTGAGCATGCGCGGCGATGGACAGGAATCCGTGCGGACCACCGTCGCAGCGGCACCAGATCTCCGCCGGACCGCGCAGGATCGTCATGCCCGCGTCGGCGAAATGGGCGGGTCGGCTTGCCGGGCGGGACACGGCCGGTGCCGTGGGCCGGATGAGCGCGGCCAGCAGCGGGGTGCGCACGTCGGTGCCGGTCACCGCCGGCCACCAGGCGAGCCGGCCGAACACGACGTCCCCGGTGGCCAGCAGCGAGGCCCAGCGGTCGGTGCCCGCGCCGTCCACGACCAGACCGTGCCCGTCGTCCGCGTCCCCCTGGCGCGGCGGCCGTAGCCGGTTGTCCACGACGGCCGCGAGCGCGTCGGTCATCCGCAGCAGCACCAGCCGGATCGACGCGGGCACCGGCACTCCGGCGGTGTCCGCCTCGGCCACCGCGGCCAGGCCGAGTTCCAGCACCAGTCCGTGGTATTCGGTGGCCAGCTCGCGGTTGAGGCCGGAGGCGAAGGTGTTGCCGCGCAGATGCCGTTCCAACGAACTCAGTGCGTCGGCCTGCCAACGCGCTGAGGAGGGGAACCACCCGAACGCGCAGGCTGCGGCGAACTGCCCGGCGGCCTCGGCGATGACGTGGTTGTTCGCCGACGACCCCCGGCTGGGGAAGGCGGCCAGCCAGCGCTGGTGGTGCCAGATCTGGTGGAGCGCCACCGGATTGCCCTCGAACAGCCCGGCCGCACCCGGCCAGCCGTCGAGCAGCCGGCGGATCCACACCCAGGACAGCAGCCGGATCCCCAACTCGATACCGCTGGTCCAGTGAACCCCGCGCAGCGGCGCGTTGACCGCCCACCACGACCGCAGGTGCTCGGCCACTCGCTCGGCGTACCGCTCGTCCCCGGTGATCGCGTAGGCGGCGGCGAGCACCGTGAGGTACTGGTGCCGGGACAACTCCCAGATCTGCTTGATGTCCCCGACCGCCTCCTCGTCCCGGTACGGCACGTCGAAGGCGTAGCCCCACGGAGCCCGGCGCCCGGTCCTGGGGTCGTACCACCAGTCCGGGTCGGCCAGGTCGTCGCGGTCCACCCCGAAATACTCGGCGCGCCCGGCCATCAGCCGGTCCGCCTCGGCGATGAGACGTTTCGCGGCGTCCGGAGGTATCGCGGCGACCGTCCCCGCGGGCAGTACCGCGGTGAACCGGGCGCCGGTCACTCCCGGGCAGTCCGGCCGCGCCGACCGCCACCACCGCCTGCGCGCCGCGTCGCCCACCCGGCCGCCGACCTCCCGCGGTCCCATCCGGGACAGCCGCCGCAGGTACCAGCCCGCGCTCATGCTCATCGCGCCCTCGCCAACGTCACCGGGGCACCGGCGACCAGGCTGGCCTGTACGGCGAGGGTGGCCGACGTGGTGGCGACCAGCGACTCCAGCGGCACCGGCATCGGACCGCCGGTCCGCACCGCCTTGACGAACGCGGCCAGCTCGGCGGACTGACCCTTGTCCCGGGCCTTGGGCAGCCGCGAACTGACCCACCGCTTGCGGCCGTAGACCGAGGCACGGACGAAGTCGTCGAGCCGCAGTGCGCGGCCGTCCGCGACCAGGTCCAGCGTCTCCTTGGGGAAGCCGGCCGGGCCGGTGGTGACATAGCTGACGGTGGCCGTGGAGCCGTCCGGGTAGCGCAGCACGACCTGTAGATCCTCGTTGCCGGGCGTGGCGATCGCGTACACCGAGACCGGGTCGGCCTCGAGCAGCCAGCTCGCCGTGTCGATGAAGTGCCCGCCCTCGCCGGCGAACCGCGAGCCCTCGGTGCCCTGCTGGAGGTACCAGCTCCCATGCTGCAGCCGCCCCGCGTTGACCAGGTAGCGGATGCTCGCCGGGCCGGTCCGGGCGCCGAACCGCCGCCTGGCCTCCCGCAACAGCGGAGCGAACCGGCGGTTGAAGCCCACCTGCAGCCGGTCGTTGCCGGATTCCTCGACCGCCGCGAGCACGCCGGACAGCTCGTCCCCGGTGAGTGCCAACGGCTTCTCCACGAACACCGTCTTGCCGGCCAGCAGTGCCCTGCGGGTGAGTTCGGCGTGCGAGCTGTGGCGGGTGACGACGAACACCGCGTCGATGGACTTGTCGCCGAGTACGGCGTCGAGATCGGTGGTCGCCTCGGCGAAGCCGAACTTCCGCTTCGCGTTGGCCGCGGACAGCGCCGTCGTGGTGACGACCGTGGACAACTCGACGCCGTCGCGCTGTGCCAGGTGCGGCAGCAGCATCGACGTCGCGTAGTTCCCCGCGCCGACGAACGCGAGCCGCACCGGTGTCTTGGCCGACCGGGCCGGAGCGGGGACTCCGCCGTTGCGCCGCACCGCGGGCACGGCCACCGCAGTGGCCTCCGTTTCCGCAGCCTGGCCGGGGTGGGCGGGATACCGGAACAGCACGGCCACGGCCTTCAGCGCGCCGTCCTTCAGGCTCCGGTACGTCTCGACGGCGTCGTCGAAGTCGGCGATGTGGGAGACCAGCGGCTCCACGTCGACCGGTCCGCCGGCGAGGAGGTCGAGGAAGCACGCCAGGTTGCGGCGCTCGGTCCAGCGCACGTAGCCGATCGGGTAGTCCCGCCCCTCGAGCTCGTACTCCGGGTCGTAGCGCCCAGGGCCGTAACTGCGGGAGAACCGGACGTCGAGCTCCTTCTCGTAGTACGCGTTCCACGGCAGGTCCAGGCGGCACTTGCCGATGTCGACGACCCGGCCGCGGTCCCGGCTCAGCCGGGCGGCCAGCTCGACGGGCTGGTTGCTGCCGCCGCCGGCGGCCAGGTACACCTGGTCCACGCCGTGACCGCCGGTGAGTTCCGCGACGGCGTTCTCCACGGCCGTGGAGGCGGGATCGCCGCTGGCCGCGGCGCCCAGGCGCTCCGCGAGCCCGCAGCGCACCGGGTCGGGGTCGACCCCGACGACGCGGACTCCCGAAGCGGCAAGGAGCTGGACCACCAGCTGCCCGATCAGCCCGAGGCCGATGACCAGCGCGACGTCGCCGAGCTGTGGCTCGCCGCGGCGCACGCCCTGCAACGCGATCGACCCGACGGTGCCGAAGGCCGCGTGCCGCGGAGCGAGGCCGTCCGGCACCGGGGCGTAGAGGTTCTTCGGCACCCAGTTCAGCTCGGCGTGCAACGCGTGCTCGTTGCCCGCGCAGGCCACGAGGTCGCCGACCTTCACATCGTCGATCCCGGCGCCGACCTGCTCGACCACCCCGCACAGCGAGTAGCCCAGCGGCGTGTAGGAGTCCAGCTTGCCCATCACCTTGCGGTAGGTGGCGGGCACCCCGTTGGTGGCCACGCTCTGCACGACCTTGGCCACCTGGTCCGGCCGGGAGCGGGCCTTGCCCAGCATCGACATGCCGGCCTCGGACACCTTCATGAGCTCGGTGCCGGTGGATATCAGCGAGTAGGCGCTCCGGACGAGCACACCGTCCGGCTTGCACCCCGGCACCGGCACGTCGAGCAGCGCCAGCTCGCCGCTCTTGTAGTTCTGCACTACCTGTTTCACCCGAAGTCCTCTTGTCTTTACGCCGTCGGTGAGTTGTGGCCGGACCCGGAGGTCGCGCCGCGGTACCAGTACTCGAGGGTCAGCACATGCCACAGATGCTTGGAGAAGTCCCGCTGCCCGGCGGCGTCTTCGGCGACCATGCGCGCCAGGGCGTCGCGGCGAAGGAACCCGGAGCGGACGAGCACGCCGTCGTTGACCACCTCGCGCACCAGCGGTGCCAGGTCCCGGCTCATCCAGGCGCGCAGCGGGGCGCTGAACAGGCCCTTGGGCCGGTACACGATCTCCCGGGGCAGGACCGAGGCGGCCGCCTCCTTGAGGACGGCCTTGCCCTGCCGTCCCACGATCTTGCGGTCACCGGGCACGGCGAACGCCGCCTTGACCACCTCGACGTCGACATACGGCACCCGCACCTCGGTCGACGCGGCCATGCTCGAACGGTCCGTGTAAGCGAGGTTCAGGCCCGGAAGGAACATCCGGGCGTCGCCCAGGCACATCCGGTTGACGAAGTCGTCGAGGTCGTTGTCCTGGTAGACGTCCGCATGCTCGGTCAGCACGTCGTCGACCGCCTGGGCCAGGTCCGGATCGACCAGGTCGAGCAGCTCGGCCTGGTCGTACATGGTGTAGCTGCGCCGGAACGCGGTCTCCTCCGGCAGATCGGCGAAGGAGAGGAACCGCTTCGCGAAGCGCACCGAGCGGTACCCCCGGCGGGCCGTGGCGACCGGCAGCCGGTCCACGGCCCCGGACAAGCCGCGCCGCAGGGGCCGCGGGACGCGCTGGTAGCGCAGCGCGATCAGGTTGGCCAGGTGCTTGCGGTAACCGGCGAACAGCTCGTCGGCACCCATTCCCGAGAGCATCACCTTGACCCCGGCCTCCCGAGCGGCCGAGCAGATCAGGAAGGTGTTGATCGCGGCGGGGTCGCCGATCGGCTCGTCCAGGTGGTACGTCATCCGCGGCAGCAGGTCGAGCACATTCGGAGCGATCTCGATCTCATGCAGGTCGACGCCGAACCGCTCGGCCACCCGCCGGGCGTAGCGCAGGTCGTCCGGCATCGCCTCGAACCTGGCGTCCTCGGCGCGGAACCCGATCGTGTAAGCGGAGATCCCGGGTCGGTCGCGGGCCGCCAGCGCGGTCAGGTAGCTGGAGTCGAGACCCCCGGAGAGGAAGGTCGCCACGGGTACGTCGGACAGCAGGTGGCGACGGGTCGACTCCTCGACGATGGCGGCGACATCCGGCTGCTCGCCGTCCCGGGCCCGCTCCCGGGCCTCGGCGGCGACGTCCCGGAGATTCCAGAACCGGCCGCGCTCCACCCGGCCGTCGGGCCGGCACCTGAGCCAGCTCCCCGGCGGCAGCTTCTCCGCTTCGCGGAACGCGCACCGTGAGTCCGGCACCCAGTAGTACAGCAGCGAGGCCACCAGCGCCGCATGGTCCACCTGCAGCGACCCGCCGGTCACGGCGGCGAGCGCCTTGAGCTCGGATGCGAACACCAGACCCTCGCCGCGCCGGAGCAGGAACAGCGGCTTGATGCCGAGCTGGTCGCGGGCGAGCACCAGCTCACCGGTGCGCTCGTCGAAGATCCCGAACGCGAACATGCCGCGCAGCCGGGGCAGGCAGTCCGTGCCCCAGCGTCGCCAGGCCTCCAGCAGCACCTCGGTGTCGGAGGTGCCGCGGAAGCGCACCCCGGCCGCTGCCAACTCGGCACGCAGCTCGGGTGCGTTGTACAGCTCCCCGTTGTACGTCAGGACGAGGCCGTCCGAGACCATCGGCTGGGCGCCGGTCCCGGACAGGTCGATGATGGCCAGCCGGCGGTGCCCGAGGTGTACTTCGCCGTCGCCGGCTTCGTGGCTGTACCGGCCCGCGCCGTCCGGACCGCGGTGGGCGAGGGAGTCGGTGAGCCGGTCGGTCACGACCTTCCCGTCCGGCCAGCGGTAAGTGCCTGCGATGCCACACATGTCCTACCGTGCCTCCTGGTCGCTGTCCGGGACCCGTGCCGCCCGCACCGGCGGCCGCTCCGTCCCCCGCCGTCCCTCTCCCACAGCCTGAACGGCGTGGGAAGTACCCCCACCGTTCTGCAGGGCCGGCCGCTCGTGCTGGCCGCGCAGCGCGGTGTGCAGCCCGTTCCACAGCGTGCCGTCGGTCCGGTCACGCGGATCGGGGTCGATCAGCACCACACCGATCACCGGAATGCGCTGGTCCGCGAGCTGCCGCGCCACGGTGTGCAGCCATGCGGCGCTGCCGTGCCCGGCACGCACGACGAGCACGGTCTGAGTGCCGAGGTACTGGAGGTCGGTCCACGCCGTGCCGGGCGCCACCGAGCCGACGCCGAACGGGCGCTCCTGATGCGACACGGCCGCGGCACGCTCGCCGCTGACCACGGTCGGGTCTCCCGGCTTCGGGCGGCGGCCCGCGAGCTGCGGGCCGGGCAGCCCGTCGATGACGACCACCGGCCCCTCCGCGGCCAGTGCCCTGGCGAGATCCAGAGCGATCACGCTCGTGCTGCGCGCACAGCCCAGTTCCAGCAGCGACACCGGTTCCGCCGAGCCGCGCACGGTACGGGCCAGGGACGAGGTGAGCTGTTCGCGTGCCGTCCGGATACGCCGGCGCTGCCACGGCATGGCCGAGCGGCCGGGCAGCTCCGCGATGACCGAGGCGCCGAGGTTGGCCGCGATCTCCCGGCGCAGCACGGGGCGGTCCGCCACCACTGTGCCGACCGCGGCCACCGCGAGCCCGAGTGCGAGCCCGAGGACGAGACCGATCGCGGCGTTGGTGGCAGCGGTCCTGGGCAGGGAGTGCCGCACAGCGCGCGGGGCGTCCACGATCTGTGTGCCGGCGATGAGCTGGGGCGCGCCGATGCGCGCCTCCGCGGCGCGCTGGTCGAAATCGGCGATCCGCGAGGTGAGTTCGGCCCGGCGGGCGAAGAGCGACTCCATGTCCGCCGACGCGTCCGGTCCGCTGTCCGTCGAGCCCTCTCCGATCGCCTTGTTGACCTGGGCGAGTTCGTCCCGCAATCGGTCACGCTGGTCGAGCAGGGTCTTGGCCTGGGCGTTCGCGGCTTCGCGTATCCGCCTCACATGGTCCGCGACGAACGCATCGGCCAGGGCCTTGGCGCGAGCCACCGCTTCCGCGTCGCTGTCACCTGCCACATCGATCTGCAGCAGGTTGTTGGTCAGGCCGACGCCCCCGTAGTCCTGCATGAAGTCCTCCGGCTTCTCCGGGGACTCGAGGGACTGCAGGGCCTTGCCGGCGATCCGCGTGGTTTGCAGCAGCGCGACATCGGTGCGGATCAGCGTTCCGGGGTCGTTCGGCTGGTCCTCCTGATGCGCGACCAGCACCTTGGTCACCGCGGTCGGTGGCGGCGGCAGCAGGACCGCCACCGCCGCGCCGATGAGCAGCCCCAGCAGTGCAGCGGAGCACCAGAGGCGCCGCCGTCTGCGCACCGCCACCACCAGCGCCTGCAGGTCCAGCAGCGGAGCGGCGGTCGAGGAATCCGAAGTCGTACTCGTCGTCACCCTGGACCTCCCGTCGCGTCGTCGCCCACCGCGAGCGCGGGCGCGGCGGCATGCCGACGGCGGCCGGCAGACCGTGTCGGACGGGCCCGGACCGCGCAGGCGAGCACGACGCCGACGACCTCGTGCCTGGCGTCCGCACACGCCCCGGCGATGCCGGCGAGCTCACCTGCGGTCCAGTTGCCGGCGCTGAGCACGACCAGGACGCCGGACTCGCTGTCGCGGTCCGGCACCATCGGCTGGGACATCGAAACCCCCACCACCCGCAGCATGGGTCCCCTGCTGGACGAGCCGGAGGAAGGATCGCTCCCGGCCTCGGCGACAAGCTGACCGGCGGCCCGGCGGGCGATCTCGTCGCCCTCCGGGACGACAACCAGCAGCCGCCGGGGGGCCGGCAGCTGGTCCCGTAGGCGGGCGCAGACCCGCCGGTAGCGGATCTGCCTGCTGGCCTCGTCGCCGGAGGTCTGCGGGGTCGGTACGTCCCACCGGACGTCGGTGCCCAGCAGCCGGCGGACCAGGGCCCGTGGGCCACGGCCTTCCGGCCGGTGCACGAGCCGTTCACCAGCTACGTCGACGGTCCCCAGGGACGCCGAGCCCAGCGCCGCGGCGATCTCCGGTTCGGTGCGCAGCCGGCGACTCGTCCGTGCGGCGGTGAGATGGCCGATGACCGCGAGCAGGAAGAACAGCAGCGCCCCGGCGGCGATGAGCTGTGTCCTCGTCGGCGGTGCCTCACCGGCCGGCCGGGCCGCAGGCCCCATGACGACCATGTTGGCCTTGTTGGCAGCCGGGTCTGCCTGGTCCAGCTTGTTGATGGCCTCCTGCAGCGAGGTGCGCAGCTTGGCGAGCTCGGTGCGGGTCTGCACGCCCTCCACGGTCTGCCCGGGATCGGCCGTATCGGCCAGCTCGGTGATGCGGCGGCTGGTCTGCACCACCATCTGCCGCAGTGCTTCGGCCCGCGCCGCTGCTTCGGGGTCGGTGTTGTCGCCGACGATCCGCGCGGCGAACGTGACGAACTGCTGGGCCACCTGGTCGGCGAGCCGCTGTGCGCGCTCCGGGGTGTCGGCCGTGCCCGAGATCTTGACGATGTTCCCCTCGGCGGCCTGGGCGCTCACCCGATCCCGCAGTTCGCTGCCGCTGACACCGGCCCAGCCGAGCGTGGTGGCCGCGCGGTCGACCACCACCGAACTGGTCGCGACCTGCGCCTGAGTCAGCAGCTCGCGTTCCTCCCACGCCCCCGGCAGCAGTACCGACGCCGACGTCGTGTAGCGCGGCGGAAACAGCAGAGAGGTGCCGTAGCCGACGAGCGCACCCACCACGGTGAGGATGGTGAGAAGCCGCCAGCGCCGACGGACGATCCGCCCGATCGTGACCAGGCGTATGGTGTCATCGCTCAACGGCGCGGCCTCTTCCCTGGCCGGTACGGGCCGCCCGCCGACGCCGGAGCGTGGTCACGGCAGGCAGCGGCGTAGGCGGCGAGCAGCGACGCTTGCGAGTTCCGCCAGGAGAGTGGCCCGCTGATCCGCTCCTGGCCGATCTCGCCCATCCGGGCCCGCTTCTCCGGATCGTCCAGCAGCAGCGCGATGAGCTTGGCGAACTCGGCCTCGTCGTTGGCGGGCGCGTAGACGGCGGCGTCACCGGCGGAGACCCGCGCCTCCCGGAGGTCGAACGAGACGATCGGCCGGCCCATCACCATGTACTCCAGGACCTTGTTCATGGTCGACACGTCGTTGAGCGGATTGCGCGGGTCGGGGGAGAGGCACACGTCCGCGGTGGACAGGTAGCGCACCAGGTCGGCGTCCGGAACGCGCCCGGTGAACTGCACCTGCTCCGAGAGCCCGAGCTGCCGGGACAGCTCCACCATCGCGTCGAAGGTGTCGCCGGCGCCGACGAACACCGCGTGCCAGTCGGTCCGCCCGAACTCGTCGCGCAGCTTCGCGAGGGTCCGCAAGGCGTAGTCGACCCCGTCCTGCGGGCCCATGACGCCTAAATAGCACAGCAGATGGGGCTTGCCGCGCTTCAGCTCCGGCTCGGGCGGCACGGGGTGGAACCGGTCGATGTCGGGTGCGCTGCGCACCACGAACACGTCCGCCGGCCGCCGGCCGCCGCGGCGCACCGCGACGTCCCGGTAGCTCTCGTTCGTGGCGAGCACCACGTCCGCGGCGCGGTAGGTCAGCCGTTCCAGCGCGCACACGGCGCGGTAGAGCAGATCCTCGCCGCGGCCGAACCGGGAGAGGTACAGCTCGGGTACCAGGTCGTGCTGGTCGAAGACGAACCGCGCTCCGCGCCGCTTCAGCCACAGCGCCGGCAGGAACAACAGGTCGGGCGGGTTGCAGGCGTGGACCACGTCGACCGGGCCGACCTTCCGGGCCAGCCGGACCGTGTGCCACAACGCCGATCCGTACTCCCGCAGATAGCCGGCCGGCCCTCCGGTGGCCGCGCGCAACGGGTAGCGGTGGATCCGCACCCCTTCGATCTCCGCCTCCGGCTCCGTGTCCCGCCTGTTCCCCTGGGGACAGATGACGTGCACCCTCCAGCCCGCGTCGCGCAGCGTCGTGCACTCCTGCCACACCCGCCGGTCGAACGGCACCGACAAGTTCTCCACCAGGACCAGCGCGCGCCGGCTCGGCCGGTCGCCGCCGGCTGTGTCATTGAACGATGCGTCACCAGGCAAGGCCCATGTACCCCGGTTCGGCCCGACGCGCCTCGGCGTCGGGAAGGCGGATGAGGTCGACAATCACCGGGCCGTCGCCGTTGCCACGGGGCAGCGCCGACAGCACGGCCGGATCCCTGGTCCCGACGAGGCACACCTCAGCGTGCTCGAGCACTTCGTCGACGGAGTCCGCGAGCAGCTGCGCGAGGTGGGGCAGCCGGGTCTCGATGTACTCGCGGTTCGCCCCGAGCAGTCGGGAGAGGCTCACGTTGGCGTCGTAGATCCGCAGGTCGTACCCCTTGCCGAAGAGCCTCTCCGCCAGCTCGACGAGCGGGCTCTCGCGGAGGTCGTCGGTGCCTGGTTTGAAGGACAAACCGAACAGGCCCGCCCGGCGCTTGCCGGTGCGCTCGACCAGCTCCACCGCGCGCTGCAGATGGTCGGAGTTGGAGGGCAGCACGTGGGCGAGGATGGGCACCGAGACGTCGGCCCGCCGCGCCGCGTGGACCAGGCTGCGCAGGTCCTTGGGCAGGCAGGAGCCACCGAAGGCGAACCCGGGCCGCAGGTAGGCGGGGCTGATGTTCAGCTTGCGGTCCGCCAGGAACACGTCCATCACCTGGTGCGAGTCCACCCCGAGCGCCTGGCACACCGCGCCCAGCTCGTTGGCGAAGCCGATCTTGAGGCCGTGGAACGCGTTGTCCGCGTACTTGATCGCCTCGGCCGTGGGGACCGGTACCCGGAACACCTCGCTGGGCAAGCCGTCGTACAGCGCCATCACCACGTCGCCGCTGGCCGGGTCGAGCTCGCCGATGACGGTCTTGGGCGGGTCGAAGAAGTCCTGCACGCTCGTGCCCTCGCGCAGGAACTCCGGGTTGACCGCGACCCCGACATCCACCCCGGCCGTGCCGCCGACGTACTTCTCCAGGATCGGTACCAGCAGGTTCAGGCAGGTGCCCGGGAGCATGGTGCTGCGGAACACGACGGTGTGCCGCCCACCGCGGTCCGCCAGCGCGGTGCCGATCTGCTCGGTGACCCGCTCCAAGTACGTGGTGCACAGGCTGCCGTTGGGTTCCGACGGCGTGCCCACGCAGACGAGCGACACCTCGCTCTCCATGACCGCCTGGCGGACGTCGCCGGTAGCGCGTAACGCTCCCGTCCGCACGACCTCGGCGATGAGCTCGCCGATCCGTTCTTCGACCACGGGGGCCTTGCCGTCGTTGACCAGGTCGACCTTCACCTGGTTCACGTCCACCCCGATGACCTCGTGACCCATGCTGGCCAGGCACGCGGCCGACACACAGCCCACGTAACCGAGCCCGAAAACGCTGACCCTCATGACCCGTTCCCCTCCCGAGGCAGGCCCTTACGGCCTGCGGTCCGCGCGCCGGCTGGCCGGTTGAGCCGCACCTCTCCGCGCATCAGTAGGCCCCCTGCCCTTGGAGCACCGCACGCAGCGTCTTCCACAAGATCACTGTGTCCAGGGCGAGCGACCAGTCCTCCACGTACCGCAGGTCCAGCCGGACCGCCTCCTCCCACGACAGGTCGCTGCGTCCGCTGATCTGCCACAGGCCGGTGAGTCCGGGCTTGACCAGCAGCCGCCGCCGGATGTCCGGGCCGTACGCAGCGGACTCCTCCGGTAGCGGAGGCCGGGGACCGACGAGCGACATCGATCCGGTGAGCACGTTGAGAAGCTGCGGGAGCTCGTCGATCGAGTACCGGCGCAGCACCGCTCCCACCCGGGTCACCCGCGGATCCCGGCGGAGCTTGAACAGCAGGCCGGCGCCCTCGTTGCGGTCGGCCAGCTCGGCACGTGCCCCGTCAGCCCCGGCGACCATGGTGCGGAACTTGAGAATGGTGAACTCACGGCCGTCCTTGCCGACCCTGCGCTGGCGGTAGAACGCCCCACCCCGGCTGTCAACCAGCACGAGCAGCCCGACGAACACCATCAGCGGCGCGAACAGCATCAGCAGGATCGCTGCGCCCATCCGGTCGACGACCGCTTTGACCGCCCGGCGGCCCCCGGTGAAGGTGGGCATGCTGACCCGCAGCAGCGGGATCCCGAGCACCGCGTCGACGTGCAGCCGCGGACCGGCCACCTCCATCAGCACGGGGGCCACGACCATCTCGGCGTCGCTGCCTTCGAGGTTCCAGGCCAGCCGCTGCAGCCGGTCCGGTGACCAGTGCGGGTCGGCGGTGACCGCGACGACACGGTAGCCGTCGCTGCGAACGTGGCCCGCGACGTCCGTCAGCCGGCCGACGACCGGCACTCCGTCCAGTCGGTCACCGTCGAGCCCGAGACCGTCCGTCGTGCACACCGCATCCACCCGCCAGCCGAGGTGTGGGAACTTGCGGGTCCGGGTGATCAGGTCGCCCACGGTGGCCGGGCTCCCGGCAGCGAGCACCGGTCGCAGGCACCGTCCTTCCTTCCGCTGTTTGTACAGCCAGAGGCGCAACAGATACCGCGTGGTCATGGTGACGAGCGCGATCGCGGGGATCGCGACGAAGATCCAGAGTTTGATGTTCTGCGAGGTGAGGGCGATCCCGCCGAGCGCCAGTACGACGGTCGCCGTGAACAGTGAGCGTCCGAGCCGCCGGAATTCCTCGGCGCCCTGGCCGAGCACGGCCGGAGCCCACGACCGGCTCACCGCAAGCGCCCCCAGCACCAGCAGCTCGGTGCCGAAGGCGAGAATTCGCCACTTCTCGTGCCAGTTGGCCGCGTCACGGGCCCCGAAGAAGTTGCCGACCGTCGCCACCACGAAGGCGGTGGCCACGATATCGCTAGTGATCACGGTACGGCGGTACCGCTGCTCCCAGTCGATCGCGGGCTGGCTGATTGCCCCGTCCGTCAGTCGCCCGCGCGCTGACGGAAACGGGCTGACTAATCCCCCTTGCCGCACAGAACCCCCCAGGTCCCCAGTGGTACGACGTTTTCGCTCGACGCTGTTCCGCCCCGCGGGGGCCCCGCTCCCCGCGCCGCGCTGTTCCTCCCCGCGGAAGACATCCGCCCCCGGCGCACGACTTCCGGGGTATTTCCGAGCTACGTGACAATCCACCCTGGCGGCAGCAGACTCGCATGTCCTGCCAGGCTCTCGAGGTGCGCTGGAACCCGTCGAAACCCCGGGTGCTCCCCGCACCCAAGGCCCTTCTCGGGCCCAGATATTGATCCCCCGCGGCTGGCGCCGGGGACGCGACTGCTGGCTTTCCGTAGCGCCGGACCACTAGATCATTAACGGTCGCCTCGTGTTCGAACAGCTGAAGCACGATCAATCTAGACCATCGGGGCCGGTATGTAGAGAGGATGTGTGCAACTTGTGGTCGATCTTTGAGACTTGATCCATCGACCGGCGACCGCCTGGGAGTACGTCGACGCCGCCGCGCGCTCCAGCGGCCCGCCCGGCACCCCGGACGGGCCTCCACGCGCCGGCGGTCCGGAGATCCCCGGTCGCACCGCAGATCAGGTTGAGCACACCGGGGGGCGGGCACCGCGCGGCGATCCGGGTGAGCAGGGCCGTGGGTACAGCGGGCCTCCGCTCGCGCCCGGTTCGGCAACGACTTTCCGTGGTTCGTGCCGCGATGTCGGCCGAGGCGCTGATGGAGGGGCCGCGGACAAGAGGAGGCGGTGCTCGAAGTGCGGGGACGTATCTGGTTCTGGTTGTGTCCGGCGATTGCTCCGGAAAGGTGAAAGCAGTTTTCGAACCGCCCCTTCGGGCCTGCATATGTGGCTCGAACAGTCACAGGAGTGCGGAATGCGGTCAATCCGGATTCTCGTGGGCGTCGAATCCCTAGGGAAAGGCCGGTCCGGTCCCGAAAGGCGGAACGAGGATGGGAGGAAGTCCTGTGCGTCAGCTTGTGCGTGGCGTGGCGATTGCCGTGGTGGCCGTTCCGGTGTGGCCTTGCCGCCGCCTGAGGCGGCCAGTGCCGACTCGTACGACCGGCGGCCTCAGGGCTCTGCCGGACCAAACGGGTTTCAATTCCGGTGACTTGTCGGCATGCCGCGCGTGTCGTCACGGCATATCACTGGAATTCGGTAGTGGTAGCTGCATCGGGTTCTGGTGAATTCCCTGATCTCGATGCGCGTCGGATGCGTTTCCGCAGTTCCGTGTCCACGGTCCGCAGGCGGTTGCTCGTTCTGCCTTGTCTCGCTGCACTGCCGATCCTGACCGGCGGTACGGCGAGGTGGCAGTGCCGCTGAGCGTCACAGGCATCCAGTGGCCTGGTGGGACCAGCTCGCCATTCCCGCTCGCTCTGCGGTGTTCCCCTCGAATCCTCTTGTGCAGTTCGACCCGTACGCCGTGCGGGGAGCTGCCTCAATCCTCTGGAAAGGTGCGGTATGCGTACGCGTACGTCTCTCATCTTCGCCCTGGTTCTCGCTGCTTCGTGCGCCGCTTCGACGGCTGTCGCGGATCCATCGGCACCAGGTCTCTTCGGTGACTATGGTCGGGACGGGCTGACGGCGGTCGGGCTGACGACCGATCAGCGTCTGGTGCAGTTCGACGTCGACCGGCCTTCGAGGGTCCGGGCTCTGGGCCGGGTCACCGGTCTGTCCGGAGACGCCGAGCTCGTCGGCATCGACTACCGGGTCCAGGACGGCCGGCTCTACGGCGTCGGTGACCAGGGCGGCGTCTACACCCTGAACACCCGCACCGCCGTAGCCACGAAGGTCTCCCAGCTCACCGTGGCCCTGTCCGGCACCTCGTTCGGGGTCGACTTCAACCCGGCGGCCAACCGGCTGCGGGTGATCTCCGACACCGGGCAGAACCTGCGGCACAACATCGACGACCCCGCCGCGCCGTTCACCACGACCATGGACGGCGCCCTCACCAATCCGACGACACCGCCCTCGACGGCCCTGGGTGTGACCGCAGCCGCCTACACCAACAATGATCTGAGCGCGGCAACGGCCACCACGCTGTTCGACATCGACACCCTGAACGACCGCGTCGTGGTGCAGTCGCCGGCGAACTCCGGCAACCTCGCTCCTACCGGGAGCCTTGGAGTGGATGCCGGCTCCGGGGCGGGGTTCGACATCTACTACGACGCCAAGCGCGGCACCAACCACGGCTTCGCCGCCCTCGCCACCAACGGCTTGTTCCGTCTGTACGGCGTGGACCCGCTGACCGGAAAGGCAACCTACAAGGGGGTCTTCCCCCCGAGCCATCAGGTGGAGGATCTGGCCGTGCCGGTCAACCAGCGATAGGCGGACTGAGGAGCGCGCACGGTATGACCAGCGGCTTCCGGGGACAGGTCACTCCCATCTGCCCCCGGAAGCCGTCGCCGGGATACGCGCTCCGCGCATCGTGCCGGGCAGCGGGGCGCATGTCCGCGCGACGTGCGCCCCGCCCGTCGTCCCAGTCCGTCAGTCGCGTTCTGGGTGCCGGTCGGCCCTGACCGTTCAGGACTTGGGCATCAGGACGGTGTCGACGATGTAGACGGTGGCGTTGGCGGTGGGAACGTTGCCGCAGACGACGTTGGAGTTGCCGTTGACGGTGTAGTCCTCGCCGGAACCCTTGGTGGTGAGGGGCGACTTCTGCAGCGTGTCGTAGCTGCCGCTCCCGAGCTGCTGCGGGGTGAGTTGCTGGCCGACCACGTGGTATGTGAGGATGTCGGTCAGCATCTCCTTGTCGTTGAGGACCTTGTCCAGATCCGCCTTCGGGATCTTGGCGAAGGCGTCGTTGGTCGGCGCGAACACGGTGATGTTCTGTGCGTTGTTGAGGGTGTCGACGAGGCCGGCCTTCTCCACCGCGGTCACCAGTGTGGACAGGGCGGGGTTGTTGGAGGCGGCCGTGGCCACCGGGTCCTGGGCCATGCCGTCGAAGGAGCCGGCGCCTTCCTTGGGGACCGAGGCGCAGGCGGGCCCGAACGGGCCGTCGGCGCCCGCAGCGCCGTCGTCCATGGCAGGAGTCGACTGCTCCTCGGACGGCGCCGTCGTGCCCTTGTCCGCGGCCGACGTCGAGGAGCCGCTCTCCCCGCACGCAGTGAGTACGAGGGGCAGCACGGCTGCCGCGGCGACGGCGACGGCGGTACGGCGGAAGCGGAAGGCATTCATCAGTTCTCCAGAGTGCTCGAAGCGAAACAGTGTGTAGCGACCAGGGGGAGCCGGGTGCCCCGCGCGAGAAGGCGAGCTTTGGGCTACCCGATGGTGTTCATCTCGTCAGGGGTCCCGGGTGATCATTGCGCGATGGTCATCCGCGGCGAGCGGTGCCTCGTATGCCTGGGCCTCGCGATGGCTGCCCGTTTGATCGTCACACTGGGAATTCGGGGCGAGGCCCCCGGCCGGATTGGTGGATTCCCGCGGACGACGGGATATCACCCGTTGGTGGGTCCCCCAACTGGCGTTCGCATGAGGCTTTTCGGACGCCACGTCGTGGCCCGTTCGAGCGGTCAGGTGACGGTCACGACCACACTGTGCCAACCGGTGGCGCCGTCGGGGGCGGTGCGGGCCCGCACTTCGGTCTGGGTCTCGCCCGTGCGGTCGGTGGCGCGGACGGTGAGGCTGTGAGTGCCGGACGTCGCCCTCCAGGGAAGGGACCACTGGCGCCAGGTGTCGGTGGTGTGCTCCGCCGCGAGGTCGGCAGGCCGCCAGGGACCGTCGTCGACACGCACCTCGACACGGTCGATGCCCCGGTGCTGGGCCCAGGCGACCCCGGCGATCATGACGGTGCCGGCAGCCGGGCGGGCGAAGGGTTTGGGGGTGTCGATGCGGGACTGTGTCTTGACCGGGGCCCTGCGAGCCCACTTCCGCTTCACCCAGTAGGGATCGTAGGTGTCGAAGGTGGTCAGTTCGATGTCCTCGATCCACTTGCAGGCGGAGGTGTAGCCGTAGAGCCCGGGCACGATCATGCGGACCGGGAACCCGTGCTCGAACGGCAGCGGTTCGCCGTTCATGCCGACGGCAAGCAGGGCGTCCCGGCCGTCCATGACCTCTTCGACCGGGCTGCCGAGGGTCATCCCGTCGACGGACCGGGCCACCAGCTGATCCGCCGGCCCCCCGTGTGAGGGCGGTGTGACCCCTGCGCGCTCCAGCAGGTCCGCCAGGCGTACGCCGATCCAGCGCGCGGTGCCGACGTAGGGACCGCCTACCTCGTTGGACACACAGGTCAGAGTGATGTCGCGCTCGATCAGGTCTCCGCCCAGCAGGTCCTGGAACGTCAACGTGAGCGGGGTGGTGACCCCCTTCCCGCGGATCTTCAGACGCCAGGCCGACGCATCGATCCTGGGGACGACGAGGGCGGTGTCGACGCGGTAGAAGTCCTTGTTCGGTGTGGTGAACGGCCGCATTCCGGGTACGCGGACCGTGGACCGGGAGGCGATGGCGGGGGCCGGGGATCCGGGAGCGGGCAGGGTCGCGGCGGCTCGTGACGCGACGGCGTCACCACTCCGGGACGAGGCCAGCACTCGGCCCAGGGCTCCCGCCCCTGCGGAGGCGGAGGCTGCCGCGGACGCGGCGACCAGGAAGCCCCGGCGGTCCCAGCCGCCGGGTCCGCTGTGCGGCCCGTTCGCCTCGCGCGCTTTCCTGCCGCCGGTGAGAACCCCTGCCAGTGCGTACAGCGCCATGGCTCCGGCGACTGCCCCGGCGATCGAGGGCAGGGCGTCGGTCCACGACACCGAATCCGGCCGCCCCAGCGCGGCCGAGGCTCCGATCACACCGAAAGCCAGGACTCCGAGGGCACCGGCCCGTCGATGCCTGACGGCCAGCAGCCCGAAGGCTGTGGCGAACAGCGCCAGTACCACGAGGATGCCCGCTTGCAGCACGAGCTTGTCGTCGGTGCCGAAGTTGCGGATCGCCCAGTCCTTCACCGGCGCCGGCGTCAGGTCGATCGACGCACCGCCGACCGCGACCACGGGGCTGGACTCCGGCCGCACGAGCGCCGCCGCGAGTTCCGCCACCGTCAACGAGGAGAACGCTGCCAGCAGACCGCTGACGCCTGCCAGTGTCACACGGATGAGAGTTGCCCGGTTGATCGTCACACCTGTCATTCGCAGCGCCGGACCCACCGGCTTGGGCCTGCCATCGAGAGCGCGGCCTCCTGCCGGGCACGCCGGTGAGAGCCCTTGTGCGCTTGCGCTCGGCCGGCACGAGTTACGCGACGCCCCGACCGGTCGTTGCACCGGTGTCCGCGCTCCAGCTACCCGTACCTCCGGTAGCAGGCCGACCCATCCGCAGCCCCGACCGCAGCGAAGCAATGATGGGGATGCTTTAGCACAGTGTCCGTAAAGTCGCCCATTTATCTCCATTGGTCATCGAAGGGCCGCCATGCGATGGAAGCATCCCGCCGGGCAACAGTGCTGTCTGTGCGAGGCGGCCCACCAGCGATGAGAGGAAGCCAGTTGAGTGAACCCGCTTCTTCCGGCACGCCGCGACCGGCTGGACTTCGGCTGGACGAAGTCATGCAGCGAGTGGCCTGCGGCGACAAGGAAGCGTTCACCGTGCTCTATGACGCGGTCGCCGACACCGTGTTCGGGATCGTCCTCAAGGTCGTACGCGATCGGGCCCAGTCCGAAGAGGTCGCGCAGGAGGTCATGATCGACCTGTGGCGGCGCGCGTCCCGCTACGACCCGGGCAAGGGCAGCGTCCACGCCTGGGCGACGATGCTCGCCCACCGCCGTGCCGTGGACCGGGTCCGCTCCGCCGAAGCCGCGGCCAACCGCGACCACGACCACGCGGTACGCGACCTGCAACGCCCCTACGACGATGTCGCCGAGCGTGTCGAGACCCGACTGCAGAGCCAGCAGGTACGCCGCTGCATGAAGCAACTCACCGAACTCCAACGGCAGGCGGTCACTCTCGCCTATTACCAGGGGCTGACCTACCGGGAAGTCGCGGAAACCCTCCGCACACCGCTTCCGACCATCAAGACACGCATGCGCGACGGGCTCATCCGGCTGCGTGACTGCATGGGGGTGACCACATGAAAGTCCACGAAGAACCCCACACCCTCACCGGCGCCTACGCTCTGGACGCGCTCCCGCACGACGAACACGGCGCGGTCGAGGTCCACCTTGCGCACTGCGCACCATGCCGGGACGAGGTGGCGGGGTTCTCCGCCACGGCGAGTCGGCTTGCCGCCGCGGTGAACACCCCCGCCCCGCGGGCCATGAGGGACTCCGTCATGCGCGGTATCGACTCCGTGCGCCAGATGCCCCCGCGGGTGCCGGCGACCGGCCAGCGCATCACATCGGTCTTCTCCCGCATGCGCAGGACCGGCCCCCTCCTCGTCGCCGCCAGCCTCGCCGCCACTGTCACCCTGGCCGGCGTCGCGGCCTGGCAGCACCAGCAGAACAGCGACTCACAGCGGCAGGCCCAGCAGGTGGCCGGGCAACTCGAAGACCTGACCTCGGTCCTTTCCGCCCCCGACGCCCGCACCGTCCAGGGCCGCACGACCAACGGAGCCGCCACCTCGGTCATCGCGTCCCGGCAATTCGGCAAGGCGGTGTTCGTCGGTGCCAACCTTCCCAGGCCGGCAATTGGGAAGACCTACCAGCTCTGGTACGCCGAGCAGGGCACCATGCACCCGGCCGGACTGCTCGAGCGCGACGGGGCCGTAGCCATCGAAGGCGACCTCACCAACGCCACCGCCATCGGACTCACCCTCGAACCCGACGGCGGCTCCCTCCAACCGACCACGACGCCCTTGATGCTGCTCAAGCTGCCTGCCTGACCACATCCACTGTCCGGTGCCCCGGCGAGGCTCTCGGCGTCTGGACCGAGACCCGGCGTCCGCCGGTCACCGAAGTGGTCGACGGTCGTCAGCGGACCGCGAAGCGGGCGCATTCGGCGGAGGTCGACGGGGCGGCGCGGTCACGGGGTGCGGTCACCCCGCAGGTGTCTCCAGCTCCCGCTTGAGGTTGCGCAGCGTTGCATCGATGTTCCGGGCCTGGAAGTCAGCGAAGGTGCTGCCTGCGGTGGCGACCCGGTCGAAGGCATTGGCCACGAAGGCGGGCCACGCCCGCCGGTCATCGGTCCAGGTCTCCGTGATCCGCGTGGCGTCACCGGCCAGCTCGAACCGGTACTCCCAGGTGGCGATCGGGCCGGGCAGCAGCGGGCGGTTGAGCCCGATGGCGTGGACACGGAACGCGAAGCGACGGCCGGGATCGGCCGCCGTGACCGTGCACCGTGTGACCCAACGGAACCGTCCACGCTTGTTGCGCCCGACGAATGTCGTGCCCAGCACGGCGGGTCCGTCCTCCGCGCCGCCCGTCGTGCCCAGATTCTCCGGACTCCAACGGCCCATGTCGGCCGGACTGCTTACGGCCCGGTAGGCGACATCGGGCGGGACGTCGACGACGATGCTGCTGCTCACACCGAACACACGGGCCATGCCAGTGCCCTCCATCAAGCTGTGAAGCTACTGCTCGGTAGCCATCATGGCATGCGACGGGATCAGGGTGTGACGCCGCGGGTACGCATCCAGGTCCAGCGGGTGCGCATCAAGCGCAGCCGCCGTCGCCGGTGCCGATGGCACGGTGGCCACCTCGACGTCGGGGCCCGGCCGGCGCGGGCCGCTTCGGTCAGATCGCTGCACGGCCACACCACCCCGGCGCGGATACCGGAGCCGTCCGACCGCCCCTGAATTCCCGGCTAACCCGTGAAGTTCTTGTTGCTCACGTACTTCCCCAGGGATCCGTCGGGCTTCACCTCCCAGACGCCCCTGATGTATTCAGGACGGATCCCGCCGGGGAAGGCGATTTCGTCCTCATGGGAGTAGGGACTGTCGGGGCCGTACGTCTTGTTGATGTCGATACCGCCAGGCGCGTCGATGTCGTAGACGTACTTGGCACCCCACTTGGTCGCGAACTCCTCATTGTTGGTGGTGCCGACGAAGGCGGAGTTCTCGCTGTGGTTCACATAGCTGTCCAGGTCCGGGTTGTTCGGATCCTGCGGCGCGAAGCCCTGGTTGAAGATGACGCTCGGCGGGCGGGTGTCATTGCGGTAGAGCTGCTCACGCGTATCACGCCAGGTCACATGACCCTTGCCCTCGAGACTCTCCTGAATGTCCTCCACGTCCACGTCCGGGTCGATCGCCACCTCCGGATGAGGATTGGGTTCGGGCCCATCCGCCTTGTCGGTGTCGCTGTCCTTGTCGTGGTCGGTGTCCTCGTCGGTATCGCTGTCCTTGTCCTGGTCACCGTCCTCCCCTGTCGCATCCGAGCAGCCGGCGGCGCTGCCGGCCTGCTGGAGGGCGTCGAAGCCGGAGACCATGGCGCTGCTGGCGGCCATGGCGGCGGCGGCAAGGGCTTCGAGACCTGGCTCCGTGTGCGCCGGGCCGGCGCCACCAGCCCCATCGTCGGGGCCGATGGCCAGGACGACCCGCTCGCCGGAACCGGAGGCACCGGCATGAAGGCCGTTGCCATCGCACTTCTTGTCGGCCTCGGACTGCTCAGGATCCTTGGAGTCTTCGGGTTCGGGGTCTTCGGGCTGTGTCGGCTCCGCGCTGGGCTGGCCACCCGAGCTGGAGCCTCCGGACGTTCCGCCCGATGAACTGCCGCTACCGCTACCGCTACCGCTACCGCTACCGCTACCGCTACCGCTACCGCTGCCGCTGCCGCTGGAGCCGGAGGAGCCGCCATTGCTGCCGCCGGAAGCACCGCCGGAACTCGTGCCACCGATCAGGCCGCCGTCGATGCCGCCGTTGGTTCCACCCGATGAACCACCCGATGAGCCGCCGGTCGAGCCGCCGGACGAGCTGCTGGAGGAGCTGCTGGAGGAGCCGCTGTTGCTTCCGCCTGAATTGGCGCCGCCGGAACTTGAGCCGCCCGAGTTACCGCCGTTGTTTCCGGCTGAGTTGGAGCCGCCGGACGAACTGCCGGACCCACCGGAATGGGAACTGCCGCCGCCGTTCGACCCACCGGTGTCCGACCCGCCGTTGTTGCCACCGGAGGTGGTGCCGCCGTTGTCGGCTCCTGTTGGGCCTCCTGAGGTTGATCCTCCCGAGCTGGTTCCGCCGTCGTGTCCGCCGTTGCTTCCACCTGTGTCGCCGCCGGTCGCACCACCGGAGCCGGTGCCGCCCGAGCCACCCGAGGCCGACCCGCCGCTCGCCCCACCGTTGTCGCCGCCGGACGTGCCACGGGAGGTCGTTCCGCCCTCAGTGCCACCACCGTTGCTGCCGCCCGTGTCGCCGCTGCTCGACCCAGCGGAGTCCGACCCGCCGTTGTTGCCACCGGAGGTGGTGCCGCCGTTGTCGGCTCCTGTTGGGCCTCCTGAGGTTGATCCTCCCGAGCTGGTTCCGCCGTCGGTGCTTCCGCCGTCGTGTCCGCCGTTGCTTCCACCTGTGTCGCCGCCGGTCGCACCACCGGACCCGGAGACGGTGCCACCGGAGCCACCCGAGCCAGAACCACCGGAATCAGAACCATCGGAACCGCCGGATGCGGCACCACCGGAACTGGCTCCTCCTGAATTCGCACCGCCAGAAGCCGTGCCGGCCGAACTCGAACCTCCGTCCGTTCCCCCATCGGCGCCGCCGGTCGAACCACCCGAATCGGTACCACCGCCGGCCGCACCCCCGGTGCCCCCGCCGTTCCCGCCGACTGTTCCGCCCGTCTCGCACGACGAGCCGGCGATGGTGCAGACCGCGGTGTGGAGCCCGTCGGCGACGTGACGAGATACGCCACCGGTCACCAGAGCCAGGATGATCAGAGTGACGATCATGATCAGGCCCAGGTACTCCACGGCCGTCTGTCCCCGCTCGCCTCGCCGGAAGAGCATGCGCGACAGGGAGAACCGGCGGAGCGCTTCACGGAGGTCGCGCCAGTTCCGTCCCCGTACCCGCACTCCGAACCATGTCCGGCTCTGAGGCCTGGTGAGGAACGCCAGGGTCAGCACCGGCAGGATCAGCTGGCTCAGGCCCAGCAGCGACCCGGCGGCGAGATTGAGCAGACTGCCCGCGACCAACAAAGTCTGCAAGGCGACCAGACCGCCCCAGTCACGTCTACCGCCCCTGGGGATGCGCCATAAGAGCACCCAGGACAGGGCGCCCGGCGCGGCCGCGTACAACGCGAGTCCGCACAGCCCCGGAGTCATCCTCTCGGCGGCGACGGCTGAGCCGATCACTCCCAACGCGCCCACCAGCGTGAACGCGAACAGCACATGCAGCAGAATGCGAACGGCCTTGAGCGAGGACGGCCATGTGCTGCGGTCGCTCGAGCACGGCATGGGGACACCGGTGTGCGTGACGTCACCGGTAGGCGTGTGGAGCCCGGGCCGCGACAAGCGACTCACCACCCTCTCGGGAGTGCAGGTCAACTGACTGGTGCCCACACGCCACGTGTGCGTCCCCCGGGAGCCCAACCAACACGCTATGCCTGCCCCTGGGCCTGGAGAAGGGCCCCAGGGCCCACCGCGGGCCCAAGCCGGGTCCGGCACGGAGGCCGATGAGGGGCCGCAGAGCCCCCTCTCACCGGGTGGTCAGCCGGATGGCAAGCTGTCGCCGTTCGTGTCCGGTTTCGCCGATGCGTTCCAGAGAAGATCTAGCGACAGGAGAACGCGCCGGCGCGCTCGCGCTGACCGACCTCCGGAGAACCGGGGACGGTGAACATGATCCGGCTGGTGTGGAGGGAGCTCCGGGGCAAGCTCTGGAGCCACCCTGGATGGTGGTTCGTGTGCTTCGCCGTGACCGCGGTGCTGGCTGCCGTGGCATTCGCCGTCGGGGCCCTCGCCGCGTGGGGCGGCATGGACATCGGTGAGACCTGGGGCGATTCCTACGACCCCGGGTTCGCGCTACAGCACCCCAACGATCCGCTGTTTCCGCTGCACAACTGGTGCAACTCCGAGCACGACCTCGTCCCCTCCTGGGTCAACCCGACTGTCGGGGGCCTCGCCGCGGTGTCCGTTGTCTGCCTGGTCATGACCGTGGCAATCGGCGTTGCCCGCGTCATGGGTAAGAAGAAGCAGAGGAATCAGAGGGGGTAGGACCAAGTCCAGGAGCGCCGCCCTGTCTCGCCGTCATTTCGTCGGGGCCGCGGCAGGCGCCGCGTGGGCCCGCGGGGACCCCGGTCGCGAGCCGGGTGTGGCGGCACCCCCGGTTTCCGGTCAGTTTTCCGGCGGTTCGTTTTTGCAGGTCCCCACCTGTGATGATGTGGGCCGGGGGAGCCACTGGTGGGGTCATGAGGTCCGGGGGGATCGATGAGCAGCACGGTTACTGATAAGTCGGCGCTGACACGTCTGAAGTCCGCGCAGAAGAGTGCAAAAGGGGTATCGCTGTATTCGCGGTTCGTGAACCGGCCCGCGGGGAGGTATCTCGCGGCCGGGGCCTACCGGATGGGGCTCACGCCCAACCAGGTCACCTTGATCAGTGCGGGCTTCAGTTTCGCGGCGGTTCTGGTGGTGGCGTTCGCGCAGCCCACCTGGGCGGTGGGTTTCCTGGTGTGGCTCGGCCTCGCGGTCGGGTTCGCGTTCGACTCGGCCGACGGGCAGCTGGCGCGGCTGCGCGGTGGGGGGAGCGCGGCGGGGGAGTGGCTTGATCATGTGGTGGACTGCGCCAAGCTCACCGCGCTGCACACCGCGGTGCTGATCGCCTTCTACCGGCACCCCGAGCACTTCGGGACCGCGGCCGACGGCTGGCTGCTGGTGCCGCTCGGCTTCCAGCTCGCCGCCGTCGTCACGTTCTTCGGGGGGCTGCTCACCGAGAAGCTCAAGCCCAAGGCGGGGCCGGGGCAGGGGGCCGGGCCGTCCACGGTGCGGGCGGTGGCGTTGCTGCCCGTGGACCACGGGGTGTTCTGCCTGGTCTTCCTGCTGCTCGGGGGCGGCGCCTTCCGGTGGGCCTACACCGGGCTCGCCGTCGCCGCCGCGCTCTTCCTCGTCGCCTTCCTCACGAAATGGTTCCGGGAGCTGTCCGCAGTTCCTCGGTGAGACGCGGTGTGTTGAGGGCGTCGAGCGCGCGTCGCAGCTGGGTGCTCGACGTGTGGACGGTGTACGGGAAGTAGACGACGTCCACGCCCACGGCGGCGAAGTCCCGCTCCAGCCGCTCTCCCTTCGGTGTGTCCCGCCAGTCGTCGCCCTTGAAGAGCACGTCGAAGCGCACCTGCTTCCACGTCTCCACCTTGTCCGGCACGGTCTCGACGAACGCGGCGTCCACGTACTGGATGCTGCGGACGATCTCCAGTCGTTCGACCAGCGGGATCATCGGGCGCCTGCCCTTGGCGCGTTCGGCCATCTCGTCCGAGACCACCCCGGCCACCAGGTAGTCGCACTGGGCGCGTGCGTGGCGCAGGATGTTCAGGTGCCCGATGTGAAAGAGATCGTAGGCGCCCGGTGCGTAGCCCACGCGGTACCGCTTGCTCGATGGCACAAATGCCCCCCTTGTTCGATGGTGTCCCCCCGCGCGCATCCGTTGACAGGAGCGCGCAGAATTTGACGATAGCGTTCATGCTCGGTGCAAGGAGAGTGAACAATTGGGTGCGTCCTGGTTCACTTTCGAGCAGCGCATGGGATTCGGGGGTCCCGTGGGACGTGAACACACTGGGGAGGCCGCTGGCGCGGCTGGGGGAAAGGTTTCGTCGCGTGACACAGACCAACGACGGGGACGCCAGGCGGCGGCTGCTGTTGGTGTCCACCAACTACGCGCCCGAGCACACCGGCATCGGCCCGTACGCCACCGGCATCGCCGAGCACTGGGCTAGCCGCGGCCATGACACACACGTGCTCGCAGGGCTTCCGCACTACCCGTCGTGGCGGCTCGATCCCGCCTACCGCAAGGTGTGGCAGGCTACCGAGCGACGTGCCAGTGTCACGGTGCACCGCCGTCGGCACAGTGTCCCGCCGCGGCAGAGCGCCCTGCGCCGAGGCCTGTTCGAGGGTTCGATACTCGCCCACGGCCTGGTCGCCCCGCCCAGGACCGGCCGGCTCGACGCGGTGCTCGCCCAGCTGCCCAGCCTCGCCGGCGGAGTGCTCGGCGCGCGGATCGCCGCCCGGCACCGCGCCCCGTACGTGCCCGTCGTCCAGGACCTCATGGGCGCCGCCGCGGCACAGTCCGGGATCAAGGGCGGCGGTGGCCGTGCCGCCGAGCTGGCCGAGCGAGCGGAGTCGTGGGTGCTGCGGCGTGCCACCCTCGTCGGTGTCATCCATGAGACGTTCGTCGAGCGTGTACGGGCCATGGGGGTGGACCCCGGACGTATACGTCTGGTGCCCAACTGGTCGCACATACAGGCACCGTCGGGGCCGCGTGCCCGTACCCGGGAGCGTCTCGGCTGGGGTCCGGAGCGGACCGTCGTCCTGCATTCGGGCAACATGGGCCTCAAGCAGGGGCTCGAGGTGCTGGTGGAGGCGGCCCGTCGCGATCCGGCGACCCGGATCGTGCTGATGGGTGACGGCAACCAGCGCGAGCACCTCGCCAGGATGGCCGGAGGGCTGCCCAACCTGGAATTCCTGCCTCCGGTTTCCGACGCGGACTTCCCCGATGTGCTCGCCGCGGCCGATGTGCTCACCGTGACCCAGCGAGCCTCCGTACTCGACATGAGTGTGCCCTCCAAGCTGACCTCCTACTTCGCGGCCGGCCGGCCGGTGGTCGCCTCCGTCGCCGCGGAAGGCGGCACGGCCCGCGAGGTGTTGCGATCCGGTGCCGGAATGCTCGTGGAACCAGAAGATCCGGATCAGTTTCTGTCAGCGGTGCGTAGACTCGCCCGAGATCCGGGAATGGCGGACGAGCTGGGCGCGGCGGGACCGCGCCATGTGGCGGCTCATCTGTCACGGGAAGCGGGTCTCGCGCGGATCGACGCGCTGATCGATGAGGCTATGGGGGGCCCTGGAAGGTGAGCCAGACACACGTCACGATCCGGGCGGAGGACGAGCCGGAGCAGCTGCGGGAGCAGTTCCGCCAACTGCTGCGCTATCGCTGGCTGATCGCAGGGGGCGTCGGCGTAGGGCTGCTGGCGGGTGCCTGGCTCGGTATCACCGGCGCCGACAGCTACGCGGCCACCACCGACGTCGTCCTGCGTGCCCCTTCCAGTGACCCCTTCAACCCGGCCCTGTCCATCGACAAGGCGATCAACATGGGGTCCGAGCGGCAGACGGCCCTCAGCCGCAAGGTCGCCGAGAGGGCCGCGAAGAAACTGGGCATGGACGCCGACGAGGTCGAACAGCTCCAGGGCGGGCTCCAGGTCACCACCCCGCCGCAGACCCTCGTGCTCCACTTCACCTACAACGCCTCCGATCCCGAGGCGGCGTCGCGGCGCGCCAACGCACTGACGCAGGCGTACATCGCCCTGCGCAAGGAGCAGTACGAATCGGTCCGCGCGGCGAACGTCAAGGGCCTCCAGGACCAGCTGAATCCGCTGGGCAAGCAGAACGACGAACTCTCGGACCGGCTCAAGAGACTGCCCGAAGGTGCCGCCGCCGACTCCGCCTACGCGTTGCAGGTCAACCTGCTCAACCGCATCACCGAGCTCCGCTCCAAGATCACCAGCCTGAAGGCGCTCGACATGACGCCCGGCAACGTGATCCGCGACGCGACCGTGCCCAGCGCCTCCGACGGCCCTGGCATGCCGCTGGCGCTCGGCCTTGGCGGCCTGGTCGGTGTCGGCCTCGGACTGCTCGGCGCCTGGGTGCGGCTGGTCTTCGACCCCGCGCCGCGTTCGGCCGGGGACGTGGCCCGTGCGGTGCGCGGCCCCGTGCTGGGCGCGCTGCCACGCGGGTCGGGCGCGGCCCTGGTGGTCGGCCGTACGGACTCCCGGGCGGCCGAGGAGTACCGCTCGATCGCCTTCCGGCTCGCCTACGACGACCGGTTCGCGGACCGGCGGCGTGTGCTCGTCGTCGCGGCGCGAGGCTCCATGGAGTCGAGCGTGGCCATGGCGGTCAACCTCGCCGCGTCCTTCGCGGAGACCGGCAAGAACGTGCTCCTCGTCGAGGCCGATCTGCGTACCCCGTCCCTGACCGAACGGCTCGACGTGTCCGCCGCGACCCGGCCCCGCTGGAGCCGCAGCGGCGGGTACGCCGAGGCCACCGACGGAGAGTGGCCCGGCCGTGACCGCCTCGTGGTCGACGCCGGTGAGTCCGGCGCCTTCGGCCTCGTGCCCGGTGAGCGCGTGCGCAACGTCCCCCGCGCACTGACCTCCCCCCAGGTCACCCAGCTGATCGCCGAGGCCGACGACCCCGATGCCACCGTCGTGGTCGTGGCCCCGCCCGTACTCGCCTACGCGGACGCCCTCGCGCTCGTCGACCGCGTCGACGGTGTGCTCATCGTCTGCGACCCGCGCACCGTGCACCGGGCCGACCTCGTCCGCATCCGCGAGCTGATCGTCGGCGCGGGCGGCACCGTGCTCGGCGCGGTGACACACACCGAGTCGCGGCGTACGGCCGATCCCGCCGCACCCGCCGGCAACCGGCGCCGCAAGGGCGGGAGTCCGGCCGGCCGTCCCGTCCCGCCCGGCGCCCGCCTCGAGCCGGAGCTCGACCCGGACGCCGACCCCAGCAGCACGATGGCGCTGCGCACCGTACGCTCGGGAGACATGTGACCGCGCCCGGCGGCGAGCCCGGGGCGTCCGACCCGATACCCGATCAGCCTGGGGCGACCGGCCAGCCGCCCGCGCAGGCGGAGTCGGCCGATCCGGTGCCCGCACCGCGGCGTTCGGGGGCCGTGGTCGCCTCGGTGCTCGACCAGGCGGCGTCCAGCCTCACCAACATCGCCGTCCTGGTGATCGCCGCCCGGGTCTCCACCGCTCCCGGGTTCGCCGCCTTCTCGATGGTCTATCTGACCTTCACGGTGCTGCTCGGCCTCAACATGGCGTACGTCGGCCAGGCCGTGGTCCTCACCCGGGGCGGCGCGGCGGCCACCGGGGCCGCGTGCCGGTCCGCGGTCTCCTTCACCGCGCTGGCCGCCACCGCGGCCGGCGTCCTGCTCGCCCTGGCCGGCGCGGCGACCGCCGCCGTCGGCGAGGGCTGGTCCGGACCGGGCGGAGCCTTCCTCGCCCTGGGACTCGTACTGCCACTGGTGTTGGTCCAGGACGCACTCCGGTACGCGTTCTCGACCCTGCGGCGCCCCGGCCTCGCGCTGGCCGCCGACAGCCTGCGCCTGCTGTGCGTGGTGCCCGCGCTGCTGCTCCAGCCGCAGCACACCGCCCCGGGTCTGCTCGTGGCCGTCTGGGGACTGTCGGCCGTGCCCGCGCTGCTGATCGGCCTGCGCCTGCTGTGGCCGCACGTGCGCGGCGCCCGGGCCGACCTGCGGGCGTACGTGCGCCGGGGGCACCTCGGACAGCGCTTCGTGGTCGAATTCGCCGTGGGCAACGCCTCCAGCCAACTCGCCGTGCTGGGCCTCGGACTGTTCGCGGCTCCGCTGGCGGTCGGCGCGCTGCGCGGTGCCACCACCCTCTTCGGCCCGCTCAACGTGCTGTTCAACTCGGTCAACGCGTTCGGCCCGCCGCTGCTGGGCCGTCTCGGCGGCCGTCGGGCCACCGCCCGCGCCGCGGCCGTGCTCGGCCTGCTGCTCTGTGCCGTGGGCCTCGCCTGGGGTCTGGTGCTCTACACCCTTCCCGACGGCGTGGGACGCGGACTCCTCGGCGACACATGGCAGTCGGCGGCCGCGCTGCTGCCCGCCACGGGCGCCCAGTACGCGGTGATGGGCCTGGGCACCTGCGCCCTGGTGACGCTCCGGGTGCTCAGCCCCCGCGCCACCCTGTCGGTGCAGGTGCTGTTCTCGCTGCTCTCGGTCGCCCTCATGCTCGGCGGATACCTGCTGACCGGATCGGCCCTGGGCGCGGCCTGGGGGCTGGCCGCGGGCTCCGCGCTGAAGGCGGTGGCGGCCTGGACCCGCGTCGCCCGGCTGCCCGCCGCGGAACGGCCTGGGGTCACGCCCGCTTCAGCGGTCCCCGCCGGCTGAGAGCCGGCAGACGCCCCCTGTCACCGATCAGCGCAGCCCGCCCGCCCGGTCCTGCCGGAACGTGGTGATCAGTGCGATGCAGCACGCCGCGATAGCCACGCGCCCCGACGCCTGCAACAGCGGTCCGCGCAGCAGGATGAAGGAGTATCCCGCGACCAGCGGTACCGTCAGCGCGATCAGACTGCCCGGTGGCGCCCGGCGCACCGCCCGCCGCGCACACCGGCGGTCGACCCGCGCCGCCACGTACCCCAGGCCGACGAATCCCGCCGCCATACCGGCCGGGCCGAAGTCGATCCAGAGCTCGGCCCACACCGGCGAGGAGAGGTTGGTGTTGGTGGCCCCCATCCACTCGCCGACCAGCACACCCGTGTCCATCGGCTTGTCCGCCCACACGGACCGGGGTACCGCGAACAGTGCCGCACCCGTCAGCTGGCGGCCGTAGGTGTGCCCGCGCCCGGAGCGCACGTAGGTGATGGTGTTGGCGAACATGCCGACCTGGTCGTAGTCCTTGATGGTCAGCGGTTCCAGAGGGGACGTGGTCTCCAGCGGACGGTAGTTGTCGTCGTCGTAGCGGAACCGGTCCGAGAACGGGAAGACGATCAGGGCCACGATCACGCCCAGGCTCAGCGCGACCCGGTAGAACGCGGCGCTCACCGGGAAGACGGTGAACAGCAGGGAGAAGAGAACGGTCAGGAACCAGAACCGCGGGTTGGAGACCGGGTTGTTGACCACTCCGTTCAGACCCGCCAGCGCCAGCCAGGTGGCGATGATCATCACGGAACGGCGGGCGTGCCGCGAGGTCACCAGCCACCGTGTGTACGCAAGCCAGGCGATCAGCGCGGGCACGGTGCCGAAGCCGCGCACGATGGCCTGGCCCGCCTGCGAGTCCGCCTGGGAGAGCCCCGCGTCCTGGACGCTGCTGATGATCTCCTGGCGGCTGGTGAAGAAGACCGCGGGACCGCCCAGTTTCACCACGAGAAGGGCCGAGCCCACGAAGGCGACGATCGTCAGCAGATACAGACGACGGCGGTGAACCAGCGCCGTGCGGGGACTCTCGTCCCGCGCCCGCCCCGGCCGCTGGCGGGCCAGCAGCGAGCCGACGTCGAAGGCGACGCAGCCGACCAGGACGAGCAGGACGGCCTCCGCCAGATCGGTACGCGCCCCCACCACCGGGGTCGGTGTGCGGCCGAGCACGGCCTGGACGAGCGGTGCCACCCCCATCGCCATGTAGACGAACAACCAGAACGACCCCGCGAGCAGCTTGCGGCGGCTGGTGAGGATCATCGCCGACAGCCGCAGGCCCGAGTACACCGTGAGCGTCAGCTGCATCCACAACGCCGTGTCGTACAGACCCGTGCCCGGCTGGACGAGCACCAGCAGCGGCAGGAACACCGAGAACCCGAGCACGAGCGGGACCGAGAGCGCGCGCGCGAGCAGTGTGCGCGGCGAGAACCGCGGCGTCGTGGTGTGCTCCTGCGCATCCGGCTCCGGTGCGGCGGGCGCCGCTGTGGCGCTCCGCTCCGTGTGCTGCGTCATGGCGCCCCGCCCCCGCCCCCGATAGAGATCCCCGCCGCAGTGTACTGACGGCCTGCCTTCGATGAACGCCCAGCTATTACAGTGTGGCGAAGTTGCGTCCTGGAGGACGCCGTTGGGGGGTGGATCGATGCGTGATCTCCCGGCCTTCACACTGGCCGGATACGACAAGGGACGCAGCAGAATCGTTCAGGCGCTGTGGTTCGCGGTGATGAACACGGTCTTCATGGCGTGGTTCACACCGGCGCGGGTCAGGACGGCGCTGCTGCGCGCCTTCGGTGCGGAGATAGGGACCGGAGTGCTCATCCGGCACCGTGTGCGCGTGCTGTGGCCGTGGAAACTGACCGTCGGCGACCACACCTGGATCGGCGAGGGGGCGTGGATCCTCAACCTGGAGCCGGTCACCATCGGCGCCCATGTGTGCGTGTCGCAGGAGGCGCTGCTGTGCACCGGCAGCCATGACCACCGCGCTGCCGACTTCCGGTACCGCAACGCGCCGATCACCGTGGACGACGGAGCCTGGATCGCCACCCGCGCCACCGTCCTGGCCGGGGCGAAGGTCGGCCGCTGCGCAGTCGTCGGCGCCGGGGCGGTACTCCACAAGGACCTGCCGGAACTGACCCTGCACACCGCCGACAACCGGCGCAGGCCCGTCGAGGAGCCGGCATGAGAGTGCTGCACGCGGTCACCCTCCACAGTCCCACGCACGCCTTCGGCGGCCCGGTACGTGTCGCCCTCAACCTCTGCCGGGGACTGCGGGAACGCGGCCACGACGCGCGTCTCACCGCCCTCGGCGACGGCTTCCCGAGCCCACTGCCGGATGAGATCGAGGATGTGCCCGCGCGGCTGTACCAGGCGCGCAGGGTCCTGCCGCTGGGCTTCAGCGGCCTGACCTCGCCCTCGCTCCTGGCCGGCGCGCACCGCCTCGTGCGGGGCGCCGATGTCGTCCATGTGCATCTGGCCCGGGACCTGGTGACCCTGCCGGTGGCGCTGGCCGCGCTGCGGGCCGGGCGTCCCCTGATCCTCCAGACACACGGCATGGTCGACCCGAGTGAGCGGCTGTCGGCCCGGCTGCTCGACGCGGTCGCGGTGCGCCGGGTGCTGACCGGCGCGCGTGCGGTGCTGCATCTCACCAGCCGCGAGCTCCGGGACCTGAACGCGGTGGTGGGCGGAGCCGGGCTCGACCGCGCCGTCCGCCTGGTCAACGGCGTACCCGCGCAGCCCGAGGGGCCCGCTCCGCAGGGACCCCCGCGCATCCTGTACGCGGCCCGCCTGCAGGCCCGCAAACGTCCTGTCGACCTGGTGGACGCGGCGCCCGCGATCCTGGCCAGGTATCCGGATGCGACCCTCGTCGTCGCCGGGCCCGACGAGGGCGAACTCGCCGCGGTCCGGAAGCGGATCGACGAGCTGGGACTCGCGGGGAGGGTGAGCTGCCCGGGGCCGCTCACCGGGACGGAGATGACCGGGGAACTGCGCAGGGCACACGTCTACGTACTGCCCTCGGTCGACGAGCCGTTCCCGATGTCGGTCCTGGAGGCGATGGCCGTGGGCACCCCGGTCGTGGTGACCGACTCCAACGGCCTCGCCCGCGATGTGGACCGTTCCGGGGCCGGTCGCGTCGTGTCCGGCCCGGACGGGATCGCCCCGGCGGTACTCGACCTGCTGGATCCGTCCGCGCGCCTGACCGCCTCCGCGGCGGCCCGCGAACTCACTGCCGGGACGTTCTCGATGGACGCGGTGCTCGGCACGCTGCTGGATGTGTACGCGCGGGCATGAGCGCTCCCCGGGGCCATGCGGTAGGCGCGGCACCGCGGCCCGTGTGAGGTCCTGTCCGGACAGGACCTCACACCGTCACGACGTCTCCCCCCCCGGCTCAGCCGGGGGGGAGACGTCGTGACGGAGCCGAACCTCTACGCGGGAAGCCAGGCGTAGCAGCCGGTCGAGACGAACACACGGGTCCCGGCCGGGATCTCCGCGGTCACCTTCTTCCCGGCGCCCGTTCCGGGACCGGCCGCCAGCACCGTGCCGCCGTCTCCGGTCGCCTGCCAGGTGCAACCCGTGGCGGTGGTGAGCGCCTGGTAGGTACCGGGCTCCGGGTTCTTCCTGGTGCCTCCGGGGAACCCGGTCGCGGCGGTGTCCAAGAGGGGCTGCTGCTTCGGGCAGAGCTGCTTGATCGCGGCGTCCGCCTCCGGCAGGTCCCCGGAGATGATCGCGCCGATCGCGGCGTTCCTGTCGTGGGCGGCGGTGCGCTCGATGCGCTGGCAGGTCTCCTGGCCGGTCTGGAGCACGGCGGCCGGGTCCATGTCCACGGGTACCCGGCCGCTGAGGTACTTCTTCTCCTTGGCGGTGAAGGTGCCGGTCGCCGGGGTGATTTTCGCGTCGGGCAGGACCGGGCCCTTGGAGGCGGGGGCCCGCGGGCCCTCGGAAGGCGCGCTCGCCTGGGAGTCGGGTGTGGCGGCGGCCTTCTTGCCGGAGGCGCTCTGGGTGGGCTTGGCCTTCGCCTCCGCGTCGCCGTCCGAACTGCAACCGGTGAGCGCGAGGAGCGCGGTGAGAGCGACGACGCCGACGGCGCCGCGCCTGAGAGGCCGGACAGGCCGAGTAGTACGAGTGTGCATGGTGGCTCCTGCGGGGCCAGCGGGCCCCGGGGTATGGAGGCGGGCCCACACGGAGGTGCGGGCCCGGAGGGTGTGCGGGCCCGGCACCGAGGTGCGGGCCCGCACGGAGAGGCGGCGAGGTTACGGCGCCCCGAAGGTCAGCACCAGCTGCGGGGTGTTCTCCGCGGCTGACGCCTCACCGGACCACAGCCACAGGGCGTCCGCACCGGTGCTCGTGAGCGCCAGGCTGTAGCTGCCGCCCAGGGCAGGGGAGAGCGCCCCGGTCTCGAGCGCCGTCGAGTAGAGCGACGACAGCTCGGTCATCCCGGTGAGGGTGCCGATCGCGGTCCCGGAGACGGCCGGCTTGGAGGCGTAGGTGGTGCCCGACTCCGTCCAGCTTCCGGTGACCGGCCGCACGGAGATCTCGTCCGTGCTGCCCGCACTGCTCATCGTGGTGGTCTTCACCGTGAGCCGTGCGCTCTTGAGCACCGTCCCGGCCGGAGCCGCCGGCAGGTCGAAGCGCAGATACGTCTCGTACGGCGAGGTGCCACGCACCGCCAGGGAGGTGGAGGTGCCGTAGTTGGCGCTGGCGGCACCGGCGTTGACATACGTGTCGTCCGCGGCCTTGACCGTCTGCACGGTGTCGGCCACGGCCGAGGCGAGGGCGTGGTGCTTCTGCACCTGGGCCGCGCTCAGTGCCGACGGGTAGATCGCCGTCTCGTCCATCTGACCGGCGAAGGTGTAGCTGGTCGGACGGTTCGGCCAGGAGTTGAGATTGTCCCCGCCTACGCGCCAGTAACCGCTGTAGCTCTGGTTGCCGGTCTCGGCGAGCGTGCCGACCTGGACGCCGTCCACGTACAGGGCCATCCCGGAGGAGCCCTGGGTGGCGACGACATGGTGCCAGGCGCCGTCGTTGTAGCTGTTCGGCGTGGTGATGGTGCGGGCGGTGCCCGTCCAGACGCCGAAGATCAACTGACCGTTGTTGCGCATGTAGACGTGCTTGTCGTAGTTGCCGCTGTTCTGGGTGGTCCGGTCGCCGAACCCGACCAGCTTGCCGCCCCGGGTGGTGGTGGTCTTGAACCAGGTCTCGATCGAGTACTGGCTCGGCACCGTGGTCCGCTTCTCGCTGTAGACCCACTCGTTGCTGCCGTTGAACCCGATGGCGGTGGACGCGCCCGTCACGGCTGCCGGGGTCTGGCGCAGCGAGGGCTCGTTGATCTGGACGCCGCTCTGGTCACCCGACGAGCTGTCCCCGATGAACGGGCTGCCGGACTCGTCGTAGCGCCAGTACAGGTTCGCGCCGTCGGCGAGCACCTGCGCCGCGTAGTTCTGGGTGGACGTCGGCACCGTCACGGTGACCGTGGACGACAGCCCGGAGGCGTTGCCCGCGGCGTCGGTGGCGGTCACCCGGTAGCTGTAGGTGGAGCCGGGGGAGACGTTCTTGTCGGTGAACGAGAGCTGCGGACGTGACCACTCGACGGAGTCGCCTTCGACCGTGTACACGGGCGTGGCACCGTTGTTGCGGTAGACCTTGTACGTCAGCTTGCTGTCGTCCGTGTCATAGCTCGAGCGCCAGCGGACCCGGGCCTCGGTCGACGACACGGACTCGCCACTGGCCGACGGCACCGTCGGCGCTCCGGTGTCCGGGGAGGACGCGAAGCGGGTCAGGCCCTGGGCCGCCGAGCCGTTGACGGTGGTGAACTCGCCGCCGACCCACATGTACTTGTTGTTCGAGGTCTCCGAGACCACCATGGCGCGCGGGCCGATGCCCTCGCCCGGACCGTCGTTGGTGTCGGGGAACCAGCCCAGCTTGTTGGTGCCGGTGGTCGGCTCCGCGAGCAGGTGGCGACGGCGGCCGTCGGGGAACTCCCCGACGCTGGAGCAGTCGTGGGCGTGCGAGGCGCTGTACAGCACACCCTGGTAGGACTCGACCGCCTGCGTCGCGCCGAGGCAGGTGTCGCGCCAGCGCTGGTCCAGTGTGGACAGGTCCAGCGCGATACGGCCGTCGAAGACACCGCCGCCGGTGCCCTCGTTGCCGGTGTAGAAGCCCGTGGCGTCGGTGTCGAGCGCCTTGACCACCGACCTGCCGTCGATGAAGCCGGGGTAGGTGCGGACATTGGCGCCCGTGGTCGCGTCGACGACGGCCAAGGCGTGCGAGCTCGCGCCGTTGACGGTGAAGAAGTCACCGCCGAGGATCACGTTCTTGCCGTCAGGGGTGACCGCGACGGCCCGGCCGGGCTCGTCGACATCGGCCTGGAACGGCTTCACCGCGCCGCTGGTGGCGTCCACGGCCGCGTACCGCGCGTGCCCGGCGCCGCCGACGGAGGTGAAGTCGCCGCCCAGGTAGACGGTGTCCCCGGTGACCGCGAGCGTCCGCACGGTGGCGGGGACGCTCGGGCGGAAGCCCGCCTTGGGCGTGCAGGTGGCGATGTCGATGGCCGCGAGGCTGCTGACCGGCACGTTGTTGACCGAGCCGAAGTAGCCGCCCGCGTACAGCGTCTTCTTGTCCGGCGAGACCGCGAGGGCCCGCACGGTCGCGCTGCCGCTTCCGACGGCGAACGACAGCTTGCAGGAGGTGGGATCGCCGGTCGCCGCGTCCAGGGCGACGAGGTTCAGCGCTTCCTGCGCGGTGCCGCTCTCCCCGTCCGGCGGGCGCACCTGTGAGAAGGTGCCGCCCGCGAAGACCGTGCCGTTCGCCTCGGCCAGGGCCCACACGATGCCGTTGGTCTGCCAGGTCGGCAGGTCGTCGGCGGTGAAGGCGACGGGCGAGGTGATCGCGGAAGCGGACTGCGGCAGCATCGTGATGAGGCCCAGGCCTCCCGTTGCTGCCACTGACAGTGCGAGGGCGACGCCGAGTCGCCCTCTTGTTCTTCTGTGCATGTACCCCCCGGCTTCTGAGCCCGGTCATGGACTCTCTGCCTGTGACGTGCCCGCCTATGCCCCCTGGGTCCGGGCGGGCCGTATGAACGTGTTGTGCGCGAACTCTACGAGTGCATGTCACTTCGCGGAACGCATTTGACTCATCTGATAAACAATTTAAACGTGTTCACGCCGCCCTCATGGAGCCGGTGTTCCCATCCGTTACCAGCGGCGACGTTGCGTGCCCGGCCGCGTCAGCGGTCGATGCGCACCGAGGCCCCCGCGAGCTGGTCCTCCACCTGCCGCACATCGGCCTCGACCATGATCCGCGCGAGTTCCTCCACCAGGACGGTGGGCTTCCAGCCCAACAGCTCGCGGGCCTTGGACGCGTCCCCGATCAGCGCGTCGACCTCGCTGGGACGCTCGTACTTGGGGTCGTAGCGGACGTACTCGTTCCAGTCCAGACCGACGTGGTCGAACGCGGTCTCCACGAACTGCCGCACCGTGGCGGGGACTCCGGTGGCGACCACGTAGTCCGTGGGTTCGTCGTGCTGGAGCATCCGCCACATCGCCTCGACGTACTCGGGCGCGTACCCCCAGTCGCGGACCGCGTCCAGGTTGCCCAGGTAGAGACGGTCCTGGAGACCGGCCTTGATCCGGGCGACGGCGCGGGTGATCTTGCGGGTCACGAAGGTCTCGCCGCGGCGCGGGGACTCGTGGTTGAACAGGATGCCGTTGACCGCGAACATGTCGTACGCCTCGCGGTAGTTGACGGTGGCCCAGTAGGCGAAGACCTTCGCTGCGCCGTACGGGCTGCGCGGGTGGAAGGGGGTGTCCTCGTTCTGCGGGGGCGGCGTGGAGCCGAACATCTCCGAGGACGACGCTTGGTAGATCCGCGTCTGCACCCCGCTCGCCCTGATCGCCTCCAGCAGCCGCATCGCGCCCAGACCGGTCACGTCGCCGGTGTAGAGCGGCGCGTCGAAGGAGACCCGCACATGGGACTGCGCACCCAGGTTGTACACCTCGTCCGGCTGTATCTCGCGCAGCAGGTTCACCAGCGCCACCCCGTCGGAGAGGTCGGCGTGGTGCAGCACGAAACTGCGCTCGGCCTCCTGCGGGCCCTGGTAGATGTGATCGATCCGCTCGGTGTTGAAGCTGGACGACCTGCGCACCAGGCCGTGCACCCGGTAGCCCTTCGACAGCAGCAGCTCCGCCAGATACGAGCCGTCCTGCCCGGTCACGCCGGTGATCAGCGCGGTCTTGGTCATGCGGTGTTCCCTTCCCTGCCGGACCCGCCGGGGGGCGGTTCCGGTTCGTGCGCCCGCGATACGCGGGCCTTATGTCGTGAACGTGGTGAACTACGGCAAAAGTCGTTCGAATTGCGGGTGTGTTCGTACCGATCACGCGACGCCTGGCATGATCCGGTCCATGACCGCATCGCTGCTGCCCGACCGTGCCCGTGTCTTCGTCGCCGGCCACCGTGGCCTGGTGGGCTCCGCCGTGGCCCGCCGGCTCGCCGCCGACGGGCACGAGGTGATCACCCGTACCCGTGCCGAACTGGATCTGCGCGACGCCGCGCGCACCGCCGCGGAGCTGGCCGCCCTGCACCCCGACGCGGTGGTGCTCGCCGCCGCGAAGGTCGGCGGCATAATGGCCAACAGCACACAGCCGGTGCAGTTCCTGGAGGAGAACCTCCAGATCCAGCTCAGCGTGATAGCCGGAGCCCACGCGGCCGGAGTGGGCCGTCTGCTCTTCCTGGGATCGTCGTGCATCTACCCCAAGCACGCCCCCCAGCCGATCACCGAGGACGCGCTGCTGACCGGCCCGCTGGAGCCCACCAACGAGGCCTACGCCCTGGCGAAGATCGCGGGCATCGTCCAGGTGCAGTCGTACCGGCGCCAGTACGGCGCTTCCTACATCAGCGCGATGCCGACCAACCTCTACGGGCCGGGCGACAACTTCGACCTGGAGACCTCGCACGTCCTGCCCGCCCTGATCCGCCGCTTCCACGAGGCGGCGGCCGAGGGGCGCGAGGAGGTCGTGCTGTGGGGCAGCGGTACCCCGCGCCGGGAGTTCCTGCACGTCGACGACCTCGCCGCCGCCTGCGCGCTGCTGCTGCGCTCCTACGACGGCGACGAGCCGGTCAACGTCGGCTGCGGCAGCGACCTCACCATCCGGGAACTGGCCGGGACGGTCGCCGAGGTCACCGGTTTCACCGGCCGGATCGCCTGGGACACAGCCCGGCCCGACGGCACTCCGCGCAAGCTGCTGGACATCTCCCTGCTGGCGGGGCTCGGCTGGAAGCCGGCGATCCCACTGCGCGACGGCATCGCCTCGACCTACGCACACTGGCGCGAGGGTCTCGGAAGCTGACGGGTCCGGCCGGTCGCCGGGCCTCCGGGCGCCGGGGTGCTGTGCGGCCACGGCGTCCCTCTCAGTACGCTCCGCGGCCGTCGACGACGGCGCGGAACGTACGGGCCATGACGTCCACATCACTGGTGAACGACCAGTTGTCGACATAGCTGAGATCGAGCTGGACGGTCTCGTCCCAGGAAAGGTCGGAGCGCCCGCTGATCTGCCAGAGCCCGGTCATCCCCGGCCGGACGGTCAACCGCCGCCACTCGACGGGCGTGTAGTGGGCCACCTCGTCGGCGAGCGGGGGCCGCGGGCCTACCAGGGACATGTCACCCTTGAGGACGTTGACCAGCTGGGGCAGTTCGTCGAGCGAGGTGCGGCGCAACCAGTGACCGACCCGGGTGACCCGGGGATCGCGGCGCATCTTGAACATCGGCCCGTCGTTCTCGTTCTCCTGGGCCAGCTGGGCCTTCTGACTGTCGGCGCCCACCCGCATGCTGCGGAACTTCCACATCACGAACGGGCGTCCGCCCAGGCCGATCCGCTCATGGAGGTAGAGCACAGGCCCCGGCGATGACAGCTTCACCGCCGCCGCGACCGTCAGCAGCACCGGAGCAAGCGCGAGCAGTCCCAGAAGGGCGGCGCTGCGGTCCAGGACCTGCTTGAGCACGGGCTGTACGCCCTCCGTCGTCGGCGGGGCCACCCGCAGCAGCGACATTCCGCCGGCGGAAGCGGTCTCCAGGCGCTTGACGGACACCTCCACCAGGCCGGGCGCGAGGAACAACTCGATCCCGGCGTCGTGCAGGCCCCAGGAGAGCCGGCGCAGCCGCTCCCCGGAGAGCGCGGCACCCGGGACGACCAGCACCAGGTCGGCGCCGAGCCCGTGCACCGCGCCCACGACGAGCTCGGCGTCCTCCGCGGTGCACTGGGGCGCCGCCGCGTCGAGCCGGTTACCGGTCCGGATGCCCGAGCCCAACTCGCCGTCGCCCACGGGTACGGCGCCCACCGCCACGTACGGATGGTCGGTGCGGGCGGCGAGGTGCGCGGCGACGCTGTCGGCCGCGGTGGGTTCCCCCACCACCAGCACCTTGATCACCGCCTGCGCGCTACGGCGCTCCGCCGCGAGGTGACGGTGCACCGCCTTGCGGCACAGCAGGGTCAGCAGCAGGGCGGGCAGCAGCGCGACCAGGCACAGCGGCGCGCGCAGCCGCACCCCCGTCGCGGCGTGCCCCACCGCAAGCACCCCCAGCAGGATGAACCAGTCGTGGAGCACCGGAAGCGCCCCCCGGTCCTCGCCTATGGCCCGGGCCGCGTAGCGCGAACGGAACGACTGGACGCCGGCCCAGGCGAACCCGGCGACGATGCCGCTCGCCACGGCCCACGGCTGGTGGGTGACGTAGAGCATCAGCCCCACCGGCACGCCGGCGCCGACAAGGTCGGTGATCAGCGAAGCGGACACATACCACCGGGACTTGCGTCCCATCCACAGCGAAGCGCGTGCCCGGTAGCGGGCCTTGCGTGATCGGTCGGATTCAGCTGCTTGAACATCCCACATGTACCCCCCCAGGCACGTTCGGCTGTGTGAGCTACCCGTGTCACGAACGTCTATTCGTCGAACATGTGACACGATGGTGAACGGTACGGCAAACTTGTGCTCGCTTGGGTGCCTTTACGTGAACGTCACCGACAAGTGCCGTGCCATATGAAACCGCATACCGTGCGCAGGTTGGTGCCGGGCGGTGAGCTTGGCGGAAATCTGTACGAACATCGAACGCGATGGTTACAGTGTGCGCCCGATGCGGAAGGGGTCGCATCGCGGCGATGCGGGGGTGCGTGGTGGGGGACAGGAATGCGGCCGACGCCGCTGTTCAGGACCGGGACGAAGCGGCGGCCGAACGCCCGGCCGGTGTGTCCGACGGGACTCCGGGAGAAGCCGGTGCCGGTGACACGACCAGGGCCGCCGGGAAGCAGCCCCGGCGCCGCAGAAGCCGTGCGCGCCGGGTCCTCATCGGGGCGTTGACACTGCTCGCCGTCGGCCTGCTCATGGTGGGCGGGGTCGCCTGGTGGACGGTCGACCACTACACCGGCAAGGTCGACCGCATCTCCGGCGTCTTCCCGACGGAGGTACCCGAAGCGGCACGGCCCGCTCCGTCGCACGGCGGCCAGACCTTCCTCCTCGTCGGGGTCGACAGCCGCTCCGATCTGCCCACCACGGGCCGTGACGCCAAGGCCCCCCAGTGGACCTACGGCGCCCAGCGCAGCGACACGATGATGCTGGTCAACCTGCCGGACGACCATTCCGGCGCGTATGTCGTCTCGCTGCCGCGTGACGCGTGGGTGGACATCCCCGGACACGGCAAGTCCAAGCTCAACGCCGCCTTCTCGTGGGGCGGACCGCCGCTGCTCATCGACACGGTGCAGCGGCTGACCAAGGTGCGCGTCGACCATCTCGCCGTCATCGACTGGGACGGGTTCAAGCACCTCACCGACTCCGTCGGCGGAGTGGACCTCGTCGTGGACGGCGCGAACCGCCATATGAACGGCACGCAGGCCCTCACCTACGTACGCGAGCGGCACCACCTGGCCCGCGGGGACTTCGACCGCACCCACCGCCAGCAGTACTTCCTGCGGACCCTGCTCGGGAAGGTCATGCGCCCCTCGACCTTCTCCAACCCCGCCAAGGCCACCGCTGTGCTGGACGACCTCACCGCCGCCGTCAGCGTCGACGACCGGCTCAGCGACGGTGACCTGCGCGAACTGCTCTGGGACAACAGGAACGTGCGCCCCGGCTCCATGGTGTTCATGAACGCGCCCGCCAAGGGAACCGACACCATATCCGGCCAGTCCGTGGTCCTCCTGGACAACAGCGCCGGCGCGGAGCTGTGGCAGTCCATGCGGGAGGGCAAGGTCGACTCCTATCTGCGGTCGCACAAAACCGACCGGCTCGGCGCCACCACGTCCTGAACCGTCGGCGGGGGATCGCCGTATTCGCCCGTCCGGCAGCGCTGCACCCGCACACAAAACAGTCCATGCTTGCGCCAGGGTTGCGCCCTGCGGCCCGCCGGAGTCCGCGGAGGACACCCATGACGCATCACCAGGCTCGTCCAGCACACCGCCACCGCAAGCCGTCGGGAGGCCGAAGACGCGCCGTACTCGGAGCCGTGCTCGGTCTGTTACTGATCGGACTGGCCGCCGGCGCCGGGCTGGCCGACGGTCCGGAGTCCACCCCGTCGAGCGCCGCGCGGCCGAGCGCGCCAGCCACCGAGCCGCCCCCCGACTGGGAGCCCACCGCGACTCCCTCCGCGCCGCGGACCCCGGCGCCCACCGATGGCCGGCCGACCCGCGACCCACAGCCCACCGCCACCGAGACCCCCACCGGGCAGCCGAGCCAGGCGCTCGCCTTCGACCTGCCGGCCGCCGACGTGCTGCGCCGCAGCCCGCACCAGGTCTTCGCGCACTACTTCCCGCCGTACCCGCTCTCGTTCGACAACGAGCCGGCCACGCAGGACTACTACGCCCGCAACTACCTCACGCCCCAGGGCGAGAAGGGAAAGCACGCGGCCTACGGCGGACTGCTGCGGGACCGGCCCCTGCCCGTGCAGCCGAGCAGCGGCGACTGGCAACTCGCCAACCTGGAAAGGGAAGTGAGGACTGCCCGGGACGCCGGAATCGACGGGTTCACCGTCGACATCCTCTCCCTTACCGGCACCAACCGTGAGCGGGTCGACCTGCTGCTGCGCGCGGCGCAACGCGTCGACCCCGGATTCCGCATCGTACTGATGCCGGACATGACCTCCCTGGACACCGACCCGCGCACGCTCGCCGACCAACTCGCCCTGCTCGCCGCCTCCCCGTCCGCGTACCGGCTGGCTGACGGGCGCCTCGTGGTCTCGCCGTTCAAGGCCGAGGCCCAGGATCCCGCCTGGTGGAGCCAGGTCGTCGACCGGCTGCGCGACCACGGCATCGGCACCGCGCTCGTCCCGGTCTTCCTGGACTTCCGGGCGAACGCCGAGCGGTTCGCGCCGATCAGCGACACCTTCTCGTCCTGGGGCAACCGCAGCTACGTCCAGCAGGACGGCGTCCCCGACGACATCCAGCTCGCCCGCTCCCTCGGCAAGAAGTGGATGCAGGCCGTGTCCGTGCAGGACGTCCGGCCCAACCAGGGTGTCTACGACGAGGCGGGCAACACCGCAACCCTGCGCTCGACCTGGAACCACGCGATCGCCGACGGCGCGGACTGGGTGCAGCTCACCACCTGGAACGACTACTCGGAGGGCAGTCAGTTCGCCCCCTCGCTGCACAACGGCCACACCTACCTGGACATCTCCTCCTACTACCTCACCCGCTTCAAGACGGGGAGCTGGCCCCGGATCGTCCGCGACACCGCATACATCACCTCACGCGTGCAGTTCACGTCCACGACCAGTGCCGCGAAGCATCCCCTGCTGATGCGCCCCCGCCCGGGCACCGCGCCCGCGAGCGACCAGGTGGAGGTGCTCACCTTCCTCACCGCGCCCGCCACGGTCACCGCGCGTGTGGGCGATGTGCCCCGTGTCCACGGCGCTCCTGCCGGACCGTACGCCAGGGCCCTGCCCCTGAGCACCGGCCGCACCGAGGTCGTGGTCAGCCGCGACGGGGACACCGTCGCATACGTCACGACCCGCTACCCGGTGCAGCCCGTTCCCGGTGTTCAGGACCTTCAGTACTACGGGGTGTCCAGCAGGCGGTGAGTCAGGCCGCAGGCACGTGCTGCGAGACGGGCAGATCCCGCAGCCGTCGCAGGGGAGCCGAGAGCAGGATGCCGCTCGTGGCGCAGAGGCCGGCGCAGACCACCCACATCGTCGGCCTCAGCCCCAGGACGGTGTTCATCGCCCCGCCGAGCAGGGCGCCGAGGGGAATCGTGCTGAAGTTGACGAAAAGCGTGGTCGCCGTGACGCGTCCGATGAGCCCCGGTGGGCAGTAGGACTGCCGGAAGCTGACGATGATGACGTTGCAGGCCACCAGACCGGCCATCATCATGGTGGATCCGACGGCGAAGAGGGCGAGCCCCGGGCCCTCGTGGGTGAGCGGGATGAGCAGGCCGAAGGGCGACGCCACGAGTTGGACGTACAGCAGACCGCGCGCCGTGCCGAAACGGCGGGACACCCGTGACGCGGCGAGCCCGCCCAGGATTCCCCCGGCCCCTCCGAAGGCCACCAGCATTCCGACCAGGCCCGGGGCGGCGCCGACCGATCGGACGAGGAAGACGATCTGGGTGGCCTGGTACCCGGCCAGCGCCATGTTCACCGCCGCGCCGAAGACCGTGATGGTGCGGACGTAGCGGTCGCCCGTGACGAAGCGAAGGCCGTCGGCTATCTCGCGGACCATCGGTCTCGGCTCACGAGCGGGCAGGGACTCGGTGGCGCGGATGGACAGCAGGCACACCGTCGACACGACGTAAGCCAGCACCTCGAAGAGCAGTCCGATGGCGCTGCCCACGAACTGGGCGACGAGTCCGCCCAGGCCGGGTCCCGCGACGCGGGTGGTCTGGTCGGCGGCCTGCAACTTGGCGTTGCCGTCCATCAGATCGGCCTTGTCGATGAGGGAGGGCAGATACGCGGAGTACGCCGTGGAGAAGAACACGGAGGCGGCACCGGTCAGCAGGGCCACCACGAGCACATGCCAGATGCTCAGGGTGTCCAGCCACCAGGCGGCTGGCACGCTGACGAGCAGGGTGGCCGAGACCAGGTTGCAGCTGAGCATGATGGTGCGGCGCGGAAGCCGGTCCACCCAGGCTCCTGCGGGCAGTCCGATGATGAGCCAGGGCACCCAGGGGGCGGCGGTCAGCAGGCCGATCATCCAGGGTGAGGCATGCAGTGTGCCGACGGCGAGCAGGGGGAGCAGCACCGCAGTGACGCTGGTGCCGAGCTTGCTGGTTGTCTCCCCGATCAGCAGGAGACGGAAGTTGCGGTGGTTCCACAGGCCGCCTAATCGTGCGCTGTCCTGAGAAGTCATCGCGAGAACGGGTCCTTCGTAGCCGGCGCGGTGGACGGGTAACGTTAACAAGATCACATAACCATCTGCAACACTGTGAAAACAGACCGTTGCGTGCCTAGGATCGGCCGCTGAATCGTGTCGAAACGCACTGTTGCGCAATGAGGGAGCGGACAAGTCCCTGGTCCTCGTCAAAGACGCCGAGGAATGCGCGTGCGCGTCACCACGGGTCCAGGATCAAGGCGAGGAGTCGTTCGTGGGTGATGATCCGCTCGACGCCTTAGCGTGTGGTGACGAGTCCGTGGCCAAATACGCCGAGTGCGCCGCATATACGGAATGCGCGGAGTGTGCCGCCACGATTCCCGCGCCCATGGAATCCTTCGACCTTCGACAGTTACCCGATCGCGGCGAATGTACCGCGACGGCCGGGGCGCCCACCCTGATGGGGTTTTTCGAGGACTGGGCGAAGAAGAACCCGGACGCACCGGCAGTGGTGTTCGAGGACCAGGTGGTCTCGTACGGCGAGCTCAACGCCGGGGCGAACCGGCTGGCGCGCCTCCTGATCGGGCACGGCGCGGCACCTGAGGTGATCGTGGCCTCCGCGGCGACCCGGTCGGTCGCGCTGGTGACCGCGGTGCTGGCCGTGATGAAGACCGGGGCCGCGTATCTGCCGGTGGACCCCGAATATCCCGCCGGGCGCATCGCCCAGCTGATCGGCGATGCCCGGCCCGGCCTGCTGCTCACGACCGGGGCGAGCGCACTGCCTCCCGAGGTGACCGGCGCGTTGCCGCCCGTTTGCCTCGACTCAGCGGAACTCGGGGCGGAGTTGCGCTGCCACACGGCGGCCGATCTCGCGGACTCCGAGCGGGGCGGTCCGCTGGATCCGGCCGGCGCCGCGTATGTGATCTACACGTCTGGATCCACCGGGCGCCCCAAGGGCGTGGTGGTGACACGGGCCGGGCTCGCCAATCTGGCGGCCCACCAGCAGCGGGTGACGGCGCTCGAACCCGCCTCCCGGGTACTCCAGTTCGCCTCGCCCAGTTTCGACGCGTTCTTCTGGGAACTGACCATGGCGCTGTCCGCCGGCGCCACGCTCGTCATGGCGCCCGCCCGCGGTCTGCTGCCGGGACCTGAGCTGCACCGGGTCCTGGACGAGCGGCGCATCACCCACCTCACCGTGCCACCGGCCGTCCTGAGCGTGCTGTCACCTGACGCCCTGCCCACGGTGGGCACCCTGGTCGTCGCCGGCGAGGCACTGGGCGCGCGGCTGGCGCGCCGCTGGTCGACCGGGCGCACACTGATCAACGCCTACGGGCCGACCGAGACCACGGTCTGCGCCACCATGAGCGGCCCGCTGACCGGCGCCGCCGACCCGCCGCCGATCGGCAGGCCGGTGCGGCGCACGCGGGTGTATGTACTCGACGAACGGCTGCGGCCTGTAGCGGACGGTGCGGTGGGTGAGCTGCATGTCGCGGGAGTGAGCCTGGCCCGTGGCTATCTGCACCGTCCCGCGACCACCGCGGAGCGCTTTGTCGCGGACCCGTACGGCGCCCCCGGGACGCGGATGTACCGCACCGGGGATCTCGTCCGGAGGAACGATGTCGGCGAACTGGAGTTCGTCGGGCGCGCCGACCAGCAGGTGAAGGTGCGAGGCCACCGGATCGAACCGGGCGAGATCGAAGGGGTGATCGCGGCCCACCCCCAGGTCTCAAGGGCGGCGGTGACGATACGGGAGTACGGGCACGGCGACCACAGGATCGTGGCCTACGTGGTGCCTGAATCCGGCGCTGCCGGCGGTGGCCGCAGGACCGACGTCGACTCGGTCGCCGAGTGGCGCCGGATCCACGACTCCCTCTACGGGGGCCGGACCGCGGCCCGTTTCGGCGAGGACTTCACCGGCTGGCGCAGCAGCTACGACGGCACCGCGATCCCCCTGCCGGAGATGCGTGCGTGGCGGGCGGACACCGTACGCGCCCTCAAGGCACTCGGACCGCGGCGGGTGCTCGAACTCGGCGTGGGAAGCGGACTGCTGCTCACCAGCATCGCCCCGGGGACCGAGTCCTACTGGGGCCTCGACCTGTCGCCCAGGGGGATCGCGAACCTGCGCGGCGACCTCGCGGAGCACCCGGAACTCGCCGAGCGCGTCACACTGCTCAGCCAGCCGGCCCATGACACGACCGGAGTGCCGGACGGCCACTTCGACGTCGTGGTCCTCAACTCGGTGGTGCAGTACTTCCCCGGCGGGGACTATCTCGCCCGTGTGCTGCGGGAGTCCGTGGCACCTGCCCTCGCCCCCGGCGGCACGGTGTTCGTGGGAGACCTGCGCCACCGTGGCCTCGCGGAGTGCTTCCACGCGGCCGTCGCGGCACACAGGACCGGAGCGGTACCGGGCAGCCCGGAGCACCGCCGGGCCGTGCGGCGCTGCCTGGCGGCGGACCGGGAACTGCTGGTGGACCCGGACTTCTTCGCCGCGTACGTCGCCTCATCGCCGCGCTTCACCTCCTGCGAGGCGCGGCTGAAGCGGACCACAAGCGCCAACGAGCTGAGCCGCTACCGATACGACGTGCTTCTGCGCACCGCACCCCGAACGCCCCGGGGCGCGGCGGCAGTCCCGACCGGGCTGCGCTGGGGGACGGACATCCTGACCGTCGACGGCATCCGGAAGGCCGTGGCGATCGCGGCCCGGGCGGGGGATGCGCCCGCGCTGCGGATCACGGGGATGCCGAACGCCCGCCTGAGCGAGGACCTGCGCGCACTGGGCCGCACCCCGGCCGATGGCGTGGACCCGCAGGACATGGTCCGGCTGGGCGAGGGCTTCGGGCTCGAGGTCGCACTGCGCTGGTCCCGGACGCCTGGTCCGGAGCACTTCGACGCCGAGTTCGGCGACGCCGGCGCAGGGCACCCGGGCGGCGAGCCGGGCCCGGGACCGATCACGGCCGAGGGCATGCCCCGCAGGTGGTACGACCGGGACGGCAGCTATGACGGGGACGACAGGTGGTACGACCGTTACGCCGGCGTCCCCGCCGGCGAGCCCGGCTTCGCGCACCTCGGGGAAGCCGTCACCGCCCACGCCGCGGACCTTCTGCCCTCGTACATGCTGCCCTCGGCCGTCGTCGTCCTGGACAGCTTCCCGCTGACGCCACACGGCAAGCTCGACCGCGACGCCCTGCCCGCGCCCGGAGCCGGTCCGAGGAGCGGGGGACGGAAGCCGCGGACCTCCCGGGAAGAGGTCCTGTGCCGGATGTACGAGGAACTCCTCGGGGTGCCCGGGATCGGCATCGACGACGACTTCTTCGAGCTGGGCGGGCACTCGCTGCTCGTGACCCGGCTGGTGAGCAGGATCCGTGCGGCGTTCGGGGTCGAGCTCGAGGTCGCTGCGGTCTTCGACGAACCCACGGTGGCCGATCTCGTGGCGCGGCTCGACAGTGCCCCGAAGGCGCGGCCGGCGCTGCGGCGGATGCGCCGGAACTCGACGGCTGACGGTTGACGGCCACCCACCACGTAAGACGGGGGATCACATGGACTTCAGTCTCTTCTACTTCGCCGATGACAGCGGAAGCCGCCAGGACGACGGCGGCCGTTATGAACTCCTTCTCGAAGGCGCAAGGTTCGCCGATCAGCACGGTTTCCGCGCCGTGTGGACCCCGGAACGGCACTTCCACGCGTTCGGCGGCCTGTATCCGAATCCGGCCGTGGTGGGCGCGGCACTGGCCACCGCGACCGAGCACATCGCCATCAGGGCCGGAAGCGTGGTCGCGCCCCTTCACCACCCCCTCAGGATCGCCGAGGAATGGTCGGTGGTCGACAACCTGTCAGGGGGCCGGGCCGGCGTCTCCTTCGCGTCGGGCTGGCACCCGGTCGACTTCGCCCTGAGCCGCACCTCGTACGAGAACCGCAAGCGCGTCACCCTGGAGCACCTCGATCAGGTCCGCTCCCTGTGGCGCGGTGGCAGCGCCGACGTGGTCGACGGGACCGGCCGGCCGACCACGGTCCGGATCTTCCCCCCACCCGTGCAGCCGGAACTCCCGGTCTGGATCACCAGCGCGGGCGACGTGGACACCTTCCGTGCCGCGGCCACGAGCCGTGCCGGGGTGCTCACGCATCTGCTCCACCAGGACATCGGCGCACTGGCCGGAAAGATCGCCGAATACCGGCGGGTGCACCGGGAGACCCACGGCGGCGAGGAGGGCCATGTGGCCCTGATGCTGCACACCTTGCTGGGCCACGACAGGGCGGCGGTTCGGGAGGCCGTACGCGCCCCGCTCCACGACTACCTGAAGAGTTCGCTCCACCTGGTCACCCGTTCGCTGGAAAACGATGCCCGATATCCCGGCGCCGGTACCGATGCCGATCCCGATATGGATGCCGACTTCGACGCTCTCGAAGACGATGACATCGATTTCCTCGTCGCCCGTTCCTTCGACAGCTATGTCGAAGAGCGCGGCCTTTTCGGCACCGTGGGCGATGTGCGGGAGATCGCGGAACGGCTGCGTGACATCGGTGTCGACGAGATCGCCTGCCTGATCGACTTCGGCGTGGACAACACGACCGTGCTCAAGGGGCTGCGGTACCTGAACGAACTCCGCGAAGCATTCGCCTGACCACCCTCTTCCTTATTCTTTGACGCTCTGAGGCTTGGAGACCCGGACGACATGATCCCTCTGTCCTTTTCGCAGCTGCGCTTCTGGTTCCAGGGTGAGGTGGACGGCCGGGACGAATCCCTGAACACGTCGGTCGTGCTCCGCCTGTCCGGGACGCTGGACACACCGGCGCTCGCCGCGGCGCTGCAGGACGTGGTGGGGCGCCATGAGAGTCTGCGGACGCTCTTCCCCGCCCAGGACGGCGAGCCGCGGCAGCAGATCCTGGAGCCCGATGACGCCGCGGCCCGCCTGGAACTGCCCGTGCGTCCGGTCGAGTCGGCCGCCCTCGAACGGACCGTGGCCGCTGCCGTGGACCGACCCTTCGCCCTGGCGCTGGAGCTGCCGCTGCGAGCGGAGCTGCTGTCGCTCGGGCGCGAAGAGCACGTACTGGTGGTCGTGGTGCACCATGTCGCCTTTGACGGATGGTCGGTGGCGCCGTTTCTCCGTGATCTTTCGGTGGCGTACCGTGCGCGGCTGGCCGGTGCCGCGCCGGGCTGGGACGAACTGCCGGTGCAGTATGCCGATTTCACGCTGTGGCAGCGTGAGGTGCTGGGGTCGCCCGAGGACGAGGGCAGTGTTTTCGCGCAGCAGCTCGCCCACTGGCGGCGTGCCCTCGACGGCCTCCCCGAGGAGCTCGCCCTCCCCACCGACCGGCCACGGCCCCCCGTCGCCTCGCACCGGGCGGCCGTCGCACCGTTCCGCCTCGACCGGCAGGCGCAGGGCCGGGTCCGGGAGGTCGCCCGGGAGCAGGGCGCGAGCATGTTCATGGTGCTGCACGCCGGGCTTGCCGGACTGCTCCACCGGCTCGGTGCGGGCACCGACATCCCGGTCGGCAGTCCCGTCGCCGGCCGCACCGACGCCGGACTGGAAGACCTCGTCGGCTGCTTCGTGAACACGGTGGTGGTCCGCACCGATGTGTCCGCGAAGTCCGGGGAGCCGGACTTCGGCGAGCTGGTGCGCCGTGTGCGGGCCGGGGTGCTCGCCGCGCTCACCCACCAGGACGTGCCGTTCGAGCAGTTGGTCGAGGCAGTCAACCCGGTGCGGTCCGCGGGTCGGCACCCGCTGTTCCAGGTGATGCTGGTCCTCCAGAACAACGCCACCGCCGCCATGCGCATCCCGGGAATCGAGGCCCGGATGATGACCGAGGGGCGGGACCGCTCGGTCGCCTTCGACCTGCTCTTCGACATCACCGAGACCGACACCGGGCTCGAGGGGCGGCTCGTCTACGCGGAGGACCTCTTCGACCACGCCACGGCCGAACGGCTCGCCCGCTGCTATGAGAGGTTCCTGACCGCCGCGGTGGCGGACACCACCCTGCCCATCGGACGTCTGGAGCTCATGGGCCACACCGAGCGGCAGGCCCTGCTGAAGGCCGGTCAGGGCCCCGTGCACCCGGTACCCGAGGGCTCGGTGCCCCTCCGGTTCCAGGAGCAGGCGGCCGCGTCGCCGGATGCCATCGCCGTGCTGTGCGGTGATACGCGGCTCAGCTACGCGGAGCTCGAGTCCCGGTCCAGGCGGCTGGCCGAGACGCTCCAGGGGCTCGGTGCCGCCCGGGAGCGCTACGTCGCGGTGGCGATGGAACGTTCCGCGGACCTGGTCGTGGCCCTGCTCGCCGTGCTCAGGAGCGGTGCGGCCTATCTGCCGTTGGACCTGCGGAGCCCCGATCCGCGGCTGCGGGCGATCCTGGACACGGCACGGCCGTGCCTCCTGCTCACGGACCCGTCCGCGCACCGGCGGGCGAGCGCCTGGGCGCAGGCGTACGACGACCTCACGGTGCTGGCGCTCTCCGACGCCGAGCGGATGCCGGGCACGGGCCGGAGCCTGCCCGGCAACGACGGGCAGGACGCCGCCTATGTGATGTACACCTCCGGCTCCACCGGCCGGCCCAAGGGCGTGCTGGTGACCCACCGCAACATCCTTGCCCTGTGCGCCGACCCCTGCTGGGCGGACGGCACCCACGGCCGCGTACTGGCGCATTCACCGCACTCCTTCGACGCCTCCACCTTCGAGCTCTGGGTCCCTCTGCTCGGTGGCGGCACCGTCGTCGTCGCCCCGCCGGGCGAGTCGCCTGCGCTGAGCATCGAGCAGGCGGTCGCCCGGCACGGGGCGACCAGTGCCTTCATCACCGCCTCGCTGTTCAACGTCCTCGTCGCACAGCGGAGCCCCGCACTCGGGCAGCTGCGGCACATATGGGTCGGGGGCGAGGAGCCGTCACCCGCGGCCGTGCGGCGGATGCTGGAGGACTTCCCCGGCACGCTGCTCACCAACGGTTACGGGCCCACCGAGAACACCACCTTCACCACATCGCACCGCTTCCGCCCGGAGTTCGCGGCCAGGGCCGCCGCCAAGCCCTCCATGGGGCGTGGGTTGGCGAATACGTGGGTGTATGTGCTGGATGGGTGTTTGGTTCCGGTGCCGGTGGGTGTGGTGGGTGAGTTGTATGTGGCGGGTGC
>NZ_JBEYBS010000008.1:251888-283555 GCF_040632375.1 Streptomyces sp. NPDC019396 | reverse complement strand
CTTCGTGTTTCCAACCCTACCAGATTCATTTTCCGTTCCGTTCCCGGTTCGGATTCTGTTTCCAGTGGCCGTTGGAGGGCCTTTGCCTTTCGGCGGTTTCGACTTTATCAGAGTCTTTTCGGCCGACCTAATCGGCCGAACGTTGCGATCCGCATAAAGAATCGAATGGCTCCGACGGGAATCACGTCCCCATCAAGAGCGAGAGAGATGTTACTGGTGACACCCGGAGGGACGTGTCCTCTCCGAGGCAACCGTTAAAATCTACCTCCCCAGTCGAGCCGTGTCAACGACTTTCTTGGGCGAAGAGGAGATTAGCAGCTCAGGGGACCGGAGCGCACATCAGGCGGCGGTGGGGAGCTCGGCGCTCCGCTCCCAGTCGTCGATGTCGCCGGCCTGACCCGCGCGGGCGGCGCGGCCGCCCAGGACGTAGACGTACGCGAGGAAGGCCAGCTCGGCGAGGACGCCGATGGCGATGCGGGCCCAGGTGGGCAGGCCGGAGGGGGTGACGAAGCCTTCGATCAGACCGGACACGAAGAGCACGAGGGCGAGACCCATGGCCATGCCGAGTGCGGCGCGGCCCTGCTGGGCGAGGGCTTCCCGGCGGGGGCGGGGGCCCGGGTCGATGAGGGTCCAGCCGAGTTGGAGTCCGGTGCCGGCGGCGACGAACACCGCCGTGAGTTCGAGCAGGCCGTGTGGCAGGACCAGACCGAGGAATGTGTCGAGGCGGCCTGCGGAGGACATCAGGCCGATCCCGACACCGAGGTTGGCCATGTTGAGGAAGAGGATCCAGACGACCGGCAGGCACAGGAAGGCTCCGAGCACCAGGCACATGGCGGCGGCCTGTGCGTTGTTCGTCCAGACCTGGGCGGCGAAGGACGCCGCGGGGTGGCTTGAGTAGTACGTCTCGTACTCGCCACCGGGTCGGGTGAGCTGTCGCAGTTCCTCGGGAGCGGCGATGGCCGACTGGACCTCGGGGTGGGTCCCGATCCACCAGCCGATGATCGCCGCGAGGAGGGTGGAGAGCACGGCGGTGGGGATCCACCAGTGGCGAGAGCGGTACATCGCAGCAGGGAAGCCCGCCGTCAGGAAGCGGGCCGCGTCGCGCCAGGACGCGCGTCGGGTACCGGTGACGGTGGCTCGCGCCCGGGCGACGAGCTGGGTGAGGCGTCCCGTGACCGTCGGGTCGGGGGCGGTGGACTGGATGAGCGAGAGATGGGTGGCGGTGCGCTGGTAGAGAGCCACCAGTTCATCGGCCTCGGCTCCGGTGAGCCCACGTCCCTTCCGGAGCAGCTGGTCCAGTCGGTCCCACTCCGCCCGGTGGGTCATCACGAAGACGTCGAGATCCATGATCGGCTGCTGCTCCCGTTGCGGTATCAACTCCTGCGGCGCTCTTCCGGTCAGCTTGGCAGACTGGCGTACTAGGCGTGCCGAAGGGCCAGGGCAGAGAAGAGGGTGGGCCTGTGAGCGGGGTAGTGACGGGGGACGCGGTCGTACTGGGGCTTCGGCCGGCGAAGCTGCCCAGCCGGGCGCTGGCGCTCGCGATCGATCTCGTCGTCGTGTGGGCGGCCTATCTGTTCATATCCATAGCCCTGGCGATCGCGACGGCCTCGCTCGACGAGGCCGCGGTCATGGCCGTGTCGATCGCGGCCTTCCTACTGGTGCTGGTGGGGGCGCCGATCGCGGTGGAGACGCTGAGCCATGGGCGTTCGCTGGGCAAGCTGGCCTGCGGACTGAGGGTTGTGCGGGACGACGGCGGGCCCATCCGGTTCCGCCACGCTCTGGTCCGGGGTGCGATGGGCGTGGTGGAGATTCTGATGACCTTCGGGGTCGTCGCCTGTATCGCGTCCCTGGTATCGGCTCGTGGGCGGCGGATCGGGGATGTGTTCGCGGGGACGCTGGTCGTCCGGGAGCGGGTGCCCACGGCGCATGCCGTCGCCGTGCCGGTCGCACCGCCGTGGCTGGCGGGGCGGTTCGCCGAGCTGGATCTCTCCGGAGTGCCGGACGATCTCTGGCTGGCCGTGCGTCAGTATCTGACCCGGATGCGTCAGCTCGATGCCGAGGTGAGCCGTTCCCTGGCGGAGCGGCTGGCCGCTGATCTGGCTGCCAGGACCGGGACGCCGGCTCCGGTGGGGGTGCCCGCTCCGCAGTATCTGGCGGCGGTGGTGGGTGAACGCCAGTCCCGGGATGCGCGGAGGGCTCAGGCCTCGGCGGTGGGGGCTTCGGCGTTTACCGGTGGCACTGGTCCTGCGCTGCCTGGTCCTGCGCTGCCTGGTGTTCCGGCCCGGTCCGCGGGCTCGGCCTCTTCCGCCCGGCCTGCTCCTCCTGCGCCTTCGGCCGATTCGGCTGAGACGTCCGCGGCGCCGCCTCCCGCGACTGGATTCGCGCCACCCGCCTGAGGCACCCGGGTCAGGAGAGCTCAGGGAAAGAGGAGGGCGGGGTCTCGAGGTCCTCGAGCTCGATGCCGGGGGCTGCCAGAACGACGTCGCCGGCGATATGGACGGTGTGCTGCTCGCCCGTGTCCAGGGCGCTGACCTGGTACTCGTCCACTGTCAGGAGGCCGCTGTCAGTGGCGTGCGCTTCACTCTTCACCAGGGCCCAGGACTGGTCGACCGTGCGGGGGGCGAGCACCGGGTCCGTGAAGGCGACGAGACGGACACGGGTCGTGGGGGCACCGGGCGTGAGGCGGAGCAGCCGGGAGGTCGCGACCAGAAAGGCGGGCGACATGCCGGTGAAGGCGTGGGCGCGGACATTGCCCTCGGTGGCGTGGGTGCCGGTGGGGTCGGTGCGGACCCAGGTCACTCCGTCGAGGGCGGCGCCTCGGACCTGCCAGCTGGCGGCGTTGAGTTCGAGGCGAATAGGGCGCCCGAGTTCGTCGAGGGTGAGGTCGACGGAGCCCGCGTGCTCTCCGGAAGGGGAGGTCAGCTGGGAGACATAGCGCCAGCCGGAGGGGCCGGGGGCGCAGTGGAAGTGCTCATCACCGAGAGGGGTGTGATCGTGCGGATCGTGGAGCGAATAGCGGCCGCGGGGCATGGGGGTGCGTGAGTCCTCCGGGTGCAGGGCAGGCCCCCGGCACGGGGGTGCGGGGGCCTGCCTGGTGCCTTGCTACCGGATGGTGGTCAGCGGCTGGTCGGAGACCGGGCCGCGGACGGATCAGTAGCGGTAGTGGTCGGGCTTGTACGGACCCTCGACCTTGACGCCGATGTACTCGGCCTGCTCCGGGCGCAGCGTCGTCAGCCTGACGCCGAGGGAGTCGAGGTGGAGGCGGGCGACCTTCTCGTCGAGGTGCTTGGGCAGCACGTAGACGTCGGTCGGGTACGCCTCGGGCTTGGTGAAGAGCTCGATCTGGGCCAGGGTCTGGTCGGCGAACGAGTTCGACATGACGAAGGACGGGTGGCCTGTCGCGTTGCCGAGGTTCAGCAGACGGCCCTCGGAGAGGACGATCAGGACCTTGCCGTCGGAGAAGGTCCAGGTGTGCACCTGGGGCTTGACCTCGTCCTTGACGACACCGGGGATCTTGGCGAGGCCGGCCATGTCGATCTCGTTGTCGAAGTGGCCGATGTTGCCCACGATCGCCTGGTGCTTCATCTTGGCCATGTCCGTGGCCATGATGATGTCCTTGTTGCCGGTCGTGGTGATGAAGATGTCGGCGGTCTCGACGACGTCGTCGAGGGTGGCGACCTGGTAGCCGTCCATGGCTGCCTGGAGGGCGCAGATCGGGTCGATCTCGGTGATGATGACCCGGGCGCCCTGGCCGCGCAGGGACTCGGCACAGCCCTTGCCGACGTCGCCGTAGCCGCAGACGACGGCGGTCTTGCCGCCGATGAGGACGTCGGTGGCGCGGTTGATGCCGTCGATGAGGGAGTGGCGGCAGCCGTACTTGTTGTCGAACTTCGACTTGGTGACGGCGTCGTTCACGTTGATCGCCGGGAAGAGCAGGGTGCCCGCGGCCATCATCTCGTAGAGGCGGTGGACGCCGGTCGTGGTCTCCTCGGTGACACCGCGGATCTCGGACGCGAGCTGCGTCCACTTCTGCGGGGACTCGGCGAGGGTGCGGTTCAGCAGCCGCAGGATGTGGCCGTACTCCTCGCTGTCCGCGGTGGACGGGTCCGGGGCCTCGCCGGCCTTCTCGAACTCGACGCCCTTGTGCACCAGGAGCGTGGCGTCACCGCCGTCGTCCAGGATCATGTTCGGGCCACCGGTGGGAGTGTTCGGCCAGGTCAGGGCCTGCTCCGTGCACCACCAGTACTCCTCGAGCGTCTCGCCCTTCCAGGCGAAGACCGGGACGCCCCGGGGGTTGTCGACCGTGCCGTCGGGGCCGACGGCGATGGCCGCGGCGGCGTGGTCCTGGGTGGAGAAGATGTTGCAGGACGCCCAGCGCACCTCAGCACCGAGGGCGACGAGGGTCTCGATGAGCACGGCGGTCTGCACGGTCATGTGCAGCGAACCGGTGATACGGGCTCCGGCCAGCGGCTGCGAAGCGGCGTACTCCTTGCGGATGGACATCAGGCCGGGCATCTCGTGCTCGGCCAGGGTGATCTCCTTGCGGCCGAAGACGGCGAGGGAGAGGTCGGCGACCTTGAAGTCCTGGCCTGCGGCGAGGGTCGTCATTGCGAGCTGCTCCTCAGAGTGGTCGAGGGATGGTTGGGCTCGTTCAGGGCTGGCTGACGGCTGCGGGGTCGGCGGCGGACCGGGCGTACGTGTACACGAACACACGCGTGCCCGGACGCGCGCAGACGCCCGCAGCGCAGTCCGTCGGAGGCCCTCTCTCCCTCGGCCGGTTCGCAATATGGACCGACCGACCGCCATCAGCAGCGACGTCTGGCTCTGGTCACGAATCTACACCGCTCGACTCGGCGCGCCACAGCCCGTCCGTGGGCCTGTCCCGGGCGTCACCGGTGGTTCAGGCCGCTGCCGGGCGGTGTTCGGGCGGGGTCCGGCCGATGTCAGGGGCGTGTCGGCGGGTGTCAGTGGTCGAGCTCGGGGCCCGGGCCGCCTGGGGATTTGGCCGGATCGGGCCCCGCCGCCGCGGCGGTCTCGCTGTAGATGTCGGGCTCCACATAGATGACCCGGGCGATCGGCACGGCGGTGCGGATGCGGTCCTCGGCGGCGTTGATCGCCTCCGCGATCTGGGCTGCCGTGTCGTCGTGCCGGACGGCGACCTTGGTCGCCACCAGCAGTTCCTCAGGTCCGAGGTGGAGGGTGCGCATATGGATGATGCGGGTGACCGTCCTGCCGTCGACGAGCGCGGCCTTGATCTTCTCGACGTCCTCGGCGCCGGCCGCCTCGCCGAGGAGCAGCGACTTGGTCTCGGCGGCCAGCACCAGGGCGATCACGATCAGCAGGACGCCGATGCAGACGGTGCCGATGCCGTCCCAGACGCCGTTGCCCGTGAGGATCGCCAGGCCGACACCGCCGAGTGCGAGGATCAGACCGACCAGCGCGCCCAGGTCCTCGAGGAGGACGACGGGCAGCTCGGGCGCCTTGGCGTGGCGGATGAACTCCTTCCAGGAGCGGTTGCCGCGAGGGCCGTTGGACTCCTTGATGGCGGTGCGGAAGGAGAAGCTCTCGGCGATGATCGCGAAGACGAGCACGCCGATCGGCCAGTACCAGTCCTTGACCGCGTGCGGGTGCATGATCTTCTCGTAGCCCTCGTAGATGGCGAACATGCCGCCGACCGAGAAGAGCACGATCGAGACCAGGAAGGCGTAGACGTACCGCTCGCGGCCGTAGCCGAAGGGGTGCTGGGGGGTGGCCTCGCGGCGGGCCTTCCTGCCGCCGAGGAGCAGCAGGCCCTGGTTGCCCGAGTCGGCCACCGAGTGGACGCTCTCGGCCAGCATCGACGAGGAGCCGCTGAAGAGGAACGCCACGAACTTGGCTACCGCGATGGCGAGGTTCGCGGCGAGTGCCGCGACGATCGCCCTTGTTCCGCCTGACGCGCTCATGAGTGCGGGGTGTCCTTCCTCGAAGCCGAAGCCCGTGATGTCCCTGTGCCGCCTGCCTCTGTGTCCCTGTGTGACGGACACGCCCCTCGAAGCGGGACCACGGCACGGCGGGCCATTGTTGCAGCCGCCGGGGCGGGTGTGATCTCAGGCCGCCACCGTGGCACGGAAGACGGTGCCGGTATCGGACAGTTCGACCTTTTCGCCGGCCGGTACGAAGACCGACTCGCCGGGGGCGAGGCTGAGCTCGCCGGCCTTGGGCCGCCCGGCCGTCGCCAGGAGGATCTGCGGGGTGTGGGTGGTGATGTCGGTGGGCGCCGCCCCCTGCGCGCGTACGAAGCGGGACAGCCGGAACTCGTCGGTCGGGATGTCGTAGACCTCCTCGCCCGAGGGGGAGGCCTCCGGGCGCAGTACGGCGACGTCGCGCGGCTCGAAGCGGACGACACGCAGCAGTTCGGGCACATCCACGTGCTTGGGGGTCAGTCCGCAGCGCAGCACGTTGTCGGAGTTGGCCATGATCTCGACGCCGAGTCCGGAGAGGTACGCGTGCGGTACGCCGGCGCCGAGATACATGGCCTCGCCCGGCTGGAGCACGACGTGGTTGAGGAGCATGGCTGCGATGACGCCCGGGTCCCCGGGGAAGTGGTGGGCGAGCGTGACGAACGGGGCGTACGGCCCGCCGATGCGCGCCCCCGCGGCTGCGGCGTCATGGACGGTGCGGGCGATCTCCTCGCGCTCGGCGCTGAGCACGGCGGTGAGGACCTCGCGGAGTGCGGCGTCTTCGGGATGGGCGTGCAGGAGGTCGACGTACGGCTTGAGTGTGTCGACCTCGAGGCCCGCCATGAGGTCGGCGGCCTCGTCCGGCGAGCGGAATCCGCAGAAACCGTCGAAGGGGGTGAGGGCGCAGATCAGCTCGGGCTTGTGGTTGTCGTCCTTGTAGTTGCGGTGCGGGGCGTCCATGGGCACGCCGGCGCGCTCCTCGGCGGCGAAGCCTTCCTGGGCCTGGGCCGGATCCGGGTGCACCTGGAGAGAGAGCGGGCTGCCGGCCGCGAGCAGCTTGAACAGGAACGGGAGGCGGGGGCCGAACCTGGCGGTGGTGGCTGCGCCGAGTTCCCGTACGGGATCGGCGGCGATGACCTCGTTGAGGGGCCCGCGGTCGGTGCCGGAGGGGGCTCCGGGGTGCGCGCCCATCCACAGCTCGGCCTGGGGCTCGCCGGTGGGTGCGAGGCCGAGGAGCCCGGGGATGAGCGTCGCCGACCCCCAGGCATGGGGGCGCACGGTGTTGGTGAGACGGTCCATGAACGGGGATCCTCGGCTTGATAAGTGGCTGGAATATGGCTGGAGGGTGGCAGCTCCGTGGTGGATGAGGCCAGACCACGTGTACCGGTCCGCGTGCCGCGTGGGGTCAGCGGATGCGTCCGCGTACCGGCACGGTGCCCGTGGGATACCGGTGCGGGTACGGGCGCCAAGCGTGGCGGCCGGGGCTGCGCGTCGGCTCAGCCGCCGGCCCCCGCGCTCGTCGTGAGCGCCAGATAACCGGCGGCGAAGTCCGTGACGGCGAGCAGCTCCGCGAGGGTCTCCAGCTCGCTGCCCTCCTCGGGCTCCAGCTCGCTGATCGCCGTGTCATGACTGAGCGCCAGCTCGCGGGCGGCGGGTGCGGCGGTGAGCGCCCCGTCGACCCGGTCGCGCAGCAGCAGGACACGGGCGCGCAGGGCCTGGGGTTCCTCGACCCGGTCACGGAAGAAGTCGTCGGGATCCGCCCCGGCCGCGAGGCCTCCGGCGAGGAGGATGCCGTGTGCCGGAAGGGCCTCGGGGAGTTCGGCGGCGAGCGCGGGCAGCCCGGCGAGCTCGGCGATAACGGCGGCGAAGCGGCGGCCGACCGGCCCGGCGGTGCCCTCCGTCCAGATCAGCGGAAGGGTGTCGGCGAGCTCGGCCGCGAGCGTCTTGGCGGGATTGCTGTACGTGGCGATGGCGGGCCCGCAGCGCTCGGCCATGCGGTCGAGCCGGTCCGCGACGCTCTCGAGCGTGTCGGGTGGCGCCGCGATCAGGCCCACCCGGTCGAGCAGCGCGAGCAGCGGTGTGAACAGCGCCCAGAACGCGCCGGGGCTCGCCGCCGCCTGGGTCTCGTCGTACAGCTCGTACGGCGCGTTCGCCATCGGCACCACCAGACCGTGCACACCGTTGACCGCCTCGGAGAGCGGGGAGCGCTGCGGGGCGACGGCGACGACGGTGCAGCCGCGGCGGTAGGCCTGCTCGGCGAGCAGGGCGAGACCGGGCTCGGCGCCGTCCGTGGTGGCGATGAGCAGCAGATCGACGGAGCCCGCCCAGCCGGGCAGCGCCCAGCGCAGCGCCCCGGCCGCGGGGGCGACGCCGGTGGGATGCAGCCGGGCGACCGGGGCCGATGCCCCGGCGAGCGCGGCGACGAGGTCGGCCACGCCGGTGGCTGCGGTGCCGGGGCCCGCGATGAGGACGGCCCTCGGGCGGCCCTCGGGGGTCAGCTCGGCGATCCCGGCCTCGGCGGCGTGCCGGGCGGCGGTGCGTACCCGCGCGCCTGCCTCCGCGGCGCCGCGGAGCAGTTCGCGGCGATCGGCGCGGGCGAGGGCTTCCGGGGCGTCGAGGAGTGACTCGTCGAGCATGGTGGTGGGCCTCCGATTCGCCGTACGGGTGCGGGGGCGGGCTCTGCGCGGCGGACGCAGCGTTACGCGACGTTATATGATATTACGTTGCGTGAGCCAGCGTTTACGCGGGGCGGCGGGCCTCGTCGACGAGCAGGACGGGGATTCCGTCACGTACGGGGTACGCCAGGCCGCAGTCCTTGCCGGTGCAGATCAGCTCGGGCGTGTCGGCTGCCGATTCGTCGCTGAGCGGCGCGTGGCAGGCCGGGCAGGCGAGGATCTCCAGAAGACCGGCTTCGAGCGGCATGAGGGCGTCCCTTCGAACATGCGGTATAGGCCACGTCAGCCTACCGCCGGGAGGCGGGTGGCGCGGCTCGGCAGGGGGTGGTCGGACGTCTGTCCGCCCCGACACGTCACAACACCGCCGCCCGGCGGACGCGGATCACCGCATCCGCCGGGCGGCGGCTCTCGCACAAGGCCGTCAGGGCCCGGGTAGGCCGGTCAGGACCCGCGTACCAGTCCCAGCACCTCGTCGCGTACCGCCGCCATCGTCGACTCGTCGCGTGCCTCGACGTTCAGCCGCAGCAGCGGCTCGGTGTTCGAGGGGCGGAGGTTGAACCACCAGTCGCCGGTCGAGACCGTGAGGCCGTCGAGCGTGTCGACGGTGACGCCTTCCCGGCCGGCGAACGCCTCGCGTACCAGGGCGGTGCGGGCGGCCTGGTCGGCGACCGTGGAGTTGATCTCGCCGGAGCCGCGGTAGCGGTCGAACCGGGCCACCAGGGAGGACAGGGGGCCGTCCTGGCTGCCGAGCGCGGCGAGGACGTGGAGGGCGGCGAGCATGCCCGTGTCGGCGTTCCAGAAGTCGCGGAAGTAGTAGTGCGCGGAGTGCTCACCGCCGAAGATCGCGCCGCTGCGGGCCATCTCCTCCTTGATGAAGGAGTGTCCGACCCGGGTGCGGACGGGCGAGCCGCCGTGCTCACGGACGACCTCCGGCACCGACCACGACGTGATCAGGTTGTGGATCACGGTGCCACCGGGGTGCTTGTCGAGCTCGCGGGCGGCGACCAACGCGGTGATCGCCGACGGCGACACGGGCTCGCCCCGCTCGTCGACGACGAAGCAGCGGTCGGCGTCGCCGTCGAAGGCGAGGCCGATGTCGGCACCCACGGCGCGCACCCGGTCCTGGAGGTCCACGATGTTCTTCGGGTCCAGCGGGTTGGCCTCGTGGTTGGGGAAGGTGCCGTCGAGCTCGAAGTACATCGGTACGAGGTCGACCGGCAGCGCGGCGAACACGGTCGGAACCGTGTGGCCGCCCATGCCGTTGCCCGCGTCCACCACGACCTTCAGCGGGCGGATGGCGGACAGGTCCACCAGGGAGAGGAGGTACGCCGCGTAGTCCTCGAGCGTGTCGCGCTCGCTGATGGTGCCGGGCGTCGCGGCGGCGGCCGGGGCTCCGTCGGCGATCCAGCCCTCGACGAGGGCGCGGATCTCGGACAGGCCCGTGTCCTGTCCCACCGGCGCCGCCCCGGCCCGGCACATCTTGATGCCGTTGTACTGCGCGGGGTTGTGCGACGCCGTGAACATGGCGCCCGGGAGCCCGAAGTGGCCGGACGCGAAGTACAGCTGATCGGTCGAGCAGAGGCCGATCAGCGTCACATCGGCGCCACGGTTCGACGCCCCCCGCGCGAAGGCGCCGGAGAGGCCGGGCGACGACGGGCGCATGTCATGGCCCACGACGATCGCGTCCGCCCCTGTCACCTGTACGAACGCGGCGCCGAACAGTTCGGCCAGCGACTCGTCCCACTGGTCGGGCACCACCCCGCGGACGTCGTACGCCTTCACGATCTGCGACAGATCAGCAGCAGCAGAAGCAGCCACGGCCCAACCTTCCTGAAGTCTCTGCGGTCACCTCAAACTACCCGTAGAAGAGGGGTACGTAGCGGAACACACAGATGGTGCCAAGGAAGCCGAAGGAGGGGCACAGACGACCCGCCGTCGTCGGACGGGCTCTCATCCCGGGAGCCGGGCTCAGGAGTCGGGCCGGGGAGCCGGTCCCGGAAGATCGGGCTCAGGAGTCCGGTGACCGAAGCACCCGCAGATGGCCCCGCCGCGCGACCTCCATGGGGTCGCGGCGTACGCCACCGCCTCCGCCCGCCTGCGCGGCCCGCTCCTGGGGGCGGGCAGCCTCACGGACCGCGTTGGCCAGGGCTTCGAGATCGTCGCCACTGGGCCGGGCCGGGGCCGATCCGTCGGAGAGCCGTACGACCTCCCAGCCGCGGGGCGCGGTGAGGCGTTCGCTGTGCTCGGCGCACAGGTCGTAGCAGTGGGGCTCGGCGTAGGTGGCGAGCGGGCCGAGGACCGCGGTCGAGTCGGCATAGACGTACGTCAGTGTCGCGACGGCAGGGCGGCCGCACGCAGTGCGCGAACAGCGACGTACAGGGCTCACGACGTTGGACGGTACCGCACTCTTGAGCGGGCCGCGACGACTCTCCGCCCGGTCACTCCACCGTGTCGTGCTGTGACAACCGGCACAGACGTCTTCAGAGCGGCCATTCTGACCTGCGGGGGAGCGAGCACGGCCGCGCGGGTGCCCTATGCGATCCGGTCACCGTTCCATACATTTCGCGTCAATCACGGCGGGATGCGCGGTCGCGGGGAGGTAGGGAATCGAGCCCAAGCTTGGCCGGAATGCTCAATAAGCGACACCCGAAATCAACGCCTCAACCGACACATCGGGCGGCCCGTCAGACACCCGTCCCCCGGTGGAAGCGACATGCCGCACGCCGGACCGACGGCCCGGTGCCCGGGCACTCGGAGAGCTACCCTGCGTCAGTGATGGACAGTCCCGTACCGCCCCGCCCGACCGAGCCCAGGGAGCCGCGGCCACGCCGCCGTGACCGCCACGGCCGCGGTATGCGCGGGCCTGTCGCGCCACCGCAGGTGCCGCTCTCCGCGAGCAGGTCGGAGACCTTCCGCGATCTCGTGCGGGATTCGGTCGAACGGCTGGAGCGCCGCTGGCCCCAGCTCACCGATGTGGAGTTCCTGGTCCTGGAGGTGCCTGAGTCACCCGACGAGACCGTGCCGCTCGGCAGCTCCCTGCCGGCCGGCAAGGGGCAGCCCGCCCGGATCATCGTCTACCGGCGGCCCGTCGAGATCCGTACGAAGAACCGCGACGAGCGCGCGCTGCTCGTCCATGAGGTCGTCGTGGAACAGGTCGCGGACCTGCTGGGGCTCTCGCCCGAGTCCGTCGACCCCCGCTACGGCCAGGAGTGACGTCCCAGTCGTCGGGCCCTGTCGGGGGCGGTCTTCCCCGTTCCGGACAAGGGCCCGTGCTCAGTCGTCCAGGACGGACAGGTCCTGCTCCGCCGCCGGGACCTGCACGGTGCCACGGTCGTCGGGAAGGGTCTGGATCGTGAACATCTCGATCCCGCCCTGCGGCAGCATCAGGGTGCGGGCCGCGTGGACCGGGCCGCCCGACTGGGGTTCTACGGTCAGGGCGTACCCGCCCTTGAGCCCCGCCGGCACCGGTGGGGTGACCGCGAGCGTCGTACCGGCCTTCACCGTGTAGGTCTGGACGGCCTGCCGGCCCCCCGCGGTACCGGCCGAGGCCGTGACCTTGACCTTGACGGTGGCGGTCGGCGCCGTCAGCGACAGCACCGAGCCCTTGGCGCGGTTGTCGGCCGCCGTGGCGCGCCCCGTCACGGGTGCCGTCGCCGGGATGAAGGCGATCTCCTGCTTGGCGCCCTTGCCGCGCGTGACCTGGAGCGCGGCGACCACGGGGGTCGCCTTGCCGTTCTCCGAAGGGCTGAGCAGCAGCGAACCGGGCTCTCCCTTGGTGACGTCCTTCAGATCGAGGGACGCGGTCATGCCCGACTTCACCCGCAGGCCCTCGGCCCCGGCCGGGGTGATCGTGCCGGACGAGGTCGCGAGACGCAGTTTCAGGTCGGCGTCGGCGTCGCCCGGCGCGAAGGCCACGAGGCGTACGGAGGTGGCGTCCTTGGGAATTCCCGGGAGCACCAGCGTGCTGGACGGGTCGGCTGATGCGGGCATCCAGTCGCTGCCCGTCTCGTCGCCCGCACCCCGCACCACGGCACCCACGCGTCCGGTCCTGGTGGTGACGTGCACGGTCACGTCCTCCGCCTTGTCGGCCGTCAGGGTCGGCAGCAGCACGGGGACACTGGCCCCGGCCGGTACCGGAATGCCGTCGGTGAGCTGGGACTTGAGGGCGCCGTCCTTGCCGTAGAGCTCGATGTCGGCGACGGCCGCGGTGTCGTCGGGGTTGGTGAGGTGCACATAGTCCTGCCGGTCCTTGGCAAGGCTGGCACCGGGGAACCAGAAGTCGGTGTCGGGCGCGGTGCAGCTCACGCCGAGCACTCCGCGTCCGCTGCCCGCGGGGACCGTGGTGGTCTGCTGGGTGGTCCAGCCCGGGGCGAGGCGCCCGGTCGCGGTGCCGACCAGGGCCGGCGAGTCGCTGCCGGACTCCTTGGCGCCGACCGGCTTGCCGGGGTCCTTGAGAGCGAGGACGGGCTTCTCGGCCTTGCCGGGAGTGGGCTGCTTCGCGCCCTTCTTGGCGTCCGTCTTCTTGCCACCCGCCTGCGTGGTGTCCTGCTTGGCGTCCTTCAGAGTCGACACGGAGGGCTTCAGCGCTGCCGTGGACTGTGCGTCCGTGTCGCCCGCGGCGCCGGCCGGGGTGAACGACGTGTACGCCGTCTCCGCGACGTCCGAGGTGCTCGGCGCCGGGCACAGCAGGCTCGAGCGCTCGACCGGCAGCCGGGCGGACGTCTGCGCCGCGGCCGCCGCCGCACCGCCGCTGTCGGGCGCGGTGAGCGCGGCCAGCCCGGTGGCTGCGGCGAGAGCGGTGACGGCCGCGCAGAGGGAGAGGGTCGTGCGGTTCACTGGTTGCTGCTCCCGTCGGGACGCTGCTCGGTCTCATAGCCGTAGGGGTCGTACGGAGCGTTCCGGTACGGGTCGTGCTGGTGCTGCCCGTACTGCTGGTCCGGTGCGTACCCCTGCCCGTACGGGTCGTGCGGGTACGCGTCCTGGTGGACGGGCGCGTACGGGTCGTACGGGTGGGTCGGCTGCTGCTGTCCGCCGGCGTAGCTGTGCGGGTCGGTGTATCCGTACGTCTGCTCGTCGTACGGGTACGGCGAGCCGCCGTCCGTGCCGCCGTTCCCGTCGGCGTCCTGCCGCTGCTGCGGCACCGCCGCATAGGGCTCGGCCCCGGCCTCCGTCGTCGCCTCCCCTGCCTCGGCTTCCGCGGCTGCCTGCGCCCGCAGCCTGCGTGCCCGGCGTCCCTCGCCCTCGACGGGCTGGGCGGGCACCGCGACCTCTTCTTCCGGCAGGTCGTCATCGATCTCGCGCCGCCTGCCCGGCAGGGCGAGCACCACCAGCACGAGGGCGAGCGCGCCCTGGGTCCAGATCCAGGCGGTGTGCGCGGCGGGCTCCTCGTACACGAGGTCGAGACGGCCGCCGTCGGCGGGGAGTTCGAAGCCCTGGGCCCAGCCGTCGACCGTCGTCCTCGGCAGAGCACGGCCGTCGAGGGTGGCCTGCCAGCCCTCGTCGGCGCGGTCCGCGATACGCAGCACCCGGCCCGAAGCGCCCTTGGGGATCTCGGTGTGGGCCTCGACGGGCCCGGCGGCCACGGGGACGGGCTCTGTCTGCTCCGCGGCGCCGCTCACGATGACGGCGCGGGCGATCTGGCGGTCCACCCGCCACAGCGCGCTCCCGTCGAGCTGGCTGAGGCGGTACAGACCGGGGGTGGAGTCCAGGACGCGGCTGAACTGACGCGGTGCGCCGTCCCGTACGAGCACGTACCGGATCGCGAATCCGCTGAGCTGACTCGTCTGGTCGGCACCGGAGCCGGCGACAAGCCGGGCGACGATCTTGTCGAGCCGGGTGTCGCTCCCGCCCGCCTCGGTCAGCTCCGCGTCGCCGAGCCGCGCGCCCGAGCCGCGGACCAGGCTGTAGGACACCTTGTCGGGCGCGCTGCCGCCGAGCACGAGGGTGCGCGACTGGTCGCGTGTGTCGCTCTCCTCGGCGACGAACGCGGGCACCTGCACCGGATCGCGCCGCTCCAGCGGCCCTGCGGCCCCGCTGACCATCCAGTTGGCGGCGGCGAGCAGCGGGGCCACGCCCGCGGCGAGGGCGATGAGGGCGGCGGTGGGCTGGCGCCAGCCGAAGGACTGGGCGGTGACGCGTTCGCGTACGCCCTCGGCCCCCATCACGGCGGCGGCGAGCAGGGCGATGCCGTAGAGGAGGGTGGCCGGGCCCGCCCAGCCGGAGCTGTTGGCGAACACGGCGAAGACCAGGCCGACGAGGGCGACGGCCCAGGCGGTGCGGATGGCGTGCCGCCGCTCTTCACGGAGCAGGGCGGCCAGCGCGGCGAGCACGATGCCGATCAGCACCAGGCCGCCGAGGGTCTTCGGGCCGCCCGGGCTGATGCCGAGCAGATCGAGCGCTCCGGCCGAGCCGGACCCGGTGTCCAGGCCCGCCTCGCGGAAGAAGCCGGAGGGACCGGTCAGCAGGGACAGCGACCAGGGGGCGAGAACCAGCAGCGGGGTGCCGATGGCGGCGAGGGTGCGCAGGGCGTACGCAGTGAGGTTGGCCCGTCGCAGCACGAGGGCGGCGATGCCGAGCACGAGGGCGACCGGCCAGACGATCGGGGTGAAGGCCATCGCGAGGGTCAGCAGCAGGGCGTAGGCCCAGGTGGCGCGCCAGCTGCCGAGGCCGCGTTCCGCACCGCCGCTGTGACCGGCGCCGCCGAATCCGTACGCCGCGAGCGCCGCACGGGCGATCAGAGGCAGGACCACCACGAGCACGGCGGTGCCGAGCCGGCCGGTGGCCAGTGCGCCGGTCGCCGCGGGCAGGAAGGCGTAGGCGACCGCGGCCCAGGCGCGCAGCAGCCGCGACTCGACGAGCGGCCGGGAGGCGAAGTACGCCGTCACTCCGGCGAGCGGCACCGAGCAGACCAGCAGGAGGGTGAGTGCGAGGCCGGTGGAGCCGAGCAGCAGCCCGGACAGCATGGAAAGGATCGCCAGGTACGGGGGTGCCGTCTGGGTGCCCCCCGTGCCGAGCGGGTGCCATGCGTCGGCGTAGCGACCCCAGAGCTCCGGCACCGTCTCCGGGGCCGGGAGGAGCGCGCCGCCCGCGAGTGCCCCGCTGGTGAGGAGTCCGCGGCAGGCGACGAGCGAGACGAGCAGCAGCAGCGCGAAGAGCACCGGTCCCGGCTTGCGCGCGATCCGCTTGAGCCGGGCGAACTGCTCGATCTCCAGGAAGTCGGCGTCGTCGCCGCCGGGGCCTGACTCCACGACGCCGTGCCGTGATCCCGAAGAGGCGGATGAGTCGGAGGCGCGGCCCGCGCCGAGGCTGCTCGCGATCTGTTCGGCGGTCGCGCGGACGGTGGCACCGGGCGGCGGGAACAGCGGCCTGAGGTCGGCCGGGTGGACCGCGGGCTTTCGGCGCCTGCGCCGGGCGGCGAAGATCCGCCCGGGGCGGAGCAGGGTGCCGAGGAGGCCCATCACCTCGTCGACGGCCTGGCCGGGGGCCTTGCCGACGAGATAGGCGAGGGTGCGCATGAGGGTGCCGACGATGAGCCGGATCAGCACGAAGGGGAGGGCACGGCCCCGGGCGTTGGCGAGCAGGGTGTAGACGGCGCCCGCCTTGTCGACGCGGTGGGGGGATGCGCCCTGGCGCGCGAAGGGGATCGAGGGGCTCGAGGAGTTCGAGGAGCGGCCGTCCTTCGACTGCCTCGAGAAGGACCGGCCGGCGCAGTCGACGGTCCGGCGCTCGCGCGCGGCGGCCTCCGCATGGCGCAGGACGGCGCCGGGGGCGACCAGGACCCGATGGCCCGCAGCATGGGCGCGCCAGCACAGGTCGACGTCGTCGCGCATGAGGGGCAGTCGGCGGTCGAAGCCGCCGAGCTCCTCCCAGACGTCCCGGCGAATGAGCATGCCGGCGGAGGACACTGACAGGACGGTGCGGACCTGGTCGTGCTGGCCCTGGTCCTGCTCGCGGCGGTCGAGCCCGGTCCAGCGCCGGCCGCTGTTGGCGATCGAGACTCCGGCTTCGAGCAGTTGCTTGCGGTCGTACCAGCCGCGCAGCTTGGGGCCGATGATCGCCGCGTAGGCGTCGGAGTCGGCGACGCGCAGCAGTTCGGCGAGGGCGTCGGGGGCGGGGGCGCAGTCGTCGTGGAGCAGCCAGAGCCACTGGACCGGTTCGCCGTGCGGCAGTTCCGGCATGTCGTACGCGTCGTCGCGCCAGGTCCTGGTGACCGGGTCCCAACCGCTGGGCCGCTTCAGGTAGGGCAGATCGTCCGGAGTGAGCACGCCGGCCGTGCGGACGGCCTCCTCCACTGCCGCGCCGAAGCCCGAGCGGCGCGCGAGGTTCAGCACCCGACCGGCGCCGAGCGCTTCGGTGAGCAGCCGTGCGGAGTCGTCGCCGCTGCCGGTGTCGGCCGCGACGACGTTCTGTACGGGGCGTTCCTGGCCGAGCAGTCCGGTGAGGGCGTCCGGCAGCCAGCGGGCACCGTCGTGCGAGACGAGGACGGCCGTGACGACGTGCCGTGGGAACTCAGGCGTGGTGGCGGGAACACGCTCGGGTGGGGTGGCGGACATCGAGGTACGGGCCCTCCGGCCGGGGTCACCCCGCGAGGGGGCACTGAAGCGTCTGGGACGGGCCCCCACACTAACGGTAGGAGTCGGCGGTGGAGCCCCGAGCGCTGAGCTGGAGGGTCCGCAGAGGTCTGCGGTGTGGCCGGAGTGCACCGGACCGTGCTCCGGATGGCGCCGGATCGCATGTGATTCAGACAGCGGCCTTCTTCAGCCGGCGCCGCTCGCGCTCGGACAGACCGCCCCAGATTCCGAATCGCTCGTCGTTGGCCAGGGCGTACTCAAGGCATTCGGAACGGACTTCACAGGCCAGGCAGACCTTCTTGGCCTCGCGAGTGGAACCGCCCTTCTCGGGAAAGAAGGACTCGGGGTCGGTCTGGGCGCACAAGGCGCGCTCCTGCCAGCCGAGTTCCTCTTCCGCGTCCTCGACCAGCAGTTGCTGGAACAGCTCGGTCATGTGCGCCCCTCGTCTGTTTTTGCGTCCCCGTGAAGCAGCCGGTACCGATTTCGGCCGAACGACACGAGTGAAATTACAAGTGTGTGGATCCGGGCCAGTCAAGCCGAGATCTGCTATTGCGCCCCGTATTCACCCTGCGGAACCAAGGCCATGCGGAAAGTGTGCAAATCATAAGAAATAAGACAGCCACCATCGCCTCACCCTGCGCACCCCGCGCCCTCCGTTCTCCTCTCCTCAACGCCCACACCCCTCTCCTCAACGAGCCCTGGGCGAGCCGGTATGCACCGGCCCTCCGAAAAGGAGGACGCCGAAGCGTTCGATCTTGTTGCGATCCAGCCATACAAGCGATCCGGATCACAGTCTGATCACGAAGATCCGGCGGCGTTTGAGAGTGCGACTGCTGCGCCATGTCTCCGGCCTCACACGCGAGCAAACCTTTCTCCGAGCGGAGTAACCGGATGAGGTGAATCATTACCCCCAAATCGGTCATTGGGTTGACATCTTGAATCCTGTTGGCCACCTTGGAGGGCATGCCAGCGACCGCAGCGCCTCACGCGACCCACCTCCGTGGGTTCCGCCGCGCTGCCCTGATCCGCTGTTGCTGTTGCTGTTCCAGCTGTTGATGCCCCCAGCGCTCCGGCTCCCCCTCCCCGCTCGCCCCTTCCCGGGCTCCGCGGGATCCGCGACACCCCAGCACTGACTCGCTTCTTCTCTGCCGAGGAACCACCGCACCCCATGAACAGCAACAGCGACGTACAGATCGCCGGCGACATCCTCGAGGTCCAGCACCTCCTCCAGCCCGCACGGGAGCACCCCGCGACCGTGGCCGAGTTCGCCGGGCTCGCCCGCTCCATCGCCGCCGACCGCGGCCAGTGGGCCCATCTCGTCCAGTACGACGCCACCGCCCGCTGGTACCACCGGCTGCGCACCGGCCCCGGATACGAGGTCTGGCTGCTGTCCTGGGTGCCGGGCCAGGGCAGCGGACTGCACGACCACGGCCGGTCCTCCGGCGTACTGACCGTCCTGGACGGCGAGTTGACGGAACGTACGACTGCGGCCACGGCCACCCGGACCCTGGCGCCCGGCGCCCAGCGGGTGTTCGCACCCGGATATGTGCACGAGGTGGTCAATGACTCACTGGAACCGGCGGTGAGCCTGCACGTCTACTTCCCGGGGCTCACGGAGATGCCGATGCACACGGCCCACTGCTCCCCCGTCCACCAGGCGACCGTCACCGCCTGATCGCCACGCCGGTCGGCACTGACACACTGTCCTCATGCGCATTGTGGTTCTGGCCGGTGGTATCGGCGGTGCTCGTTTCCTCCGTGGTCTCAAGGCAGCGGCGCCCGAGGCCGACATCACGGTCATCGGCAACACCGGTGACGACATCCATCTGTTCGGGCTGAAGGTCTGCCCCGACCTCGACACGGTGATGTACACGCTCGGCGGCGGCATCAACGAGGAGCAGGGCTGGGGGCGTGCGGACGAGACCTTCCAGGTGAAGAGGGAACTCGCGGCGTACGGAGTCGGCCCCGAGTGGTTCGGGCTCGGCGACCGCGACTTCGCCACCCACATCGTCCGTACGCAGATGCTGAACGCGGGCTATCCGCTCAGCGCCGTCACCGAGGCGCTGTGCGCGCGGTGGCAGCCGGGCGTACGGCTGCTGCCGATGTCCGACGACCGGGTCGAGACCCATGTGGCCATCGAGGCGGACGGCGAGCGCAAGGCGATCCACTTCCAGGAGTACTGGGTCAGGCTGCGGGCCTCCGTCGACGCCCACGCGATCGTGCCGGTCGGGGCCGACCAGGCCAAGCCGGCCCCCGGTGTGATGGAGGCGATCGGAGAGGCGGACGTGATCGTCTTCCCGCCCTCCAACCCGGTGGTGAGCATCGGGACGATCCTCGCGGTGCCCGGCATCAGGGAGGCGATCGCGGACGCGGGTGTACCGGTGGTCGGCCTCTCCCCCATCGTCGGCGACGCGCCCGTGCGCGGGATGGCCGACAAGGTGCTCGCGGCCGTCGGGGTCGAGTCCACGGCCGCCGCTGTGGCCACGCACTACGGCTCCGGGCTGCTGGACGGCTGGCTTGTCGACACCGTGGACGCGGGTGCCGTGGCCGAGGTCGAGACGGCGGGGATCCGCTGCAAGGCCGTGCCGCTGATGATGACCGACATCGACGCGACCGCGACGATGGCGCGGGAGGCCCTGGCGCTCGCCACCGAGGTACGCGCATGACGTCGCCGACACCTGCTTCGCCTTCCCCGTCGCCGTCCCTGTCCGCCGCATCGCCGTCCACCCCGCCCGCGCCCTCGTCGCCGTCGTACCGCGTGTGGGCGCTGCCCGGGCTGCCCGAGGTCCGGACCGGCGATGACATCGCCAAGCTGATCGCGGCCGCCGAGCCGGGCCTGGTGGACGGTGACGTGCTGCTCGTCACCTCGAAGATCGTGAGCAAGGCCGAGGGACGGGTCCTCCCGGCCGGCGACCGCGAAGCCGCCATCGACGCGGAGACCGTACGGGTCGTGGCGCGGCGCGGGAACCTGCGTATCGTGCAGAACCGGCAGGGGCTGATCATGGCCGCCGCCGGTGTCGACGCCTCCAACACTCCTTCCGGAACGGTGCTGCTGCTGCCCGAGGACCCGGACGCCTCCGCCGCGCGCATCCGCGAGAGTCTGCGGGACACCCTCGGCGTCGAGGTGGGCGTCATCGTCACCGACACCTTCGGGCGGCCCTGGCGCACCGGCCTCACCGATGTCGCCATCGGGGCCGCGGGCGTACGGGTGCTCGACGATCTGCGGGGCGGCTCCGACGCACACGGCAATCCGCTGAGCGCCACGGTGGTCGCCACGGCGGACGAACTCGCCGCGGCCGGCGACCTGGTCAAGGGCAAGGCGGCCGGGCTGCCCGTGGCCGTGGTGCGCGGACTCGGACACATGGTCGGTGGACGGGCCGAGGAGGCCGACGGCGCACGCGCGCTGGTGCGGGTCGCCGCGGACGACATGTTCCGGCTCGGCACGTCGGAGGCCGTACGGGAAGCGGTCACGCTGCGCCGCACCGTGCGCGCCTTCACGGACGAGCCCGTGGACCCCGGCGCCGTACGGCGTGCGGTCGCCGCCGCCGTGACCGCCCCGGCACCCCATCACACCACCCCCTGGCGCTACGTCCTGCTGGAGTCCGCGGAGGCGCGGGTACGGCTGCTCGACGCGATGCGGGACGCCTGGATCGCGGATCTGCGGCGCGACGGCAAGTCGGAGGAGTCGATCGCCAAGCGGATCAAGCGCGGCGACATCCTGCGCCGTGCCCCGTATCTGGCGGTGCCCTGCCTGGTGATGGACGGCTCGCACAGCTACGGCGACGAGCGCCGGGACTCGGCGGAACGCGAGATGTTCGTCGTCGCGGCCGGGGCCGGGGTGCAGAACTTCCTGGTGGCGCTGGCGGGCGAGGGTCTGGGCTCGGCCTGGGTGTCGTCGACGATGTTCTGCCGCGAGGTGGTGCGCGAGGTGCTCGATCTGCCCGCCACCTGGGACCCGATGGGTGCGGTGGCGGTCGGACGCGCGGCCGAGCCGCCCAAGGATCGGCCGGGACGGGACGCGGAGACGTTCATCGCCGTGCGGTGAACCCCGCGTCGGTCGTGCGGTGAACGCCGTCTCGGAGGGACGTGCAGCGCTGAGCGCCGTCCCATCGGGACGACCGGTCAGAGGGACGCGATATCGCCGCGCGGCATCCTCGGCTGCCGGCGCGCCGGAGTGCGTCCGCTCAGCAGGATCAGCCGGGCGGCCCGGTGCCGCTGGCCCGCGTACGGCTCGAGGAGTTCCAGCATCGCGGCGTCGTCGGCGTCCCGGTCGCCCGCGAGCGCGTGGCCGACGATGCCGGGCAGGTGCAGGTCCCCGACGGTGACGGCGTCGGGGGCGCCGTTGCTGCGCTGGATGGTCTCGGCGCTGGTCCAGGGGCCGATGCCGGGGATCAGCTCGAGCCGCGCCTGGGCCTCCCCGGGGGCCATCGCGGCGGCCTCCTCCATGCGGCGGGCGACCCGCACGGCACGCAGGATGGTGGCGGCGCGCTTGTCGTCGACACCCGCGCGGTGCCACTCCCAGGACGGGATCACGGCCCAGCCGCGGGGCTGCGGCATCACGGTCATGTGCTCGGGCGCCGGTCCGGGTGCGGGCTCACCGTACTTCCGAACCAGCAGTCGCCAGGCGCGGTACGCCTCGTCGGCGGTGACCTTCTGTTCCAGGATCGACGGGATAAGGGACTCCATGACGAGCCCGGTGGCGGTCAGCCGCAGCCCGGGGCGGCGCCGGTGGGTGATCGCGACGAGGCGGTGACGGGGCTCGAAGGCGTCCGGGTCGTCGGCCTCCCCGAGCAGGGCGGGGAGCCGCTCCAGGAGCCACTCGGCGCCCGGGCCCCAGGCCTCGGCGTCCACGGCACCGCCACGTGCGGCCACCCGGAGGGTCCCGGGGCCCGCGGGGGTGAGGCTGGCTCGCCACACCGAGCCGTCCGGTGTGGTGCGGAACGTGGGGTCGGCGGGGCCGCGCCGCAGCGGACCGAGCACCAGTCCGAGATCGAGCGGCCCCGGCGGCACATAACGCCGCTCCCGGGCACCGGATGCGGCGGGCCGGGCCGTGCCCCTCGGACCCGGCACCGGCACGGCCGCCTCGCCACCGCGCGTGGTGGCGCGGGTCACGGGGGGACGGGGGGCGAAGCGTCCAGCCACGGGTCGTTTCCTCGCGGGTCCTCGGGGCGGTCGGGGGTTGCCTTCGAGGCTACTGGTCCGACGAGAAGCGGATCGACCCCGCGGGCAGCGTCGCGTCGCACCACACCCGGACGCCCTCGCGCAGTTCGTTGTCGGCGCCGATGACCGCGTCGTCGCCGACGACCGCGCCGGACAGCACCGAGCGTGCGCCCACCCTCGCCCGGGCGCCGATCAGCGAGTCGGTGACGACCGCTCCCGGCTCGATCACGGCCCCGTCGAGGACCGTGCTGCCGCTGATACGTGCGCCCTCGCCGACGGACGCGCCCTCGCCGACGACCGTACCGGCGGTGAGCTTGGCATCCGGCGCGACGGTGGCCGTGGGAAGGACCAGCCGGTCGCCGTGACGCCCTGGGACCGCCGGGGACGGGGCTCGGCCGAGTACGAGGTCGGCTGAGCCGCGTACGAACGCCTGAGGGGTCCCCAGGTCCAGCCAGTACGTCGAGTCCACCATGCCCTGGAGGTGGGCCCCGGAGGACAGCAGCTCGGGGAAGGTCTCGCGTTCGACCGAGACCGGCCGGCCGGCCGGGATGCCGTCGATTACCGAGCGGCGGAACACGTAGGCGCCCGCGTTGATCTGGTCGGTGACGATCTCCTCCGGGGTCTGAGGCTTCTCCAGGAAGGCCGTCACCCGCCCCTGCTCGTCCGTGGGAACGAGTCCGAAGGCCCTCGGGTCGGCCACCCGGGTCAGATGAAGCGAGACCTCCGCACCGGACCGCTGATGGGTGTCGACCAGGGCCCTGATGTCGAGACCGGTGAGGATGTCCCCGTTGAAGATCAGCACTGGCTCGTCGGGGCCGGACCGCAGCCGCGAGGCCACGTTCCGGATGGCGCCGCCGGTGCCGAGGGGCTCCACCTCGGTCACGTACTCCAGCTCGAGGCCCATCGAGGAGCCGTCGCCGAAGTACGGCTCGAAGACCTCCGCGAGGTACGACGTGGCCAGCACGATGTGCTCCACACCGGCCGCGCGCGCCCTGGCCAGCTGATGGGTGAGGAACGGCACTCCGGCCGCCGGCACCATGGGCTTGGGCGTGTTCACGGTGAGCGGGCGCAACCGGGTGCCTTTGCCGCCGACCAGGAGGATCGCTTCTTGAGCCTGGGTCAATGCCTTCTCTGCTTCCTGTTCCTGCTGGCTGTTCCTGCTGGGGGCCGGGCGATTCGTGCGTATGGCCCGCCAGTGTATGCAGCCTGTTCGCACAAATGTGTGCGGCGGTGCGGCGGTGGGGCGTGACGGGCGAGCGGTCAGCGGCCCTGGAGCCTCGCCGCCGTGCTGCGCGCCGTGGCGAGCTTGTTGTAGAGCCGGCCACCGGGGCAGTCCGTCGCGAATCCGTCACGGTGCCCGGAGATGACGTTGAGCCTGGCCTTGGTGCCCTTCGGGAACCTGTTGCCGCCGCCGGACGTGAGCAGCGTCGTCGCCTTCGGGTTCACCCCGAACAGCCCCAGCTTCCAGGCGGTGAGCCGGGCGATCGCGTTCACCGCGGCGCCGGACGGTTCGGCCGAGCTGAAGGTGCCGATGACCGCGATGCCCATGCTGTCGGTGTTGAACCCGAGCGTGTGCGCGCCCATGACGGGCTTGGTCACGCCACCGGCGCGTCCTTCGTAGATGTTGCCGCACTTGTCGACGACGAAGTTGTAGCCGATGTCCCGCCAGCCGCTGCTCACCACGTGGTAGCGGTAGATCCCGCGGATGACGGAGGGTGCCTGGGCACAGGTGTAGGTGTTGCCCGTCGCGGTGTGGTGCACAAAGGCGGCTTTGACCGTGTTCGTATAGATGAACTGCTTTTCGCGGAGCGACTCGTCCGCCCCCCAGCCCCTGCGGGTGACGATCGCGGGGCGGGGCCCGATGTAGGTCTTCAGCACGCTCGCGTCCGCCTGGGCTTCGGCCCCGCTGTCCGTCTCGGCCTTGGCCAGAGCGGGAATCAGATCGGCGCCCAGCGGCGCGAGATCGGCGTTCACGGCTGTGGCGGCGGCGGCTTCGGGCGTCATCGCCGCGAGCAGGGCGGCTTCGTCGGCGGCCTGCTGGCCCGGCACCGCGTTCGCCTCCTCGCCCGCGAGCGGGTCGCTCAGCGACTCGACCGGGTTCTCGGGGAGGACGGCGACGGCCGGGGGGTTACCGGGCTGCGTCTGGGGGGTCCCGGGCTGCGTCGCGGGATTACCCGGCAGCACCCCCAGATTGTCCGGCTGCGCCTGGGAGGTGCCCGGCTGCGTCGCGGGGACGGTGCCGTCTCCTGGCGCCGGACCGCCCGCACCGGCCGCACCGGCCGCCTCCTGCGCCCTCTCCGCAGCCGCTGTCTCCGGCCCCCGCCCCGGATCAACGAGCTCGACACGGAGCCCGGACGGCAGTCCCAGCACCTGGTCACGCTGTACTCCGGTACCGGCGCCGGTGACGATCCGCTCCGGAATGACCCGGACCTCGACACCGTCCGAGGCACCGACCCACAACGGCGCCGTCGCCCCGTGCACCCGGCCGCCACCGGTGCGCTCCACGGAGTCCGGGTCGGCGCCGTGCTGGTGGTCGTCCGCCTCGAGCGCCTGCCACGCGGACCAGCCGCCGGACCCCACGGCCCGGGTACGGACCTGGACCGCGCCGTGCAGCACGGCGTCGGGATCGTCCCAGACCACGCCGAGGAGCGAGAACGGCTGGACATCCCTCGGCGCGAGACCTTGCGCCTCGGCCGCGCCACCGGCCCGCTCCACACCGGGGATACGGGACAGCGGCAGGGACTGGGTGGAACCCGGCGGCTCCAGCAGGTGCAGGTTGGCCGCCGCCGCCGTTCCCGACTCCAGCGCGAGGACGGGAAGCACCAGCGCGGCGGTGCACACGACATTGATCGAGGAAGCAAGGAAGGCACGCATGAACACGATCTTTGAGTGCGCCACCAGCCCTCGCCGCCCGGGAAAATGACGGATCGTTGGCCCGACCGTGGGCGCCGTCACCGGGACAGCCGGGCCCCCTCCGACTGCGCGGCGTACCCTTGCGCGGATGAACCCCAGCGACCGCACCCCCGCCGACCTGCTGCGATCCGCCTTCGCCACCGACCAGGCACGCCCCTTGGTCACCTTCTACGACGACGCCACCGGTGAACGCGTCGAATTGTCCGTCGCGACCTTCGCCAATTGGGTGGCCAAGACGGCCAACCTCCTTCAGGACGGGCTCTCCGCCGAACCCGGCCAGCGGGTGGCGCTGCTGCTGCCCGCGCACTGGCAGAGCGCGGTGTGGCTGCTCGCCTGTGCATCCGTCGGTGTGGTGGCGGACGTGGGCGGCGCTCCCGAGACCGCCGACCTGGTGGTGAGCGGCCCCGACTCGCTCGACGCGGCCCGCGCCTGCCCCGGGGAGCGGGTCGCGCTCGCGCTGCGCCCGCTCGGCGGCCGGTTCCCACAGCCGCCCAAGGGCTTCACCGACTACGCGGTCGAGGTCCCCGGGATGCCCGACGTCTTCCACCCGTACGAGCCGGTCGCCCCGGAGGCACCCGCGCTCGCCGTCGCGGGCGGTAAGGAACTGACGGGTACCCAGCTCGTGGAGCGCGCCGGCGCGGACGCCGCACAGCTCGGTCTGACGGCCGGCTCACGTCTGCTGTCCGGACAGGCGTACGACACCTGGGAAGGGTTGTCCCACGGTCTGTACGCGCCGCTGGCCGCAGGCGGTTCGGTGGTGCTCTGCCGCAACCTGGACCAGCTGTCCCCGGAGGAGCTGGAGAAGCGCATGGAGAGCGAGCGGGTCACCCACCGCGCGCGGTGAGGTCCACCCGTACGGCGCACTGGCCCCCCGGGCCCACAGGCCGGAGCGCCGGGTCCGGGACATGATCGGCGGTACGTACGTACGGAGAACGACCGCGAGGATGGACCCCACGTGACGGACAGCGCCGGCGCGCCCGCCGAACCGGAGGACGAGAACACGGCCCCCGCAGCCGCCGCGGCTGACTCGGCTGCCGCGGACAGGGGCGAGGTTCCGGCTCCGCACACGGGCGGCGCCGTCGGCCCCGGACCCGGCGCCGACGGGGACGGCTCCCTGGAGAACGGGCTTCCGGGATCCGGCGGGGCAGCTCCGCGGCTGGCTCCCCCAGTGCCCCTCTTCGCCCCCGCGGACGTCGCCCCGTCGGGCTTCGGCACCGCCCGCGTCGGCCCCGGCGGAGCCGGGGCCGGGGTCGGTTCGGCGCGCATGGGCGCGGCCAGGATCAGACGCCTGGGGATCCGTTCGACGGATGGGTCCGGCATCGGGGGCAACGGGGGCGGCTCCGGGGGCGACGGCTCCGGCGGCAGCGGACCCGGTCCGAGCCCGGGAGGATCCGGGCAGAACCCGCGCCCGGGCCCCGGCCCCCGCAAGCGCCACCGGCTGCGCTGGATCGCCCTCGCGGTCTCCGTGATCGTGCTCGCGGTCTCCGCCGTGAGCTGGTGGTTCTACCGGAAGCTCGACAACAACATCACCACGGACATCACGGCCGCGGAGGAGCTGGCCCGCTACGACAAGGAGCGCCCGCTGCCCGCCGCCCACGGTGCGCTCAACGTGCTGCTCATCGGCTCCGACACCCGGGCCGGATCCGGGAACAGCTCGTACGGCAAGACCAAGGGCCAGCGGTCCGACACCACGATCCTGCTGCATCTCGCCCGTGACCGGCGCAGCGCGACCGCCGTCTCCGTGCCGCGCGATCTGATGGTGACCATCCCGAGCTGCCGTACGCCCGGGGGGACCCGTACCGCGTACCAGGTCGCGCAGTTCAACTCGGCCTTCTCGCACGGCGGCGCGGCCTGCACGATCCGTACGGTCGAACGCCTCACCGGGGTCCGAGTCGACCACCACATGGTGGTCGACTTCCGCGGCTTCAAGGACATGGTCGATGCCGTCGACGGGGTCACCGTCTGCCTGAAGAAGCCCATCGACGACCAGGACGCGCACCTCACGTTGAAGGCGGGCAGGCAGACCCTCAACGGGGAGCAGGCACTGGGCTTCGTACGCGCCCGCAAGACCCTCGGCAACGGCAGCGACACCGAACGCATGGGCAGGCAGCAGCAGTTCCTCGGCGCTCTCGTCAGCAAGGTGCAGAGCGACGGGGTGCTGCTGAACCCGGCGAAGCTCTACCCGGTCCTGGACGCGGCCACCAAGTCGATCACGACGGACCCCGGCCTGAACACCCTGAAGGACCTCTTCGACCTCACCCGGGCCATGCGGCACGTGCCGATGGACCGCGTGCAGTTCCTCACCGTGCCCCGCCAGCCGTACGCCCAGGATCCGAACCGCGACGCGCTGGTCGAGCCGAAGGCCAGCCAGCTCTTCGAGCGGCTGCGCAAGGACCAGCCGGTGGTGGTCGCTCCCGCGAAGGCCACGTCGAGCACCGACACGTCCACGGAGCGTGACCAGAACCAGGACGGCACGAGCTCCTCGACGAACCCGCGGGCGACGCCGACGTTCACCGGCACCAGTGCCGCTTCCGGCGGCTGCGCGTAACGCTTCGACCCCCGCGAGTAAAGCCGTAACCAAGGCACGGCCCACCGGTCCATGAGGTTTGGGCAAATTGCCCGGTTGTAAGGTGCGTGGAATTTGTCACGGACGTCGCCCGCCGCTGAGCTGGGCGGATAGTGTGACGCGATCCGGTGCAGGAGGGCTGCGAAGTCGCAGACAACCGGATCGAGAAACCGAGCGTCTTCAGGGGGGAAAGACGCCTCGCGTGGCACCGACGGAGGACGCAGACAACCGTGGACGCGCAGAGCCGTGGCCGGGCGGACGATATCGACCCCGCCGACCAGTGGGTACTCAACCCGCAAACTGGTAATTACGAATTGCGACTGGATCGCTCCGCAGGGCACTCGGTCGGCGGTCCCCGCTCCTCCGAGGCCACCCCTTCGAGAGCGGTCGGCCGCAGCAGCGCCACGCGGACCGCCGCCCCGAGGACGGACGTCCCGGGACAGCGGTCACGCGGCTCGTCGCACGGTGCCGAAGCGGCGGGCGGAGACATGCCCCCGACGCGCCCCGGCCGCCGCAAGCGCAAGCCGCAGAAGTCGCGCAAGAAGAAGGCGCTGATGTGGACCGGCGGCGTCCTGGGGTTCGTCCTCGTCGGCGTCTCGGTCGGCGCCTACCTCATCTACGACCATCTCAACGGCAACATCCGCTCGGTCGACGTGGGTGACGCGGCCAATGGCGGGGATCTCGCGGACGGGCCCATCAACATCCTGCTCATCGGCAGCGACATCCGCACCGGAGCGGGCAACGAGAGCTACGGAAACCGGGACAACACCACCGGTCACGCCGACACGACGTTCCTCTTCCATGTGTCCGAGGACCGCACCAACGCGACGGCGGTGAGCATCCCGCGCGACCTGAAGATCGACATTCCCGACTGTCCCACCAAGCAGCCGGACGGCTCGACGAAGATCATCAAGGGTTCGCCGGACACGAAGTTCAACGAGAGCTTCGGTGTGAACGGCCGCGACCCGGGCTGCACCATGCGCACGGTCAAGCAGGTCACCGGTGTCCCGGTCGATCACTTCATGATGGCCGACTTCAACGCGGTCAAGACCCTGACGACCGCGATCAACGGCGTGGACGTCTGCCTGAGCAAGCCCATCAAGGACGAGGGCTACTCCAAACTCGACCTGCCCGCCGGGGAGCACTCCCTCGAGGGCGAGCAGGCGCTCGCGTTCCTCCGGAACCGCCACGGTCTCGGCAACGAGAGCGACCTGGACCGGATCAAGATGCAGCAGCAGTTCGTCGCGTCGATGATCCGCAAGATGCGGACCGACGCCCTGAGCGACCCGGCGATGATGCTCGACCTGGCGGAGGCGGCGACCAAGGCGCTGACGGTGGACAGCGGGATCGGCGACATACCGAAACTCAAGGCCCTCGCCGACGAGATCAGGGGGATCGACCTCAAGAACATCGCGTTCATGACGGTCCCTGTGGTCGACAACCCGAACGAGAAGGTCAGGGCCACGGTGGTACTGGACCCGGACAAGGCCCCGAAGGTATTCACCGCACTGCAGAACGACGTGTCATTCACCGAGGTGACGAAGAAGCAGAAGGAGAAGGAGAAGGCCGCCAAGAGCAAGCAGGACGCCCTGCTCAAGGGCGCACGGGCCGACGCCTCCGACGTACGCGTCGACGTCTACAACGGAAGCGACACCAACGGTGCCGCGCAGGCGACCCTCAACTGGTTGCAGATCGAGAAGGGCGTGCTCAAGTCCTCGAACAAGAGCAACGCTCCGGAGAAGATCGCCAAGACCACTCTGGAGTACGCCCCCAACCAGGCCGATCAGGCCCGCACGCTCGCGGACTACATGGGCCTGCCCGCCGAGGCGCTCAGGCCCGGCACCGTGAACGCAGAGGGACGGCAGGCGATGGTCCTGACCCTCGGGGCCGACTTCAAGGGCGCAGGGGTGCCCATCACCGGTCCGGCGAAGGCGCCGGACGTGGAGAAGGTCGAAGCAGACAAACAGGTGTGTGCCAAGTGAGCCCGGACCACCGGGCCGCCTGGTACGCCTGACACGACTACAGGGGGACCTGGGGTGGCACAGAGCAGCGTGCGTGGGGAGGGGACGCGGGAGCGCGTCCCGCACGCAGACCAAGCAGACCAACACGGCTGGCACGACGGCCCACAGGAGGAGGGTGACGGCGAAGGATCCGGCAGCTCCGGTCCGGCGGCACGGACCGACGCACGGCGCCACGGCGGCACGCCCCGGAGCGGCCGGCGCGGCAAACGCCGGATACTCCGCTGGGTCGCCTCCGTGCTGTCCCTGCTGATACTCGGCACGGCCGGCGCCGGATACCTGTACTACCGCCACCTCAACAGCAACATCAAGAAGGACGAGCTCAACCTCGGCAAGAACCCGATGGCCGAGCACAGGGCGAACGCCGCCGGCCAGACACCGCTCAACATCCTGCTCATCGGGTCCGACGCGCGTAACTCCAAGGCCAACCAGGAGCTCGGCGGGGCCCGGGAAACCTTCGACGGACCGCCGCTCGCGGACGTGCAGATGCTCCTGCACGTGTCCGCCGACCGCAGCAACATGTCGGTGGTCAGCATGCCGCGGGACACCGTGCTGAAGATCCCCGAGTGCACCGAACGCGACACCGGGAAGACCTACAAGGCCACCGGCTGGAAGCTCACCAACGAGTCGCTCGACCGCGGCGGCCCCGGCTGCACGGTGGCGACCTGGTACCAGCTCACCGGCATCACCATCGACCACTTCATGATGGTCGACTTCGCCGGAGTGGTCTCGATGGCCGACGCGATCGGCGGTGTACCGGTCTGCGTCAAGGACAACGTCCACTCCCGCACCTCGGACGGCAAGGGCTCCGGTCTGAAGCTGGCCGAGGGCACGCACCCGATCAAGGGTGAGCAGGCGTTGCAATGGCTGCGCACACGGTACGGGTTCGAGGACGGCACCGATCTGGCCCGTACCCACGCCCAGCACATGTACATGAACTCGATGGTCAGGGAGCTGCGCAAGAGCACCAAGCTCACCGACCCGAACAAGCTCCGCTCCCTCGCCGAGGCCGCGACGTCCGCGCTGACCGTGGACACGGGCCTGGACACCGTGGGGAAGCTCTACGACCTCGCCGAAGAGCTGAAGCTTGTGCCGACCGGGCGCATCACCATGACCACGATGCCGAACTTCTACACCCAGCGGCCCGGTTTCGCGGGCAAGGTGGAGCCCAAGCAGCCGGACGCGGAGCAGGTCTTCCGGGCGATACGGGAGGACATCCCGCTGGACGGCAAGGCGTCCAAGCGCAAGGCCGCGGCGCCGTCGAAGGACCCGGCCGCCCCGGGCGCACAGATCGGGGTACAGGTGCGAAACGGCACCTATACCGATGAGTTGGGCGCCGCGCAGGGCCGGGCCACGGACATCACCGAAGTGCTCGCGGGCAAGGGATTCACCCGGGCCAGCGCGGGCAAGCAGCAGGCCGATCCGCTGGAGCGCACTGCCGTGTTCTTCCCGAGCGCCGAGCTGGAGGGCGACGCACAGGCGGTCGCCAAGGCTCTCGGCATCCCGGTCACCTCGGTGAAGAAGTCCACCGAGGTGTCAGGGGTGACGCTGGTGGTCGGCGCCGACTGGCGCGACGGCAACGCGTATCCGAAGGCGGCGGCCACGGACAACGGCAAGGCGCCGGAGTCGGCCCGCCCGCTCAACGGCGGTGACACCACGGCCTGCATGGACGTGCAGGAAGGTTTCACCTGGTAGCGGCGGAACGATGACGGCGGCCCGGACGCGTACGCGTCCGGGCACCCCGGCAACTCGATGGGGACCCACGAAAAGAAGTAGTTTGTTGCGGGGAACGCGCCCCCCACCACCCCAGCGGCAGGGGAATAAAA